>JBBDOC010000001.1:0-8538 GCA_040877295.1 Nitrosopumilaceae archaeon
AAATTTGTTTTTGCATCGTCACCAATTTTTCTTATTGACCTTCTTCCTGATGAATTACTTTGAAATGATAGAGTCATAGCTGATTCAACATTCTCCTCAACACCCAAAATTTCCTTAGAGTCTAAATCTAAAACAACAATTTTCCCATAATGATCTTTTTCTAAATTATCTTTAAATTTTTCATATAATACATTTCCTTCTTCCTTTTCTTTTTCGGCTAATTCACCTCTTCTTGGCCAAATTAATGTTGGTTCAGCAGGACGTTTTTCGGACGGCATCCTCATAATTGTTATTTTAATGTCTAAACTAGATTCGCCACTGTTCTCATATTCTGCTCTCTGATTATGATTATCAAGTATCATTTTCAAAATATCTTTTGAGTAACGAGATCTCTTCAAGATTTCATTATATTGATCGTCAGTAACTACTAAGGCATGTTGATTTCCTTTTTTTTCAATAAAACCAAATGCAGGTGATCCATCCGAGTCATTTTTGCCATAAAAAATTCTATATCCATGTTTATACGCATTATAGATTAATCTAAACTCTAAATAAAATTCTCCAATGTTTTTTAAATAATCTCTAATCAATTCGCATGAACGTTCTAAAGTAGTTTTAGTGTCGTTTTGTTGCATTATTAATGGTGGATATCCAGCAATTTTAGCAACATATTGTAAATCCCTAGATTTGATTTTTTCATAGAAATCGGTAACTTGATGTACCTCATACTCAGATATTTTTGTGAATAATCCTACCATCTCTTTTTTATTATCACTATAGCTGTAAGTAAAAGTAAGTGAAATTGCTGCAAGAGTTTCTGCCAAAAGACAATATTTTATAATAGTTTCAAGTTTTAGGACTTTTATCATTAATTCTCGTTCTTGAGAAGAGCTCTTTCCAAAAAGCTCATCCACAAATAAAATTAGTTTTTGATTTGCATCTATCATAAAATAAATTGCATCAACACTGAAGGCTTTGTACAGCATTTCTGCTAAAGAAGGAAGTTCTCCCTCATCATTTATCTTAAAAATTCCCATATCTAGTACTGTAACCTACCATTGATAAAGAAATCTTGAATATTTTTACTGTGAAATGTAATAATGGGTAAGACAAGTAGTGTTTTAGGTTTTTTTATTTACTTCTCTTTTTTCAAGTTCTTCATTTAGGGAATTAATCAATCGGTCATATTCAGAATAAAGAATTTTTGCTTTATCTCCTGCAGTTGACCATCTTGACCAGACATTTTCATTTTCAAGAGTCTCACGTTTTATTTTCTTTACATCTTCATACATTAATTTAAGGTCATTATCATTTTTCTTTTTAGAATTTTTTATACTCTTGTCAACAGATTCCCTCATTTTTTCCCCCATTTTCTCTATTTTGTCTGGTTTTGTCACTACATATTCGCGGATAGAAATTCCTAGGTATTGGGATTTTTTGTCATATTTTATATCGTGTTTAGGCTTATCTTTTTTTCTCTTAAAAAATTCGAACATGTTACTTCCTAATTTTTCTTAAATGATTCTTTAATTTCCTTAAACTGTTCTCGTTTTCTACTCATTATTCCTTTTAGCATTCTTCTTGCATCTGGCATCCATACATGTCTGGCAAAGAAATTGTGTAAAGTCATTTTGTCACGTCCATCTTCATCCTGTCTTAATCCAAGTGTATGATCAAAGAATTCATCTAAAATTTTGTCTGTTAGTTGTAATAGTTTCTCATTATTTTCAAAATCTTCGAAATAGGTATCCAAGATCTTAGGTTCCTTTCGCAAATCAATAGTTTTCTGAATAATGAAGTCTTCTAAAGCAATAAAATAAGTTGTAACATATAGTAGTCTTGCATATTTTTTCTCATCCATATTGGCTTTTTTGGTTCCATAATGAAACGCTTTTTCACAGTATGACTTTACAAGATAAGGATACAACAACAACCTATAGTCATCTGTTAGCCCTTCATCGGTGAATACTTTATCATATTCTGCCCCCCCAGGCATGTATTTACTGATACTTCCATACGGTTTTGCAGGATCACGTTTTAAAGCAGCTGCCATTGCTTGAATTGCATCATTGGCTGGAATTCTAAAATCATGATCATCTGATAAATATTTGTTAAATATTTTGTTCCCTTTGTAAGAGTCTCTTTCTTGTTGATTAAGTGCAATCCATGAACCCGCTTGCTGTTCATAATAATATCCTAATTTTGTTTTTATCTGGCCATAAATTGAATCATGAAATCTTTCAAGTGAAATAAGATCTCTTCCTTTTACAGCATTCTGAGAATTTCTATATTTTGTTATATTATTTCTGGTTGTTCTAAGATCTTCAGTAATAATTGTAATCTGAATATTTCCTTTGATGTTTCGATCGCCTTTTATTACATCTGCAATGGTGGTAGATGTTTGTGCTCCGTTCACTATTTGTGGAGCAACAAGTTCAATCTTTGCGTTTCCTAATTCTTTGAAATTTTTTACTACAATTGTGACTCCGTTGTTATAATAAAAAATCTCTTCAGGTTCTTTGAGTAATGATTCTCTTAATTGTTTGTTAACTTTTGTTTTAACTGGTAGAAATTTTCTAATATTTGATTCAAAAATGTATTTTTTACTTCTTAAGACCAGTTCGCCTAATTCCCTTAATGAGATTACACCAATTATTGTTCCGCCATATTTCATATAGTCATCTATCGTAATAGTCTCTCTCTTTCCCTCAGCGGGTTCTGAGATATCATTCCACATCTTCTCAACAATTCGATTAAAACCATAAACCTGAAAATTGTCTTGACTTTCGAAATCTACATTATTATCAGTAACATAAACTGCTTCAACATCCCATCCCTTTTCCCTAATATTGATTAGAGCATCCCTAATTCGTCCTTCAGGTAAATTGTTTGGATTTTGTTCCAATAATTCATCCATTTTTGCTTTAAATGCATGAATGGCATCAACGCTATGAGACGTTTTATACTTTGACTGAAAAATTCTAAAGAAACTCATTTCACTTCCATGAACTTCTAAAATGGCATCTATACCATGATCATTTGGGCCATCAAGTATTGCATTTTCGGCATCATCTTCAGTTGCGTAAAAGGCCTTTGTGAGAATCCATTTTAAAAATAGATGTCCTTTCTCAACATTTGTACCGCCTTTGGAAACCTCATCTTGAATGCTATGCTTTACGCTCTCTACAAAATTGGTTGATGGTGTATTGTATTGCGATTCAAGCAATCCTTTACTTTATACTCGGATCAATTTAAGAGGATCCTTAAAATTTCTCAAAAAACCTCGTCAATATAATTATGTTAATGATATAACCAGCATTTGATTATCTAAAACAAGATGGTAAAATACATGGGTGATGATATAACAAGCAAGAAAGAAAAGGATTCCAAGAAAAAGAAAGAAGATCCAGAAGATTCCTTTGACTATGACCAAGGTTACAACTTGGATGAAGTTTACGACCAATAAGGTTGGCTCTAAAGGTTCATGAACAGTATGAAAAAATTTTGGGTCAGTCTAATTTTGAATTCATGACCAAATTTTTAGAGTTTAGATAGTTGGGCGGAGCCCGTGTTTTAAAAAAAGAAAGGAATGAGATACCAATAACAGACATCTCAAGTTTTAAGAATTATTTTTCGATCGTAATCGACGTTTCTACATTCTAGTTTTTGATCCTGTTTTCAATAGGGGAAATGTCGACGTGGAGTACCTGTCTGCACATTTCATCAAAATCAATTTTATTATTATTAGAATCTACAATGTACAATTTTTCTTTATCAAATCGATCTTTTAGATGTCTTTGTATATAATCTCTCACGCACGATTCGTTGAGCGTCGAAATGTCGAACAATATCGATTCCGAAACGGCATCTTTATCTTGATAATGCGACGAGATAGAGAAGATTTTTTGTCTTCCATTTAATGGATCTGGCTTACTTTCAATGAACCCAAATTGTTCTAGAGGTTTTAGATAGTTTTCATAGATTTTCTTTCGATCCTGCACTTTACCAATCATATTTTGTCTAAAATCCGCAATTTCACGAGCAGTCAAAACTTTGAATTCTCGTTCATCGGATTTCATAATACGTCCTTGCTGTTGTATTGCTGGTTTTACTACCTCGTTAAAGAATCGGATTTTATCTCTAGACAAACCTAACTGTTCTTGAATTATGTTTAAGGCTTGATGAACATCCGATAAACAAACTATCGGATGAGATTTTCCTTCCTCTACAACTTTGGGACGTTGATGAGCGTTGCAAATGGCAAGAGTTCGACAAGTCTGGCAAAACCTATCAAATTGTCGTTGTCGTTCGCCTGCATCATGTGGAAAACTCTCCGATGATTTTTCAGCAAAGGGGTCAAATGTAGGATTTTTTCTTTTACCATATTTTTGAAGATTTTGGATTATTCTTTGTACATAGATTTTAGCTTTTTGGATCTCCCCCTCATTAATTACTTCGTCTCCAAAAAGACTTCCTCCTAAAGCATATCGCATACCAATTAGGTCTATTCCTGCTTGATATTTTTGGGGACTCGATTTCAAATTCAATGTCTGGAATCGGGTTTGTTGTTCAGCGGTAAGATCCAGTTGCGTTTGTTCTTTTGCAGAGCAATACATTACTGCTGGATATCCTTTGAATACTACTTTCTGAATTCCCATAGTACCTTGGGTTTTGTTAGTAACTTGATGTCTTGAATATGGGTTATCATGAGAAAGTATAGTTTTCAAAAATTCCCATAATCCTTCCTCCTGTGAATCTAAGAAGATTAACCATTTATTTTCAAAATCAATTAAATTCCAAGACTCTTTTTTAAGAGATTGGATCTGCTCATTGATAAGTTTCTTAGAATTATCATCTGATTTTTCAGGCTGTTTCGTAGAATTATCATCTAATTCTTTAGGTTGTTTCTTAGAATTATCATCTGATTTTTTGAGGCTCGACTCTAATTTCTGAATCTCAGGTTCAAGTGGAATGTATTGATTGGTTTGAAAAATGACTTTTGTACTGTGAGAATACTTGAATGATTTTGCTGATGCGGTAGAAAGTACTATTAGATTGTCTTCTGGGAATAATCCTGATACTTTGTTTACAAGGTAGGTTTTTCCAGCTGAAGATGGGGCAAAAATTCGCATGTTAATTGGATTGTCAGTAAATGCTGAAAACCCATTAAGTAATACACTTCGTATATTATCACTCTCATGTTTAACTTCTTTTTCTACGATCTTAACGATTTCTTCAAAATAATCAATTTTATTTTGTTGTGTTTCTGTTTGTTGACTCATTATATCACCTCCTGTTCTGTCAAAATATTGTAATCTGAAAATTTTCCACATTGAAAATTAATTTCGAATGAAATGTTTTTGAATTTTTTTATTTGCATTTTCTAGCTAAATTTTGTATCATATGTTTTTATATCTTTGGCAGTATTGAATTTCTGCAAAACTATCTCCCTAGGGATACAATTCACCGTATACTACATCTTCTATCTAACCCCTGTATACTAGCCCCCCTATCTACCCCCTAGGAGTATAACCATAGCATTTGTTTCAAATAAAGTCGTTTGTTTTAGTTTAACTATGAAAATAACCCATTTGTTTTCTTTATGTCACTAAATTTGAAAACTTTTGATCCTAGGCTTTAGCGAAATTGAAGGCCTAGTCTAACTTGTATGTTACATCAGGCTTGATAGTCGAATCATTCTTTTCAAACTTCATTCTTCTTCGTTTTTTGATCTTTCTAATAATTAACCAAATTATAATTCCAGGAATTCCAAAGAACACGAAAAGTCCTATTACACCATAATAAACCAAATTCTGGTCATCAGAATCGTTGGAACTAGTAATTTGAGTTCCTTGGTTAGGTTTAGTTTGTATTTCTGTAGGCGATGCTTGTTCTACTGCTGTATTCAATTTTTTAGATATAACGTTCGGATCGTAATCTATTTTCAAAATTAAAGTACCAATTCCTAAATCTTCTGCGCTATCATCATCGTTGAAACCAATTTTTTTAGAACCAATTTGAATTTCGTGTTTTTGTTCATCGTTCTTGAATACCTCCCCTACCCATTCAATGAAACCAGCACCAGGATACTGTTTCCATTCATGTAATGGTGCAATAGGGGCAACTATGGCATAAAGAGATGTTAATGCACTAACTCCGCCTAGCTGATTACCTGATTCATATAGCATTTGAGCTGCAATTCCAGAGACTTTTCCACCAATAGTTGTAACCCAAAAATTTCCTCCAAGATTTCCTTCTGTTGCTTTAATGAAATAACCGTATTCTATTTCTTGATTTTCATATTCATGGGTAGTTCCTTGTGTTAATGTTGAATTAATTTTTTCAAGTGATGCTTTTACTTGTTTTACTACCTCATTCTTGTCAAGGATAATTTTTTCTGCTTCATTAGAATCAAATGTTTGGGTTGAACTTGAAGATGCAGATACTTCTTGTACTATAACAAAACCAGTCATCCATGGATGAACCATACAGAAATATGGGTATGTGCCTGGTTCATAGTCATCAAACTTTACAGAAAATGTATTTCCTGCCATAAACAAACTACTGTCAAAGTTTCCGTCTGGCCCATTTTCAGGTGATCCACTAGTGACTGTATGTGCTCCGGTGTCATCATTAGACCATGTTATTTTGTCACCTTGTTGAATAGTAATAGATGATGGAATGAAACACTTGTTAGTAACTTCGCATCCAGGCATTGCAGTATCTTTAGGGATAATTACTTTGTCTAAAGATGCACTCTCTACATTGGTTACAGTAAATTGTTGTTCAGTAATAGAACTTTCATCAATTTTATTGATAATAATTTTAGCATAATTTCGTACTGCGGATTCTGGGGTTCCAATTGAAATGTAATCATTCTGTATCCAGTCCTTATTCAAAAATGCTATTATAGTGATAATGTATTCATTTTTTAAACAAGCAAGTTGCTCAGATTCATTATTCTTATCAACATTTTTTCTAACACCAACACAATCAGCACCAAAATATTCTTTTGATATTTCAAATACATATGAATCACCTTGCGTTCCTTTCTCTTCTAATTCAATATAATCTCCAACTGTAGGTAATCCAAGATTTTTAATTTCATTTTTCATTTCTTCAAATTGTGATATAATTTCACTTGAACTTTCAAATTTTGTTATGATTAGTGTGACTCCTAAATATTTTGAATTATCAAGACTATCTGGTATGACAAATCGTTGAATAACCAAATCTAACCCTTCTTCTAGATTAAGATCTGTTGTAAATGGCGTTCCAACCAACCAATCATTCCCAAATGTTAAATCCTCTGGAAGAAATTTTTCTAAGGGACCATTATATAGAGGCCCATCTTCTAATGGAAAATCTGAAGCTTCAAAAGATTTTGTGTTTCCCGATGTACTTTCAGGAAAGTTTTCAATTCCTTGATCTAAAACATATGCCATCCATTCCATACACCAATTGGCATCTCTAGAATAATCCCCAGTAAACGCATCACATTTTTGTAATACAGTGTAATACCCATATCCCTTTGCCCAACTAGGTGTATAACCAGAACTATCAACAAAATCAACTGCAAAAGCCTGATTACTAATGAACAATAGTGAAATTAGAATTAGACTTGAAAAAAAAGTAAATAACTTCATGATTTCATATCCATGCATTTTACAAAAGAGTTCTATTTATGATAGATTCCCATATTCGAATCCACTTTCTTTTGTTGTTTTGCATTAATGGTAAAAAATATGCCCGTTGACTTAGGTTTCCTCTTCGACCCTGACAAAATTCGCTTAATAATGCATCAATTTTTGTGGCAACCATAGTAAAGTTTAGTTTTCTCAAATATCTAATCTCGCATCCAAGATTTTTTGAATTTAGATTTTTGTAGATTCTACTGGAACTAACTTGAAATGTAATCATATCGTGAAGTAAGGGATGGCAGTAAACTGCGTTTGATTTCTTTGTATTCCTGTCTGTAAATATTTCTAAAATATTGTCACGACAAATGTTTTCATGATGGTTAAAAACATCAAGTGCTTCACTAGTTCTTAGGCCAGAAACCAAAACAAATAATGCAAAAATCTTGTACTTGTAAGGCAGCTTTCTAATATTAGAAAGAATGTCTTCTAGTTTTACGTTGTTAGCCATCCAATAGTTTTTTGAATTTATGTTTGATCTCCATTTGATTTCCTTCTTCTTCAACCAAGAAGTAAATTCTTCATGTAGGTTAGTATCATATTTTATGTCGTGAAATCGACACAAATTCCCCATGGCTCTCATATCGTCTTGTTTATTTCGGTCATTAGGTCTTACAACAAAATCATCATTAAATAATAAATCAACTACTTGTGGACTTCTTCTCCCAATATATCGTGCATATCTTGGATTTTTATTTTGATCAAGCCAATTTCGATATTCAGGATCGATAGACAATCCACGGAGGGCATTACTAGAAATAGTATGATTCTTACTAGATTTGGTAAGCGGAGTTAGTCCAGACTGGTAGGACGTCAGCTTCCCAAGTTGAAGGTCGCGTGT
>JBBDOC010000002.1:0-43140 GCA_040877295.1 Nitrosopumilaceae archaeon
ATAGGGGCCTTTGGAGCCCTTGACCCCAGTTCGAATCTGGGCCGGGCTACTTTTATCATTCAATTTAATTTTAATAATTAGAAATCTAATCTTGTCAATAGTCTTGTGGCAATTGAAAACAATCCTATTGCAAGTACAATCAAAATTATCATTTCAAGTATTATAAAGTTAGAAAAAGTACCAAAAAATCCTGCTCTTATGACATCTACCAAATATGTTAACGGATTAAGGTAAAAGGCTGTTGCTAGTGGTTCTGGTGTACCTGATACTGGATAAAAGGCTGTGCTTACAAACGCAAAGAACAAAAATACTGTGTTGATGATCACGTTAAATCCTTCACTTGAACGCAGTCTTGTGGAAATTATTGATGCAATAGAGCCAAATAATATTGAACCAAATATTGAGGCAAATATTAGAATTGGAATTGTAAATATGCTAAACTCAATTGAATCAAAAAAAATTGGATAACCAACAAATGCAATTATCGTAGCGCTAAGAATACCTACAATTCCTATTGTACAAATGTTACTCAGTATGTAATCAGTTCTGGTAAATGGACCTGCCATTATCTGCTCAAACATTCCGTGACGTCTATCATTCCAAATTATTATGCCGGAAATGAGAGTGCTATTCATGATGTTAAAGCCAATCATTCCTGTAGCCAGATATGTAGGATAATCAAGTTTGGTATTTTCAAACGGAACATCATCAATCAAAGAAGTATAAGCAAAACCAGCTACAAAAATATAGATTAATGGAAATATTATTTGCCATATCAAAAATCCTGGATTAAGCGATATTGTAATATTTCTATTTACGAGTCTAAGTACTGGATGCATTTGAATCATTAACCGCTTTAATGAAAATTTCTTCTAGATTTGTTGGAATCGCAGATAGATCTTCAATTATAACATTATTTTTATTTAATAATTGTAAAACTTCCATCAATACAAGTTCAGATTTATTAGAATGAATTGTAATATTAGTACCTGAATTAAAGTCAATTTTACAATCTTGTATACCTGCTAACAAATTAAGCAAGTTTTGTTGGATTCCTGCTATGTGAATTTTTATGGTTTTTTCATTACCAAAGCGGTTTTTCAATTCATCCGGTGAATCTACAGCAATGATTTTTCCTTTATTGATGATAGCAACTTTGTCACACAGGTACTCTGCTTCTGTTAATACATGCGTCGTATAGAATATTGTTAGACCAGTTTTTACCTTGTTTTTTAAAAAATCTAATAATTTTCGCCTTGCAGAAGGGTCTAAACCAATAGTTGGTTCATCTAAAAATAATAGCTCCATTTCATGCATAAATTCACGTGCAACCTGAACTCGCCTTCTTTGACCAATTGACAAGTCTTCGTTTTTCTTTTTTCGCATTTCTTGTAAATCAAAAGATTCTATCAATTCTTCAACTTTTTCTTTTCTTTGTTTTCGATTAACATTCCACATCATGCCATATTTTTCAAGTGATTTCTCAACAGTCAGTGTTGGTTCATAGCTAGGTTGTTGTAATACGACGCCTATTAGATTTCTAACTTTTAATGGATGTTTTATTGCGTCTGTTCCTAGAATTGTTATTGAACCACTTGTTGGTTGAACAAGTGTTGTCAGAAGTTTTATTGTTGTAGATTTTCCTGCACCATTAGGGCCTAAAAATCCAAATACTTGTCCTGATTTAACATCTAAATCAATTCCGTCAACTGCAATTACATCATCATATGATTTTGAAAGTAAATTGGTTATTATGCAGGACATTATTTCCATCACTAGTCTGTCCACTAATTAGTTTAATGAAATTTTTATTAATGTAATACATTAAGGAGACTCTGACTTGTCTGAATTTGATACATTATTAGATAAACTATTAGAACAAAAACCTGAACTTTCTAGAAGTGATGTGGAAGAGAAAATAAAGCAAAAAAAAGAAAAAATTGGTGCTGGTTATTTGACAGATCAGGGAGCACTTTTCCTAATTGCGTCTGATCTGGGGGTAATATTAGAACAGCCAGCTAAAGTTGAGATTGGAATAAGAGATCTGCATGTAGGAGCAAAGGAAGTAACCTTAGATACACGTATACTCAGTATTTCTCCTTCAAAACAATTTTCACGTAAAGATGGAACTACATTCTTTCTTAGAACTATGACTGTTTATGATATTGATTCTACTGCAAGTGTTAAACTTTGGGACGAAAAAGCCAATCTGCCAGTAATTAATGAGCTAAAACCAGGTGATCTAGTAAAAATAGTAAAAGCTTATGTTAAATCTGATCTAAATGGAACTCCAACATTAAACATAGGTTCAGGCTCTGACATAAAAGCAATCGATAAACAAACCGACATACCATCATTAGAATCAATAACTAAAGATGTAAGTTCGATAAAGGAAAATGAGAAAGACATAGTTGTTTCTGGAAATATAGATGGCAACATAAGCTTGATGGAGTATACAAACTCCCAAGGGCAGCCACGAAAAGCACTAAGATTTAGATTGAAAGGAAATAACGGTAATTTTGTTAAAGTGGTTTTGTGGGGAAAAGATGAATCATCGTTACCAAAAATGATTCCTCCTAATGCGAAGGTTAGATTGCTAGGTATGAAAACAAAATCAGGAAACCAAGGTATCGAATTACATGGAAATGATGCAACTGTAATTGAAATAGAGGGCAAAAAAGAGACAGAACCTGTTGTTGCGAGAGTACTTTCAATTGCAAAAAATGAATCAGGTAATAATCTGGTTCTTGTTGTAGATAAAAATAAAAATATATTCAAGATTTTTGATCAGGCCAATATTATTGGTACCTATAATGAAATGGATGTAGTAGAATTGATGCCATCAAAAGTAATTGGAGATTCAGTTACACTAAACAAAGATTCTTTTGTTAGAAAAATTGAATCTGAAAAAAATATTCCTTCTTTGTCTGAAATTAGAACAAAAATTTCTGATATAAAGCCTGATAATGAATATTGTATTGAAGCAATTATCTTAAAAGAACCACAAAGACACCAAGTTCAAACAAAAAGTGGTGAGACTATTTCATTATCTGAAATGTTTGTAGAAGACGATAGTGGACAAATTTGGATAAAGGGTTGGAGAACCCTAGCTAGATTAATTGACAAGTGCTCTTTGGGTGAAATTGTATCCATTACAGGAGTTAATGCTAAAAGTGGTTTAGAAGGAAGAATTGAGCTTTTTTTAACACAGTTTTCGTTCATTAAAAAGAAAAACTAGTCCCAAAAACCTCTTGTCATGACATATTGCCTTTCTGCTTCATAGATCTGCTTGTATAGAGTTTCTTCATCAACCATATTACGTAAGATTCTGGCTCCAGTGTCTGCTCCTACTCCAAAACCAGATAGAACAATAAAAGCTGTTTTACCAAAGTTTTCTATTAATGACGATACTTTCCATGCACGTTCAAATCTATGGTTTTCCTCTTGAGAGATTTTCTTTCCTTGATATTTTTTCTGTATAATTTTTTGTAGATCATAATCGGAATAAAATGTAGAAGTAACCTGCCTACTTTTGCAATATGGACATACTAATGCGTTCTTTATTTCATTAGTTTCAAATACACGTTCCCATTTGCCACATCTTGCGCAAATAACTCTATGTTTAGTTTTAAATAAACGTGATTTTACTAATTCAAGAATTCCTTTATTGATGTTTGATGGAGAAGAATAATACTTTGTAGTGTGATCTAATATAGGCTCGGCAAGCTTGGAAAATGTATCAACAGTGTGCCACTTTATCTGAATTTCATTATTTCGTATTTTTTCCAAGATTTTTTTTGTACTTTCTAGATCATATTTATCATGAAATAACTCACGAAGCGCCTCTGATACAAGTGGAGTATTAGAATATCGCTCATAAAGGAATCTGGCTGATTTTCTATCATAAATGGAATCTCTACCAACCATACCAAATTTTTTTGCAACACACCATGTTTTCCAGTTTACGTTGTGAGTACCACCAAGTGATGCAGTAACAATTGCATCAAGATCATATTGATCTTTTAAAACATCAATCAGATGTTTTTCGGAGATTTTAGCTTTTGAAGATAGTACTATTCTATATGCATCAGATCTTGATTCTACCATAAATCCTAATTTAGCTGACAACATCGAAGACAGTAATGTTGCTAACGTAGCATTAATTTTAGTTCCAAAACATGCGTGTAATACTACAATGCTTTGACTCCTAACAGATTCTATAACAATTGTCTTTTCATCTGGAATTGAATCAAAATTAAGAGTTGTTATTGTTTTGTTTAAAAGTGAAATTAAACCATGCTTTACTTTTGTTCTAAATAGACCTACTTTTCTAGCAGTTTTATAATCAACTGGAATATTTTCCCCCTCCCAATATGGCACTGTTATTCCGCCTGAATGAACTGGCTCTACGTTTATTGTAAGTGATTTTTCATCAACGTTAAGAATGCGCCATTGCGTGCCTCTTAGAACAAAGACGTTACCTGCGTCGCCGTAATCACCTACAAACCTTTGATCAAGCGAACCTATAATTCTCTTGCCTATAACATCCAATACTTTGAATTTGAGAATATCAGGTATTGTTGAAAGATTTTCAAAATAATACCTAAATGCGCGTCCTTTCTTCCAAAAAAGCATTTTTTCTCGATCAAAGAATAATAAATAATTAGAATCGAGTAATTCTAATACCTTAAAGAAACTATCAATTGTCAAGTTTCTAAATGGATAAGCATTGGTAAAAGTTCTAAAAGCAAGTTCTATTGGAACTTTACCTATTTGTATAGCTAAACCAATTAAATGATGAGCAAGTACATCAAGTGAGCCCTCGTGGATTTTTTGTTCTTCTATAGATCCTTCTTTAGCTCTCTCAAGAATAGATTTTGCTTCAAATTCATCATCTGCATTATTAGTTATGATTAGACCTTTAGCGGAAGAGTCTTTGTTGTGTCTACTTCTACCAATTCTTTGTATTAGTTTTGACACCTGTCGTGGAGAACCATAATGTATTACTAATTCAACTGATCCTATATCCAATCCTAATTCAAGAGAAGATGTACATATCACGATACTTTGTTTTCCTTCTCTTAGAATACTTTCAGTTTCTTCTCTTACTTGACGAGAAAGAGAACCATGATGTAATTCAATATTTATTGTAGACTTTTCCTTTAAAATTGAAGCAAGAAATTCTGCTTCTCCTCGTGTGTTTGTAAATAAGAGAACTGGTGAATTTAGATTTAGTTTTGCAATATATTGAATAATTGAATCTGCGACATCAGAAATTGTTCCATCAATGTATTTTATTTCCACATCATACTTTCTAATCGATGTGTCTTTAACGATTTTACATTTCCTTTTTGTTCCTACTATGAATTTTGCTGTTTCTTCAATATTACCTATTGTAGCTGATAAACCAACTCTGGTAATGTCAGATTTTGAGTTTAGCTGAAGCCGTTCAAGACTAATTGAAAGTTGTGCTCCTCTTTCATTAGATAATAGTTCATGGACCTCATCAATTATAACCCATTCTAGCTCAGATAATGCGTCTAGCATTTTTTTCTGTGTTAGTAATATCACAAGAGTTTCTGGGGTAGTGATTAGTACATCAGGTGGAACATTTGATATTTTTCGTCTAACTGATTGTGTTGTATCACCATGTCGAATTTCAATAGTTAAGCCATCGTTTTGTGCATATCGAGTTATTCTTCTAAATACATCTCTGTTTAGAGCACGTAACGGAGTGATGTATAGTGCTTTTATCCTACCAGTCTTTTTTGATTCTTTTATTTCAGTAAATATTGGAAGTACGGAACATTCAGTCTTTCCAGAACCTGTTGGTGCAATTACTAATGAATCGTGTTTTTGGAAAATTATTGGTATAGCTTTTTTTTGAATCTCTGTTAGTTGTTTAAAGCCTAATGAATGGAATTTATCCAATAAGTATGGATCAAGTAGTTGATTCTTCACTTTGTTTTGTTTTAGCTCGCTCATAAACCATAACGCCCACTAACCCAATGGCAAATAGTATTACTGAAATAATTGGAATGGAATCGAAAATTCCTGCCATAATCAAGTTTGTTCTTTTTTGACAGTTAAATAGCTTTAAGACGCATCGATAAGACCTTTGGCGGTTATGAAATATGAAAATTCTTGTTTTTGAAGAAATGATGGTATCACTTCTCCCACGTATCTGTTACCATTTTTTCTAAGCATAATTTTCATATGTGTAAACATGCTAATGGATTTATCTAGATTTTCTACATCTAAATCATCTTTTTTTCGTATCATATTTGTTATAACAATTGGAATTTTATAGTAAAAAGCTGTCAAGGATAATTCATGCATATAATTCATAAACAAGATATTCTTTTCTAGAAAATTTTTTCCAGAAGAATATTCAAAGGAAAATAAATCAGTTATATTATCGACTACAACCAATGAAAAGCTTTCAAGTTTTTTTATTTTAGAAAGATATTGTATTTGTTCTGATGTGTTTGTTATTCTTCCTACCGTGACTTTATCAAGTAAATTAGGATTCATGTCTCGAAATTTCATAATTTCAAGCATTCTTTCAGGTCTAAATTCTCCGGTAGTGTCTTGAAAAAGAATTTTTCCGCCCTCTTGTAATGCATTTACACAAATCTGCATAGCAAGTTGTGTTTTTCCAGTTGCACTAGCTCCAAAAATATCTAAGATAATTCCTTCTTTAATGCCTCCATTAAGAAAGTGATCTAATTTTTTGATACTAGTACAAATCATTGTTTTTATAATAATTCTCAAAAATTAAAAGAATTGTAATGAAAATATCTTTAGGCAAGGCTTTTATTCTGGATAACAACGATGCATGACAAGTGAATAACCATTGTCGCAGATAAGTTCTAAGAGGCCATTAACTACACTTCAAAAAAGCACGAAAAAAACAGTAACTGTACGATTGAAAAATGAGGTCGAATATAAAGGAAAAATGGATAACGTTGATTCTTATATGAATTTAATAATGACTGACGCTGAAGAATTTCAACAAGGAAAAGTTCTTGCAAACTATGGAAAAGTTATAGTTAGGGGAAATAATGTATTATTCATAAAATTAGAAAATGAATTGTAACTAATCACACGTGTTTCTGATGACAAGATCGTATATTTTTACTTCAGAATCTGTAACTGAAGGCCATCCGGATAAGATGTGTGATCAGATTTCTGACGCTTTTTTAGATGAATATTTAAAACAAGATCCTGACTCGCGTGTTGCTGTTGAAACAATGACTACGACAGATTTTGTAGCTGTTGTGGGAGAAGTAACATCTACTGCAAAATTTGATAAACAAGCACAAGAAGAGATCGTTAGAAAAACAATAAGAGAAATTGGTTACGATAATCCAGAATTATTGTTTGATGCAGGTTCTTGTGAGATTATGATAAGATTACATGAACAAAGCCCAAACATTAGTCAAGGAGTTTCGTCTGGAGAGGGAAAAGATCAGGGTGCTGGCGATCAAGGCCTTATGTTTGGTTATGCAACAAATGAAACGCAGGAGCTAATGCCAATGCCTATAATTCTAGCTCATAAATTGACAAAAAGACTTGCAGAAGTAAGAAAAACTTTTGAATTGCCTTGGGTAAGACCCGATGGAAAATCACAGGTTTCTGTAGAATATGTAGATGGCAAACCAAAAAGAATTGAAGCCATAGTAATTTCTACACAGCACGCACCAAATGTATCTAACGATGAAATATCAAATAAAATAATTGAGAAAGTCATTAAGCCAGTTTGTGGAAATTTATGGAATGATAAAATAAAGATTCACATTAACCCAACAGGCAAATTTGAAATTGGTGGACCTCACGGCGATTCTGGTTTAACTGGAAGAAAGATAATTGTCGATACATATGGGGGTCAAGGAAGACATGGAGGAGGATCATTTTCAGGTAAAGATCCATCAAAGGTTGATAGATCTGCATGCTACATGTGTAGATACATAGCAAAAAACATAGTTGCAGCAGGTCTTGCTGAAAAATGTGAAGTTCAAGTAGCTTATGCGATAGGTGTGTCAGAACCGGTTTCTTTAATGGTTAATACTTTTGAAACTGGAAAGATTCCAGAAGAAGACATTGAAAACCTAGTTAGAAAACACTTTGATTTACGGCCATCTGCCATCATAGCACATTTAAATCTCAAGAGGCCGATTTACAAAAAAACTGCAGCGTATGGACATTTTGGTAGAAATGAACCCGAATTTGAATGGGAAAAAACTAACAAAGCAGAATTATTAAGACGTGCTGCGGGATTGTAATACCTCTAGATATGTTTTAAATTTCATTTTAGATAGTTTTTGTAATTTTTTATGATTTCCAATAAAATCTCCTATAAGTATATTCAAATCCTCTACTCCAAAAACACTTTTTAGATTATGTAATGCATCATGGTAAGCATTTCCAAGTTTAATTTTTTTTATTCTTGCTGATTTTTTGTTTTTAAAAATTTTAACATATTTTTCAAAAGTTACTGTTTGAGGACCAACTAAATCAATAACTTTATTTAAAAATTTTTTAGAAATTAAAGCTCTGTAAATTACCTCAGCAACATCATTTACAGATATGGGTTGTAGATGATATGTGCCAGAACCAGGAATTATAATAGTTCCATTTTTAATTTGTCTAGTAAGAGATATTGAAAGTGAATCATTTTTGTCTATTATGTACGATGCTCTAAGTATTGTATAGTCCAGTCCTGAATTAATAATCAATTGTTCAGCTTTATATTTTGAAATAAAATAGGCAGATGTGATATTTTTTGAAACTCCTAAGCCACTGATAAAAATAAATTTTTTAATTTTAGCTTTTCTACAAAGTGTTATTGCATTTTTTGTTAAACCAACATTAACGTATTCATAATCTGTAGTAGTATTTTGTTTTCCTGTTCCAATTAGATGAATAAATGCATGACATTTATTTAGCTTTGAGATAGGAATATTTTTAGATAAATTAGGAGAAATTATCTTAGTTTCGAGTTTATAATTTTGGAAATTTCTTCGTGTGATAGAAACCAAATTTATTCTCTTTTTATTGAATAACCTTCTAAGATTTTTTCCTACAAATCCATTAGCACCACTAATAGCTACACACAATTCATTTGGTTTTGCCATAAAAGTCATCTATAACTTTTAATTTTAAAGTTATTATTCTAATGTTAAATGTCAGATACTGCTTCCTGTTATAAAATACTTGGTTTGCAAGATACTGCTTCACTAAATGAAATTAAACATGCATACAGAACATTATCGTTAAGATATCATCCAGATAAAAATAAGAATGATACTAGTGCCTCACAAAAATTCAAAGAAATAACAGAAGCTTATCAATTTCTTAAATTAGTGCAAAAAAAAGAGAACCAAAAATCTAATAAAAATATGGAATCAGCTCATGCAGAATTTTGGAACTATTATGATAAAAAGATGAATAATGAATTTTATTTTTACCAACAAAATTTTTCAGAATTTATGCATGGTTTTAGAAAAAATATGCAAGAATCTGTATCACATAACCAAGAAAAACCAATATCACAACGAGCAATTCATTTTATGCTTTATGGAGGCTTGGCACTAATGGCAATTTGGATCATTTTGTATGAGGTTTTAAAATAACCAAGAAGAGTTAGAATACAAAATTGAAAATTTCTTCTGTGGCATCAGAAAAGCCAAAAGGTAAGCTTAGAACTGGCTATACAACAGGAACATGTGCTGCCGCATCATCAAAAGCATGTGTACTAGCACTCATTAACCAAGAAAAAATAGAATCTGTCAATGTTGACCTGCCAAAAGGAAAGACTGTTACAATTATAGTTCAAAGTTGTAAATTTAACAAAACTAGCTCAAAATGTTCTGTAATTAAGGATGCTGGAGATGATCCTGATGTTACACATGGTGCGGAAATTTTTGTGGATTTATCTTTAACAGCTAATGTAAATCAGATTGAAATTGATGGCGGAGAAGGAGTTGGCATAGTTACAAAACCTGGTTTAGGTTTAGAAATTGGAAAAGCTGCGGTAAATCCTACGCCTAAAAAAATGATTATTGAAAACATAAGAAATGTGACAGAAGAAATACTTCAAAAAAATGGCATTAGAGTAATTATATCTGTTCCAAAGGGAAAAGAATTAGCTACTAAAACAGATAATCCAAGACTTGGTATTGTGGGAGGAATCTCAATTCTTGGTACAAGTGGCATAGTCATACCATATTCAACAGCATCATTTGCTGCGTCAATTCGACAAAACTTGGATGTGTCTATTGCAATGGGAAATGATATAGTTGTTCTTACAACTGGTGGTAGAAGTGAAGAGTTTTCAAGAAATATAATTGATCTTCCAGATCATTGTTTTGTTCAGATGGGGGATTTTGCTGCGTATGCTATTCAACAATGTGTAAAAAAAGGAATCAAGAAAGCCTATGTTGCAGGTTTTATAGGAAAGCTTGCAAAACTAGCAACCGGTGTTAAGCAGACTCATGTCAAAGGCTCCAAGGTTAATACAAATTTTCTAGCAGAGATAGCAGCAAAGTGTAATGCCAGTAAATCTGTAGTTGAACAAATACAGAAAGCAAATACAGCACGACATGTCCAAGATATAGTAAAAGAAAATCATGTAGAAGGATTCTTTGATAAGATCTGTTTTGAGGTATATAGACAAATGAGAAAGCATTCAGAGAATAAAGTTCCCATTCAAGTCATGTTATTTGATTTTGATGGTAAAGTCTTGGCAAAATATGCTTAAGAACATTGGAATTTTATTAAACTAATCTACAGGCTAGTATTATGGAAAAGGTAGCTGTTCTTGCAATTACAAAAAATGGAGTAAAGATTGGTTTAAAATTAAAGGAACTTTTCAATTCATGGCAAATTTATGCGCCAATAAAATTCTCTAATAATGACAATAATGTGGAATGGTATTCTGATTCAACTACAAGTAAAATCGTTAATCTTTTTAAGACAAATGATGCTATTGTCTGCATATTTTCATTAGGTGCCGTGATAAGGCTTATTTCTCCACATCTTAAGGACAAAAAAACCGATCCTGCGGTAATTGTAATAGATGACAAAACAAAGTTTGTCATAAGTGTTTTATCTGGTCATTTAGGTGGTGCAAATAAACTTACAGAAGAAATAGCAGAGAAACTTGGGGCTATACCTGTAGTTACTACAGCAGCTGATGTAAACCAAACCATTGCTGTAGATCTACTTGGTAGAGAATTTGGTTGGAAAATAGAAGATGATTCTACTGTAACAAAAGTTAGTGCACATATGGTAAATGAAGAAAAAGTTGGAATCTACCAAGAGGCTGGAGAAAAAAATTGGTGGACCAAGGAATTACCACCTAATGTAACAATTTATTCTGCCATAGAAGATCTAAAAAAATCATCGTCAAAAGGCTATTTGTTAATAACTGATAGAGATGTTCAAGAACCAAGTATTCTTAAAGATACTGTAATATACAGACCTTTGACTCTAGTGGTTGGTGTCGGTTTACATTGGGATACTTCAAAGGATACTATCAAAGAGGGTTTAGATTTTTGTTTAAAGAAATACAAACTAAGTAGAAAATCTGTAGCTAAATTTGTTACATTAAAGAAAGAACAAGACATTCAAGGACTAGTTGAATTAGGAAAAGAAATGAAAGTGCCAATTGAATATTTTGAAAAAGAAGAGCTGGCTAAAATAACTATACCAAATCCATCTGAAACCGTATTGTCATTTGAAGGAACCCCAAGTGTTTCTGAAGCTGCCGCAATAAAGGGTTCAGGAGGCAAATTAGTAGTTGAAAAGCAGAAATTTCCTCCCAATCTTACAATAGCTATTGCGAGGAGTCCATATTGAAACGTGCGCTATTACTAATTGATAGAGGTAGTAGAGAAAAAGAAGTCAAAGACGAGCTTGATTTTATATGTAAAAAAGTAAAAGAAAAAGGAGATTATTTCTATACAGATTATTGTTTTTTAGAAGTTATTCCACCATACATAAAAGATGGAGTAGAAAAATGTCTCACTAGTAATATTGATTCCCTTACGATCGTTCCATATTTTCTTTATCCAGGTAGGAAAGTCAAAGCTGCGGTAAATGATGTAATAAAACTTCAATCAAAAACCAATGTAAAATTCATTATCTCAAAACCTATGAGCATGCATAAAACTATGATAGAATTAGTAGATAATAGAATATCTACTGTTCTTGAGGAAAATAAAATAAAACTTGCAAAAAAAGAAGTTGATGTTCTAATTATAGGACATGGAAGTAAGGATCCAAATGCACATTTAGCAATCAGATATGTAGTAGATGGTTTAGCGTCTACATATAGAAATGTTAGTCACTGCTTTTTAGAAATTGAAGAACCTACTATTGAACAAGGAATTGATAAATGTAAAAATAGTAATCCAAAGATTGCAGTAATAGTTTTTTATTTTCTTCATGAAGGCGCTCATGTAAAAAGGGACATATATGAAGATCTTAATCCTGCTATTAAAAAATCAAATCTAAAAAATGTGTTTATCACCAAGCATATTGGAACAGATAACAAAATGATTGATTTGATTCTAGAACGAGCTAAGGAAGTTGAAAATGCAAACTGAAAAAGGCCAATCAATAGAAGATGAGAGTATGAAAATTATAGATAATGAAATTGGATCTCATCATTATGATAAATATGAATGGCCTATTGTTAGACGCATTATACATGCTACAGCGGACTTTGACTTTGCACGAGACAACAAGATAATTTTTCATAAAAATGCAATTTCAAGTGGCATGCAGGCATTAAGAAATGGTTGTAACATAATAGTAGATGTTGATGGAGTGTTAGGTGGTTTAAACAAAAAAAATTTGAGAGATTTTTCTAATAAAACAATTTGCAATATCTCAAATCAAGATCTTTTTGAGCTGGCTAAAAAACAAAACAAAACTAGATCACAAGTTGCAATGCGTATAACAGCAAAAGAAATGAATGGTTCTGTAGTTGTAGTAGGTAATGCGCCTACCGCACTTTTTGAAGTCATATCCATGATTAAGGAAAGAGTGGCAAGGCCTGCACTAGTTATTGGTGTACCAGTTGGCTTTGTTTCATCACCGGAATCAAAAGATGCGTTACAAACCATTGATGTGCCTTATATAACAAATAAAGGCCGTAAAGGAGGTAGTCCTTGTGCATCTGCCATAGTTAACGCACTTTTTAATTTAATGCGAGAGTGATTATCTTCTTGAAAATTTAATACAATTTTGAACAAAATTCTTTGCATATTTTGAATGATCAAAATAAAGATGCATGTATGATGCAAGAGTATTATATTCCATTAAACCGTCTTGCTTATTTTTAATACCTTCTCCTATAGACAAGGTATAAGCGAATTTCGAATCATTAGATAACATGTCTATTTCAGAATAGTGAAATTCGTGTCCTTGAAGTGTATTGGATTTTGGTGAAATCAAACAGTTTGATGAAATCTTACCTTTTGTATAATTTAATTTCATTTTTTTATCCATTCTAGTTTCTGCATCAAATAATCCAACCATTTGATGTTTTTTGTTACCATAACTGATAGATCTTGTAAGATACATAAGTCCACCACATTCTGCATAAATTGGAATATTGTTTTCAGCGGCGTTTTTTATTGATTTTTTCATTTTTTGATTTTTTGCAAGTGAATCAGATAAAATTTCAGGAAACCCGCCACCTATGTAAAGGCCATCACATGTTGGGAGTTTAGAATCATAAATTGGACTAAAAAATTCGATTCTTGCACCCTCACGTTTTAACGCATCGAGATTATCATGATAGTAGAAATTAAACGATTTATCCAATGCTACACAGATAGTAGTTTTTGGTTTTTTGAATTGCGTTGGATTAGTCTTAGGAAGTTCTTCTGTTTTTTTACTTATTTCTATTATCTTTTCAACATCAATGTGTTCTGCAATTTTTTTAGCAATCTTTTCTAACCTTTTTTTTAATGAACTTTGTTCTAAAATTGGGATCAAACCTAAATGTCGTGATTCAAGCATATAGTCAGAATTTTTTGGAATAATTCCAAGAATTGGAATTTTTGATTTTTCAAGTGCTTGTCTACATAATAGTTCGTGTTTTTTACTTCCTACTTTGTTGATAATTAATCCGATAATGTTGGAATTTCGATGAAATTTTGTATATCCTAATGCTGTTGCTGCAATAGAGCGAGCTGTCTTGCTTGCATCTAAAACAAGTATTACAGGTGATTTTAGAATAGATGCAACATGATGTGTGCTGGCAAAATTTGAATTTCCAGAAAAGCCGTCATAAAATCCCATAACTCCTTCAATTACAGAAATAGATGATTTTGAACTCTTGACAAAACTCTTGATTACACCATTTTTTCCCATTAACCATACGTCTAAGTTTCTAGTATCATTACCAGAAATTGCAGAAAGATAACTTGGATCTATATAATCAGGACCAACTTTAAACGGTTGTACTGTATATCCGCATTTTTTCATTGCATAAACGATCGCTGTTGTAATTGATGTTTTACCAATGCCACTTGTAGTACCAGCTATCACAATTCTTGGGATTTTCAATTTTGATTACTATTTTAAATTTTAATTTAAATGGATGGTCATGTTTTTTGCTAATCCTTTTAGTTATAAGCCAAATTATCAACAACATGGGAAAGGATGGTCTAGTCATAGTATATACTGGCAAAGGAAAAGGCAAGACAACTGCAGCACTAGGTATGGCATTAAGAGCTGTTGGTCATGATCATAAAATTTGCATGATCCAATTCATCAAGGGTTCATGGCATTATGGTGAAATGACTTCGTCAAAACTGCTGGAACCACAATTTGAACTAGTTGCTGTTGGAAAAGGATTTGTAGGTATTTTGGATGACAAAAGTCCTCATGAAGAACATGTAAAGATAGCACGTGAAGCTGTACAGATTAGCAGGGAAAAAATTCAATCAAAAAAATATGACATTATAATTTTAGACGAGATAAATTACGCTGTAAATCTTGGTCTAGTTGAAGTAAATGATGTACTAGATCTAATTAAAATCAAACCATCCACTCTACATCTGGTT
Organism: Nitrosopumilaceae archaeon; assembly: GCA_040877295.1. GTDB lineage: Archaea > Thermoproteota > Nitrososphaeria > Nitrososphaerales > Nitrosopumilaceae > VHBM01. Next base: position 15,084 of record JBBDOC010000002.1, read on the forward strand.
CTTACAGGAAATTATGCAAGTAATGAGATAATTAATGCAGCAGATCTTGTAACAGAAATGAAGGAAGTCAAGCATCCATTTCAAGTAGGAATAAAAGCGAAAAAAGGGATTGACTACTAAGCAGAACATTAAATTACACAACAAAAAATTTAGAGCCAATGTCAACCAAAGTTCAAGAATTACCGGAGGTCGGTGAGATTGTGGTTGCCACAATTGCCAGAGTTTCGGACCACGGAGCATATGTCACTCTTGATGAATATAGCGGTATTCAGGGATTTTTGCACATATCAGAGATTGCCCCGGGTTGGGTTCGAAATGTGACTAAATATGTGAAGGTAGGAGAAAAAAAAGTTCTACTAGTAAAAAAAGTAATACCAGAAAGATCCGAGATTGATTTATCATTAAAACAGATTTCAAAGGATCAACAAAAGAAAAAACTGTTAGAAGTAAAGCGACAAGAAAAAGAAAAAACAATTCTTAAAAATGTGCAGGAAAAGACAAATCTCTCAACATCAGAATTAGAAGAATTGGAAAAAATACTTTATTCAAAATTTGATTCTATTTATGATGTATTTGTAGAAATTACAATGAAAGGAGTTGGAATTTTAGATGATCTCAAACTACCAAAAAAGACTATTGCAGTAATAGAAGAGGTCAGCTCTAAAATAAAATTACCGTCTGTAGAAATTAGGGGAATATTAGAGCTAACAAATACAAAACCAGATGGTGTGGAGATTATTCGAAAAATTTTACTTGATGTTCTCAAAAATGAAGGTGACAATGTCGAAATATTGTATATAGGCGCACCAAAGTATAGGTTAAGTATAACAGCTCAGGATTTTAAAACTGCGGAAAAAAAACTAAAGCCGATGCTAGATACAATCCAAAATTCAATAGAAAAACAGAAAGGAACTTTCAAGTTCACACGAGAGGAGTCCAAGAAAACAAGAGAAGGGTAGAATGCGTTTTCAGCTACGTAAATGTTCCAATTGTAATAAATACACCTTAAAAAATAACTGTCCAGATTGTAATGAAGACACGGTGACGGCACATTCTCCAAAATTTTCTCCTGATGATAAATATTTGAGATATAGAATTGCTGAAAGATACAAGCAATAACTAGACGTTTACGGCGTAAAAACTGTAATTTTTTCTATTCTTGCATCAACTGGATGTATAGGTTGATCAAGTGAATTTGTTTCTAAAGAAGCAATTTTATCAACTACCTCTTGACCTGATACAACCTCACCAAATATTGTGTACTGACCATCTAACGATGATGCGTCCCCTAATACTATGAAAAACTGAGAACCTGCACTATTGATGTCAGCTCCTCTAGCCATAGAAACTATGTATTTTTTGTGAGAGAAATTGCTAAATTCTGGTGGAATTGTATAACCCGGCCCTCCAAAGCCCCACGTGTCTGGGGTTCCTGAAATTGTATTGGGATCTCCGCCTTGTATAACAAATCCCGGTATTATTCGATGGAAGATTGTACCATCATAAAATCCCGATTCTGCTAATTTTTTGAAATTATCAACTGTCTTTGGGGCAACGTTTTCTTTGAATTGTATTGTTATATCACCAAATACGGTTGTTATAACAGCAACCCCCTTCCTTTCTTGGATGTCTGTTGAGGATTCAGGGGTTTCTTTAGTTTCCTCAGTTTTTACAGATGCATCAACAGTTTCAGTATGATTTGGTTTGTAGTCTTTGTTTACTTCATAGATTAGTACTGCACTAATTGGACCTGCTGTTTCACGATAAAGTGATGGCGATGCATATGCTAATCGTAGTGGACCATCTCCATCAGATGGATATTTGATATCCAATCTGTGGATTTCTACAAAACCTGATCTATACGTATCTGATTGTTGATTACTCTGAAAATCTGCATATGTTATAATAGAGAATGGAAACATTTTTCCTAACAACGTGTTTTGCCAGAAAAGATCTGTTCCGCTAGTACCGTCACTATAGAGGTATTTGGATTCATCTTCTCCTGCAATACGCATAAACCAGATTTTTTTGCTTTCATCACCACCTCCATGAAGTATGTAGATGCCTGGTTCTTCATCATTTCCTCTTTGTCCGGTTAAATATATCAAAACATAATCAGCGTCTAAGCCCTTTAGTGGTTCATTGCTTGTTAATATTTTCCATGCTTCTTCAGGGGAGCTTAGCAACATTTTTGCAATTAATTTTATCTGCCAATCAATTAACGTTGCATTATCTGCAGAAGACTTGCGTTCTCCAAGTGTTGTTATCCAGTAACCATAGTCCCACCAAGATGCAACTACTGCATCTTTTGGAGTGTTATTTTTTAGCCACTCCATGGCGTCTGGCCAGTCGTTTGTGGCAATGTTAAAGGTACTCCCGCCATTTAACAAAGTTGGTGGCGCTTTAACCCCCTTTATCCAATTAGCATTTGCTGGTAATGTTATTGGAATAATCAACAAAGCAACTATAATAACAAGATAAGAAATTTTGATTGCTTTTTCATGATTATTTGAAGTACTAGACCTTTTACGTATAATTTTAGTTGTAATGATAGATAGTCCAATTGAAGATAATATGATTACAGAAATTGCTGCATAAACTTCCAATCGCACGAATGCAGAACTTATGTAAATTCCAAGTAATCCTATTATTAGTGCAAATATTACCATGTCATTTTTTATTGTAAAATTATTATTGATGCTTGGTTTATTTCTAAAAAGTAGCCATATTCCAATACCTGCAAAGATCATTAGAATCGATGCATAATAAAATGACAGATCAATTGTTGTAGTTTGGTGTTCTGCTACAGAATCTGTTAATGGGTCTATAGTTGTAAGAAATGGATTGACTGCATTCAAATAACGAAAGGTTGGAAGGCCTACGGCGCTGGCTAAAATTAATGAAATACCGGCTATTATGATTACTGCCAAAAAGATTAGGTTGTTACGTGTCTTGTTTTCTTTACTAAATTTTTGAATTATTACGCTTACTACAAGAAATGCAGTAGGTCCTATAAGCATAAAGCCACCATAACCTGTAACAAAACTAAGACCAGGTCTTTCAAAAGAAACCGCAGTTAGAATTAAGGATAATGTAAAGAGTGGAATTGCCCAAATTATGAACTTGTGATCTTTACGTACAAAGGGAATTGCTAAGAAAAATATTCCTAGTAGAATAATAAAAAATTGAATTCCTCCCCAAGCTGATAATCCAAATCCTAGAAATATACCGCCTGCAACTAGTTTTACAAAAGAGATTTTGCCTTTCTCATGTTTTATTCCACTAAGAAACAGATAGGTTCCTAATAATGCATAAAAAAGACCTAGTGGTTCTGATTTGAACCACCCTATCATGCCTCTTATTATTATTGGGGCTGAAACTGAGAAAAAAAGTGCTGCAAAAAGGCCTGTGGTTGTACCACCAAGTACTCTAACTAGTGCAAAAATTACTATTGCTGTAAAAGATCCAAATACTACTGGAAATATTATGGTAAAATCGTAAAGACTTGAGCCAAATCCAAAAACTTGGTAAAGGGCAGCTGCGGTTATATGCAACATTACTTGTGAAGTTGATGACACATCTCTACCATATGGGTGCCAGCTCATGTCATCATGCCAGTTAAAGTAGGCATCTAATCCGTTATCTACAATGAATTTGGTTGCTCTATAATTGAAAAATGGATCAAATTCGTTTAACTCAAAGCCATAATCTGCCGCCTGGGATCTTACCATAGCAGACACTGAAAATGAGATGACGAGAATTCCAATTATTAGAAGATGATGTAAACGAAACTCGAAATTTCCTATTTTAAATAATTGTTGATTTTGGACCAATGAGATTGAATGAAAAAGGGTTAACTTATTACTCTTTTGTAAGAATTTGAACTTCACATGACTTTACCAATCTTTTGAATTCCTTTGCATCTTCTTCACTTCCTACAATTGTTCCATAATGCATAGGAATTGCTAGTTTGGGTTTGATTTTTGCAACTGCATTTGCAGCTTCACCAGATGTCATTACATAGGTTCCGCTAACAGGTACAAGTAAAATGTTAGGTTTGAGATCAGTCATCTCTGGAATAAGATCAGAATCTCCAGTATGATAAACAGACGTTCCGTTTATTGTTACTATGAATCCAACTTTTCCATCTTCTTTTGGATGAAATGGTTTTTTCGTGTCTGGATTTATTTTATCTATGTTGTAGGCTGCAACAGCTTTAATTTTTACATTACCTATGATTTTTTCTTCATTAGGTAAAATTGTAATTATTTTTTTATTTTTAATTTTAGAAAGCTGGGAGATGCATTCATTAGGTGCTACTATTATCGTATTTTGGTTTGTAATTTTAGATAAATCATCTTCACTCAGATGATCAAAGTGGTTATGTGAAATTAGAATAATGTCGACAGATAGTGGTTTTGTTAGTTTGTATGGATCTATACACACAGTAACATTATTTTTTATAGTAAAGGTATCATGTCCATACCATCTAATCTGAATTCCACTATAGTCAAACACAGCTTTTTCATCATTTTTATTAAAGTTAAATTTTACTAGGTTCAAGGACAATTTTATCATTTGATATAGAAATAACAGAACCACCAAATTCTTTGATTCTATGCTTTAGATTTGTGTCCATTGTAGCAATTATTCCTCCATATTTTTTCGCGTAGGAAATGATGGATTCGTCTACAAACGTTCCAGAAATTTTTATTTCTTTTAGATTTTTTATAAATTCTAAAGTTGAGGTAATGTGTTGTTTTTTCTTATCATTCTTGCTTAGTTTTTCTAGTTCCTGTATCACAATATCAGGTACAACAAATTGAATTGAGCCAATTTCAGTCTCAAGATTTGAGATATTTTTTATCCTTTTTGTTGCAATATGGATTAAAAAACTAGTATCACAAACAACTTCAACCAACTATGCCTGCCCCAATTAGTCTCCATCTATCAGCTATTCGTCTACTAATTGCAACATTACTTTTTTCAAAAATGCATACTGGTCTTTTAAATTGCGTTTCAATAATATTTGATTTTACTTTTTCTACTTTGGAAAGAACTGGTGCAGTTCCAATGTTTAATCGTAATGATTCACCTACCTGAATTGGTAAAACCTTTGTTTCATCTGAATCGCCTACAGCAGAATCAAATAAACTTACTTCAATTTTGGCAGTTAGTAAGTTTTCAGGAAGTGTACCAGGTTTACCTATTACTGAACCAATAAGGGAATCACTACGTGTTAAGGATGGATCAAGTTTTGTACCTATAGCAATGAGCCCACCCGGTTTTGCCATTTCAACTCTTCCAGCACCAGTACCAAGTGATACAATTTCGGTACGTATTGGTTCGTAGCTCTTTTTTTTCTCATTAATTATGCCCGGTCTAATCTCAATTTCGTCACCAACTTTGAATACACCGTAAGTTAAGCTTCCGCCTATTACTCCACCTTTGATCTCCTTTATTTTTGTGCCAGGTTTGTTTACATCAAAGGATCTTAGAACATGCATTACTGCTTCTTTTGATTCATTTCTAGTTGGTGTTTCTATGTTTTCCTCAATAGCTCCAATTAATGCATCAATGTTTAGCTTTGACTGTGCGGAAATAGGTATTATTGGGGATTTGGCAATTTTTGTTCCTTTGACAAATTTTGTAATATCATTATAGTTATCTAACGCTTCTTTGTAGGACACAAGATCTACCTTGTTTTGTACTAAAATTATCTGTTTTATTCCTAATGTTTGCAATGCAAGAAGGTGTTCTTTAGTTTGTGGTTTTGGAACCTTTTCATTTGCAGCTACTACCAACATGGCTCCATCCATTAATGCAGCGCCTGAGAGCATGTTTGCCATTAAACTCTCATGACCAGGACTATCCACAAAACTTACCACTCGTGATAATTCGCTTTCTTTCCCACAGTTAGGACATTTTGGTGTTGTAGAATAACCGAGTGGTGGCTCACAGCTTTTGCACTTGTAAAATGCTGCATCAGAGTATCCTACACGAATAGTTATTCCCCGTTTCAGTTCTTGACTATGTACACTTGTCCAAACACCTGTCAATGCCTGAATTAGGGTTGTTTTCCCATGATCAACATGACCTGCTGTACCAATGTTAACACATGGTTGATAACCATATTTTTTTATGTACCAATCAGGAAGTGTTTCTTTCCAATGCAACAGTACAAGTTTTTACGTGGGTTATGTTAACTTATTCCTTTTTTTCTTTTGATGGCTCTTCAGCAGTTTTTTGTTCTACTTGTAGTTCACCATCATATCTACTGTTTATTTGATAAATTTCTTCTGTAATTGTATTTCCTCTGATCAGCTTTCGTATTCGTTGGCCTTTTTCTGCGGTTCGTAACCCAACATCTTTGGATAATAGGACATATTTCCTTGAACCACCATGAATATCAGATCTCATTGGAACGCCTGACTTGTCACTACCTCCTGTAATTTTCATTTTTCCTGCTAGTCCTACAATTGATGCATCTACTTCACTCTGTAGTTGTAATCCTAACAATGGGTTTGCATCCTTTTCTTTTAGCTCTTTGGTTATTGATTTTCCAGTTTTGTCTGATATGGTTAATTTAAAATTTGTCAAGTATGCAAAAAAAAACTTGACTACTAATTAATCTTTGTACAGAATCTTTAAACCACTTTGAGATGAATTTGGTTTGTGGAAGAGGTCAAGTGTCCTAGATGCGAAAGTAAAATGACTTCGATTCAAGTATGTCATATGTTTTGTACAAAATGTGGTTCCCATCTTGATTATTCAGATAAAGGGAATTATTGGTAAAATCTAGTAAGATCTCTTAGGAATATAATCTGCAGCCATATTTACTGCATGATCTTTCATTATTTCTATATACGTATCATAATCTGCTTCAAAATTGCAATGAGGACATTTTACATTTTTCATTTCATCATCAAGATTTGCTACTTTATCACACTCTGGGCATCTTGCATCCATAAATTTTATTTTTCATTAAGCTATATAACGCTAGTCTCTAGAGTCAAGCTGCGCGGAGTTAGTCTAGTCTCGCAGGACGTCAGCTTCCCAAGCTGAAGGTCGTGGGTTCAAATCCCGCACTCCGCATCTTCAAAGTTCGCGTAGAGCTTGTAGAATACTTTGTTTGTCTTTTGCGTTTGGGGTATATTTTAAATAATTTTCAAAATCCTGTTTAGCTTCTATAGTCTTTTTTTGTTCCAACCTTGCCAGCCCACGATTTTTGTAAATAGGACCAAATCTAGTAGGATTGATCTCAATTGCTTTTGTATAATGTTGTTCTGCCTTATCATATTGCTTGTTTTTTAAGTAATAATTTCCTAATCCACGATAAGCAAGATAACATCTATCATTGATTACTATACTTTTTTCATAATACTTGACACATTCTGAAGAATTTTGCTCGTTTAATATTCCACCTAATAAAGCAAAAGCAGTAGAATTTTTGTTATCAATTTCTATTGCTTTTTTAAGTGATTGAATGGCTTCATCTGATTTTTGTTGTATATTAAGCCGCTCTGAAACAAAGCACAGACGATTTGATTTTTCTAAATTTCTATCACCAATTTTTATTTCTGATAATATATCAAGTGGGGTCAATATGATCATTAATCTTCCATCTTCTTCCCATAAACTATCAAATTTTTTTTCAGGAATAACGCCTATTTGAAATTCGTCTTCCTTATGCTGTTGTGGAATATAGTGAATTATTGTTTTTTCCCCATCATCATATCCAGAAATAACTGACGCATGTTGAATAGTATCATGTACACCTGGAAGAATTACTATTGGTGGGATTCCCATATCTATAATTTTTTTTAATTCTGATATTGATGAATGTAGAATTGAGCTACCAAAACCATGACGTTCTGCAAGCTCAATTCCTTCAATCAAAATACTACCATTTACATTAGGATATTTTTTTGCAATTTCAACTGCTTCTGATAATGGTAGATCTACATTCCAGTATTTAGAAACTGCATTTACTGATAATGGTAAACAAATATTTTCTTCCCTAACTGGAGGTAGTATTAATTCATGTTCAGATGATTTCATATTTGCATCATTATCTTTTCCATATTAAAATCAGAGATGTACAAATGATTCTATGAGTTTTTGACCATCAACACTCATTTCTGGATGAAACTGCGTTCCAAAAATATTAAGTTCTTTGTGTTGAATAATTTCATATTTACAATATTTGGATTTGGCAATTCCAAAAAGTTCGTTATTTAATCGTGAAATTTCATAATTGTGGCTTTCAAATACGTGTAGCTGTCCTGTACATATTAAATTATTTTTTATTACATCAATCATATGGTTTCCCTTTTGTAGAGATTTAGTTTTTCTAATAGTACCTCCAAGCGTTAAAGCTAGGATTTCTGCTCCATAACATATTCCCAAAAGTGGTTTTTTTTCTAAAACTGCATGTTTGATTATCTTTGAATTAATGACATTCATGTTTTGATTATTTTTTGTTCTACCAGATAAAATAAAGGAGCTAAATTTAGCTATTTGTAATAACTGTATTTTATCATGTGTGAGAGTGATGAAATTAATTTTTTCTTGCGATAGAAAATCTATCAGGTTTCTTGTGTAAACAGATCCGTTATCTAAAACTAATAAGGTACACATATGACCATATTTTCCTAATTTTTTGCATTTAGCTAGTAATGAACTATTTCCCTATTGATATTGAGATGTAATGCATCTCAGGGATATTTTGTTCAATTATAATGATCCCGAAATTAAGAACACCGTCTTTTTCCCACATGTATGTTCTATCATTTGGCTTTACAAAGTTCTCAATAAATTCAGAAACTAGTTTTTCTGCTGCTTCACGATCGGTTTCTGTAAAGAATATGGCCTCACCTTCTTTAAATGAGAGTGGAATTTGAATTTCTGTGGGTGTCAGAATTTTAATTTCGGATTCGTTAAATATTGATTTTAGAGTTTCTATTCTTGTGCTTTTGTCTAGATCTATGCCACCATTGATTGTTGTCGATGAAGCAACCACGCCTGAAAGTTTCTGAAGATATGCTTCAAAGGCTTGTTGCTGTGTGTTTCCCAATCCAACATAATATTCACCAGTAAAAGCAGCCCCAACAGATGCTATGGTACCCAATTGTGCAACAACTCCTCCAGCACCTGCAGTATAGACTGGAATAAAGTAAACATCGTGTTCACCTACACGATACAATATGTTATCACCTACTCGTGGATTTCGCAAAAGTGTTTTTAGTTGAGCAAAGTCTGGATCTCTGTCAAGTGCTTCACTAACAGCGGTTGGACCAATAAGTTTGGTTGTGGAGTTTAATGGTACTTCATAGAATTGCATCTTTCCCAAATTTGGCAAGTTGTTTTCTACTATCATGTATCCTGCTAAGTTCCTTCCCTGAGATCCTCGAAGCTCAAGTGATAGCAATCCTAGAAATGTTGGTTTTTCAAATCCTGGTGGTTTTGCTTGTATATAGTACGTCTCTAATCCACGCGGGATTTCGTAGAACTCACTTGCTTGTATGAATTTATCAAGACTAGTTACATGATAGATGTTGTACATTTCAGTTCTCCAATTGAAAAGCTCTTGTGGATAGCGAATTTGTTCTTTAATCCATTGTGGCATTTCAATAAAGTGAGTAGAATACTGGTTCTCAAACATATTAGAGAAGAAATCGTCACCATATTTTATTAAAGAAATATCACCGTTGTATGTGTCGACTAGTGCATATCCAACTAATCTAAGATATGGATTTCCAACAGACCATGGAACATCACGACTATCAAATCCAACAATTAATGGTACAAGCCAAAAAGTATTCTGGCCATCAGTGACTGGATATGTATCAAGTTCGCTTCCAAATAAGTTATAAAGAAAATATGGATAAAGTATTTGCATTCTCTGATTAACATCCTTGTACCGCATTACATGTATGGGGTCTCCTGGAAATGATAATAGAAAGTTTGGTTCAAAAATCCAGCTTAGAGGAGGAGGAACAGCCAAGCCACCCTTGCCAGAATAAAATGCGTTATTTAGTTCAGCACTTTCGCTTCCTCTACTTGTAGGATAGGCAGACCAAGTTTGTTCCAGCAAGCCGCCTTCACCGTAATAAATAGATCGTTGACTAAAAAATTCAGCACTATCAATTATCTGGCCATCTGTGGCCGCTAGTGTTAGAAGGCCATTCGGTACATGAGTATAAACTAGATGTTCGTTATACCATCTATTTTCCACACTCACAGAAGGCGGTAAGATAGGTTTCATCGAGGCGGTCCAATACAGTGTGTTGTTAAATCTTAGAATATCGTTATCTTCAAAGTCAACATATGGAATCAGGCCTATTTCTGGTTTTAATTTTGCAAAAGCAGCTTGCCAGTCCCATATTCTTATAACGCTTAGGACATCACTATTTTGAGTAACGTAATTTTTGATATTATTTGGAGAAATTGATTGTAATTTTACATCATGTGTGTTTTCTTGTATTTTATCTAACTCTGCCAAGTATCTGTTTACAGAAATCTGTTGTGCTGTATATGGTCCTAAAAATTCGATTTTTCTTGCATCTGCTATGCTATTATTTACAGACATGATAGCGCCAGCAACTACTGCAATTACGATCAGAGTCAACACACGAATATACACATCTCGTTTAAGCATGTGAGTTAGGACACGGGATCTAATTTTATCAAGAATAGAAAATGCTATTAAAACAAATCCTGCAAGAAGTGTTCCTGCAATAGCATATCTTGTATTATAATCAATCTGATCTGTAAAAAACATGTTAAAGCCAGCCCAAAGTACAGCTATTCCAACTAGTCCCTCTATTGTGGAGACATAGCTAAGGAATCTTGGTTTGCCTTGTGAAGAATCTTGTAGGTATGATGTGAGTACTTTGATTATAGAATTCAATCCTACATACAATGTTAGACGTATTCCAATAGCACCAAGTATTGGTGGTATGAGAACCAATAAAGCTGGTATCATTGGGATTACTTTATCGATACCATAGGATGGGTTTGTTGGCGGAGTTACAAATGGAAGTGAAAATAGGTTTGGTAGATTTTCTATTCCAAGGTCATTACCATCTATCAAATACATTACAGCAAAGCCAAACATTATGTTTGAAAAGAAAGCACCGAAAAGCAGAACTTTTGTAATCTGCCAGATTACAAAATGTGGAACTGATAATTTGTAATCTTTAAAACTTGTAATATTTGAGGTAACAGATTCGTGTGTTCCCTTGCTGAGTAAGGTTATTGCTGTTCTAATGCCATACCATGTTATTGATGATCTACTACTAACTCTCACTAGGGCTATTATTCCAAGTATTAAAGATGATACAATTGAGTAGAAAAGAGGTTTTGTAAATTTATCGTCAAACTCGGTAATGTTCATAGATAAGATAACAGCTTGATTACCAACAATTGCAAAAATCACAATACCGATTACTGCCACTATTCCTATTCTGATGTATTTTCCAGCATCAGGTGGTGGAGGACCTTCTTCTTTAGATGTACTATACAAAATCAACGTACGTTATTATGCCATTAATTAATGTCTTACCAACAATTAACAAATTTTTTTGAATCTCTAAATCGTGCTAAAATTCAATGGATTATTGCATTTTGCTTTGCAATTTGGCTGGATGGCAAAATATTATCAGGTTTTCATTATTAGTTGTATAATATTATGCAGTACTGGCTAATCCCTTGCAAATTATGTATACTGCTGCATATTTTGGTACAGAAATTTTCTCATCATTATATGGCCCAAATTTTCGATCTTTTAATTTGAATTGAATTGGGCAGCTTGCCTTGATCTCAATTGTTTCATCATCTAACAAGCAAGCATCTGTAAATGGATTAAATTTTTCAATATTTTTACATAATATTTTTGAAAAACCGCTTTTACTGTTTAATGAACCGGCAAGTCTAAAAATTCGATGTACATCCATTGTTACGTTAGGATCAATCTTTGCACCAATAACGTCCTTTAAATCATCAAGTTTTTTTTGAAACATTGTATAACTTCCAGATATTATTTCGCGAATTGCTTTTGGTTTTTTTGATTTTGAACCAATGATTTGTTTTGCTACTTTTCCTCTCCAACCTTTTTCATTAAGCTCTGGAAACGACGATTTTTCGAAGTTGAATTTTTTTATTCCAAACGTTTCTGGAATAACACCACGAAACATTATGTAATCTGCTAATTCTGATCTTTCTCTTGAGCTTAATTTTTGATATTGTGAATTTGTGACATATATGTGAAAACCTTCATTTCCAGAAAAATATGTTTGAATGTTTTCTTCTTCTATAGCCAGATCATTTGTCAATATATCATAGAGCTTTGTTACTTCGTCCTTGGCAGAAGAGATGCACATGTTGCATGTTAGTGATTTTGTATCAAATTTTGTTGAATTACATTTAGGGCAACTAGATTGAATTTGGAATACAGAGTTGCAAGACAGGCATTTAGCACAAGTGTGCTCTTTTCTACAAGTCAAGTTTAGGTCTTTTGAGTCTATATCAAAAATTAGGTCAGCGCCTTTCCAATCTTTTTCTGGCATTGGCATGGTCGGAAATGAGTAATATGCGTTCGAGCAATATACATCAGAAGGAATGTTTGTGATTAAAAGGAGATGCAACTCTTTGTCTGATTTTAAAGAGATGTGTCTATTCATTCCCACATTAAATTTTTGATAACCAAACTCTCTCTCAGATTGTTTGTAGGGTACATGTATTAGATCAAAATTATCGAAATAGTATTTTTTGAAAGACTCTTCTAGTAACTTTTGATCACTTTCATGCATTTAACGTCTTTTTCTTTCCAAATTGAAGTGGGTTTATGATATTATCACATTCAGGTATAGCAAAACAGAGATTTTGACTCTTTACTTTATCACATGATGGACAAGAATATTTTGTAGCATTACCAACACTTCCCGCAAGGTGATTCAATTGATATAGTGTCACTTTTTCATTGTAGTCAGGTGCATTTTTAAACAATGGTGCTATTTGTTCGACCGTTTGTCCTTTTCCCAAGAGAAAAGTAGCAAGCAAAAATCTTCCTGAGTGAGGTAGGTTTTCGCCTTTTTCAAGTACTTCTATAGCATGCTTTATGCATGGTGGATATTCTGTAGAAGAAATGGTTTGGATTGAAAATTTTTTTGCTAGTGTAGTTAACTTTCCTACTGGTTTTTTAAATCCATGTGACATTGAAGGCGCATGCATAGAATGTATCTTTGAAGTGATGTATCCACTAAGTTCTTTTCTAACCAGTCTCACAGTTTCATGCGATGTCAAGTATACCATCCCCTTCTCAACATGTCTGTTAACTAGTTTCCATTCTCTTTCATGAAAATTAATGGAATGTTTTAGATAATCTGATATTGGAATTGCAAAATAGTCATTTTGTTTGTATACATTTAAAGAAAATAGCTCTTTGATTATGCGAACTGCTAATTCTTCTTTAGTTTTATCTGATAAATTTGCTAAATCTTTTTCTAGATATTTTTCTGCTCGTCTTGCCTCAGCAAGTGAGAATCGCTGTATCAGCGAAGATATACCACATAGTTTTAACAAGACTACAGCAATAAGAAATGAAAATACTTCTCGTGGTAATGTAGCGTCTTTGCCTGCCTTATCATCTATTAGATCGGATTTGTAGATCTTTCCATCAGCAGCAACCTCAATTCTATGATATGCTTTTTCAACTATTAGCTGCAGATCTGGATCTGAGTCAAATTGTTCTAAAGTAAAGCCCTTGTCTTTTAGATATTGACCAGCATCTGCTAAGAATGGATATTTTGCTATTTCGTCTTGGCCAAGGTTAATCATATTATTTTTTGTTTGTGCCCCACCTTAAAAATTTGGATTAGCAAAATATTTGTTTTCATCATAATAATCTCATTTAAATTATACAAAACTAGTCGATTTTTATGCAAATTGGTGCTCATGTTTCAATCTCTGGTTCTATTGACAAGGCTGTTGATAATGCGTTAGAAAGAGAATGTACTGCATTTCAAATTTTTACACGTAGTCCTAGAAGTTGGCATGCAAAAGACTTGGATGATATTGAAGTTAAGAGTTTCAAAGAAAAACTTCAGGCAAGTAAGATTGATAGATTTGCTACAGTGGCACATATGCCATATTTACCTAATCTATCTTCTCCTGATAAGGATGCACACAAAAAATCTGTAGACACTATGATAAAAGAAATAGAAAGATGTCGCATGCTTGGTATTCCATATCTTGTAGCTCATTTAGGAAGCCATATGGGCACAGGAGAGGATAATGCGATAAAAAGACTTGTTGATGCATTTACCAGAGTTGTTGACTCCGAAAAAGATGTGATTGTTTTACTTGAAAATACGGCGGGTCAGAAAAATTCTGTTGGTTCTGACTTTGAGCAATTATCGTCAATCTTCTTTCAATTAAAACCAGCAAAGAGATTTGGAATTTGCCTAGATACCTGCCATGCATTTGCAGCAGGTTATGATCTTAGAGGAGAAGAAGACGTGATTAAAACCCTAGACAAATTCGATAATGCAATAGGATTTGAACATCTGAAGATCTTGCACCTAAATGATTCAAAAGGCGATTTGGGATGTAACGTTGACAGACATGAGCATATTGGACTGGGTAAGATAGGGGAAAAAGGTCTCAGTAAGGTAATTAAAATTATGAATAAAAAGAAGATACCTATAGTGCTAGAAACGCCAATAGATGATAAACGAGATGATTTTGCTAATCTAAAAAAAGCAAGAGAGTTGGCATAACTAGGAATTTATTCTATTAAACAAACTGAAATAGCATGAATTATGATGATGTGATGAAATTAGCACTTGAACGTGGATTTTATTTTCCAAGTTGTGAGATTTACCCAGATGCACAAGCAGGTTTCTGGGAATATGGACCTGTCGGTGTAAGTTTAAAGAACAAGTTTCTTGAACTTTGGAGACGAGAACTTGTAAGACGTGATAGAATGTTAGAAATCGATGGATCGCAGATTATGTGCAAATCAGTTTTTGAGGCATCAGGACATCTAGCTAGTTTTGCAGATCCTATAGTAAAATGTGGGAATTGTAAATCTACGTTTAGAGCAGATAAATTAATAGTTGATATTACAAGCATTGAAGTTCCAGAAAGTGCACCATTAGAAGAATTTGATAAAATAATTATTGAAAAGAACATTAGATGTACAAAGTGTAGCGGCGAATTTGATAAGGCTCATAAATTTAATATGATGTTTAAGGTTGGCATTGGACCAGAAGAAGAGTTGGCTTATCTAAGACCAGAAACATGTCAATCCATATTTGTTGATTTTCCACGATTGTTTAAGACAATGAGGGGAAAACTGCCACTTGGAATAGCGCAGATTGGAAAGAGTTTTAGAAATGAGATTTCTCCTAGACAAAGTTTACTAAGATTGCGAGAATTTTATCAGGCTGAGATTGAAGTTTTTTGTAATCCAAAAAAATTAAACGAACTAGAAAAATTCTCAGAAGTCAAAGACACTGTAATTAGAATTCAGGTAAGCAACTCACAAAAGACTTTGACATGTTCAGAGGCCGTAGAATCTGGAGTAATCCCAAACAGGTTTGTTGCTTACTATTTGGGTCTACTTTCTGAATTTTATGAGAAAACTGGAATAGATATGAAAAAAAGTAGATTTAGAAAGTTAGGTGATAAGGAAAAGGCCTTCTATGCAGAAATTGCCTTTGACTTTGAGGTTGAAACGACTACCGGTTGGTTGGAACTAGTAGCATGTAATTACAGATCAGGTTATGATTTGGGCGGTCACTCAAATAAAAGCAGAGAAAAATTCGAAGTTTTAGATGATAATGAGAAGGTTCTGCCTCATGTATTTGAGATATCTATGGGAATAGACCGTAGTTTGTATTCAATTTTGGAGCATAATTTAAGGGAGGATAAGGAAAATGACAGAGTCGTACTATCGCTAAAGCCGTATTTGGCTCCAGTTCAGATTGGGATATTATCACTTGTGAAAAAAGACGGTTTGGAGGAAAAAACTGATGAGATATACATGAAAATAAAGACAAAATATGATGCATTTTTGGATCATTCTGGTGCAATTGGTAGAAGATACAGAAGATTAGATGAGATAGGAACTCCGTTTGCCATAACAGTTGATCATCAGACATTACAAGATGATACTGTAACTATAAGGACAAGAGACTCGATGAATCAGAATAGAATTAAAATTTCAGAAATTAATTCTATTCTTTCAAAAGAAATCTCATATCCTTGATCATTTAATAGATTTTTAATATCGTAATGTTAGATGGCCTACTTTATTTTTAATTCCTATTTTACATAATTTTTTGTGAAATTGATTTGTGTCGCCAGAGGTAAATATTCTAATTTTATTTTGTTTTAATTTATTTTGTCGCAAAATTTTTTTAACAATGGTTGCAACTTGTGCAGCAGGATCCAAGAGAGTAACATTGGGAAACAATTTGCTAAACATTGGTAAAAGAAAAGTAAGATGAGTGCTTGATAGTGTTGCTACATTTATGTCATTATAGCTAAAAACTGGAGATAAAAGAGAAGAAATTTTTTTCAAACAGAATTGCTTATTTGAAATAAATTTTCCAGATTCAACAAGTTCTACAAGTGATGAGACATTTACTGGAACTACTGTAATATTATTTGAAATATTTTTTTTAATATAATTTTTTAGAGCGTTACTTTCTGCAACGGATTTTGTTGCTAGTACAGCAATCTTTGGAGATTTTGTAATTTTTGCAGCATCACGTAGTGGTGGTAGAACTGTTATAATTTTTGATTGGTTTTTTAAATAATTTTGAAGTAAAATCGATGGTGTGTTAGAGCCAACAACAATCAGATCTGGATTAAATTCATTTCTTAAGGTAAAAATGGTTTTTTGAATTATTTTTTTTAAAGTTGCAGTTGATTTTTTTCCGTATGGAAAGCTTTTATGATCCGCGAAATAAATTATCTCTGATTTTGTTATTTTTTTTAGTTCTTTTATAATTGAGAGTGAACCAAAACCGGAATCAAATACTGCTATTTTGGCCATGTGAATCCTATAATTGCTGATTCATTTGTTAGCTAAATTTAGCCCTATGTTGATGATAATATACACCAGTCATTAAGAATGAAATTCTAAACTACGGCGTATGACAAGTTTTGATAAGACTTGGGCACGTCAAGAAACAAGAGGACTAACAGACCGAATTCGTGACACAGTAAAACCAGAAGCTGCGCTAAAACCCCGAATCCAGACAGCAGTCAACAAACTGCAAGTTCAGATTTCAAAAATGGACTCTATGCTGACCAGATTAAGAGAAAGAGATCAACAACTATTCAACAGAGTAGTTACCGCAATGCAACAACATGACACTACAGCAAGTAGAGTTTTGTCCAATGAACTAGCTGAGATTCGAAAGGTTACAAAGATGCTAGGTAATGCAAGAATGTCACTAGAACAAGTTCAGTTGCGATTAACTACTATCCATGATCTAGGCGATGCAATGATTGCAATAGGTCCAGCAGTAGCCACTATGAAAGGTATGAGATCTTCCTTAGGTAGATTCATGCCAGAAGCAGACTCTGAATTGAACTCTATGACACAAACATTGAATGGTCTTATGGTCGATTCGTTATCTGGAGACGCCTTCAACGTGGAACAAGATACCACAAACGAAGAGACGGAAAGAATTCTCAGAGAAGCATCTGCAGTTGCAGAGCAACAAATTGGAGATAAATTCCCATCTGTTCCTTCATCAGGACTATCGTCACAAACTACATCTACTTCTTATTAGTTGTAGCTGACGATATCCACCTTTGTTTTTTATTTAAAGTGCTAAAAATTTAGTTGTAATTTCAATTCTTATCTAGTATTTTGTTTGCTAAAACAAATATCTTGTTCCAAGCAAACCACTTGAGACGTCCTGTTTGAGTGTTTTGTTTACTTGGATGATATGAACAAATTATCTTCCATTTTTTGTGTGTAAATGATTTACCATGTACAAATTTGTTGTGTTTTATCTCTAATAGTTTGCAACATGAATCAAATGCAATTTTGCCAAGACAAACAATAACTTTTACGTTTTTGAGGATAACAAGTTCTTCTTTTAGATATGAAAAACAATTGTCAAATTCTTCTTTGAGTGGTTTGTTTTCTGGTGGTGCGCATCGTACAGTTGCAGTAATGTATGTGTTAATGAGATTAAAATCGTCATCTAATCTTTGGCTGGTTGGTTTTGTTGCAAATCCATTATCATATAGTACCTTTGCAACCCATTCACCTGAACTGTCACCAGTAAACATTCTTCCTGTACGGTTACCACCATGAGCAGCCGGTGCAAGCCCGATAAGTAAAAGTTCAGCATTTGGATCACCAAATCCTGGCAATGGTTTTCCCCAATAATTTTCATGTTTGAATCGTTTTACCTTATTTTTTGCTATATTACAGATATACTTAGTTAATCTTGGACATTTTTTGCAATGAATGATTTTGTTGTTTAATTGCTGTAATGATCTATTCATCATGATTACATAAAATTGAAAATATGGAAAATCAAGTTTTTTTTGCTTTTCTAAAACTATGAGTGAAAGTTTTATCATATAATCTAGAATATTCATATGAAGAAGGTTGTATCACATCGCCAATAATCACAATAGCAGTCCTGATAATCTTTTCAGCACGAACCTTCCTTGTAATGTCTTCAAGTGTTCCTACAATAACTTTTTGATCTGGCCAGCTTGCTCTGTATACAACTGCTGCGGGAGTTGATTTACTATAACCGCCGTCGATAGCCTGTTTTACTATTTCAGATAATAAATGAACGCTAAGATAGAATACCATAGTAGCATTATGCTTTGCCAAAACAGAAATTTGTTCCCGCTCTGGAACTTTTGTTCTTGCTTCTGCACGTGTTATGATAATTGTTTGAGTAACTCCTGGCAGTGTAAGTTGAATTCCAAGTGCAGCGGCTGATGCTAAAAATGATGTTATGCCAGGTATAATTTCTGATTCAATTCCTTCTTTTTGAAGATTATCTATCTGCTCTTTTATTGCTCCATAAATGGTTGGATCACCATCATGTAATCTAACTACAATTTTGTTTTCTTTTGTATTTTTTTTTAAAATTTCAAAAATTTCTTCTCTTACCAGTTTTGCTGCATCATATAGATTTCCTTTTTTACAGAGCTTTAGAATTGGTGTTGGAATTAATGAACCTGAATATACTATCGTATCTGCTTTTTGAATTAGCTTTTTTGCTTTTACTGTAATAAGTTCTGGGTCTCCCGGACCACAACCAACAAAGTAAACTTTAGGCACGTTTTACCACCATTATTGAAAAATATTTGGTGGTCATGGTTTCTTTAGTAACCTCACCAAGTTTTAACTTTCGTACAATTTCTTTATCAGTACCAAGGTCCTGTCCAATAGCAAATATAGAGTCATCAGAAAATCCCGCTTCTTTTAAAAGTTCGATTACCTGATCAAAGTAACGACCGTCCTTTAGAAATATCATTGTGTCACAATTTTTTGCAAGCTCTTTTACTTTAGAAAGATCATAACAAGAAGGAATTACAGCCATTTTTTCACCGCCTTCAGCTAGGCTTATTCCCACTTTGGACGCAAAAGTGAAAATTGAGACTATCCCAGGAATAACAGATATTTTGATTTTGGGGTATTTCGTTTCAAGCTCTCGATGTAAATAGATCCAAGTACTGTATAGGTAAGGATCACCTACTGTAAGATATACTACTTTTTTTCCAGAAAGTACATGTTCAGCTAAGATTTTTGCATTTTTTTCCCAAGTAGTTTCAAGTGTTTGTTTATCTTTAACCATTGGGAATATCAAATTCACAATTTCTGGTTTTTTACTCTGATCTAATATTGATGATACTACTGAAAGAGCGATGCTTGGTTTTCCTTCTTTTGAGGTAGGACATAGTATGACATCTGCGTCTTTTATGGCCTTTACAGCCTTAATAGTCAGTAATTCTGGATCACCTGGACCACATCCAACACAAACTAATTCATACATACAAATGCCTATTTTATTCCCAATTAAAAAGCTAAACTTGAGTTAAATTTTTGTTGCTGATATGACAGTAACAGGATTTCGTGCTAGCATCATTGTTCCAGTAGATGTCTTACGGCTTTTGGAAATTATTATTTGGGTAATATCAACTGCCGTGAATTTTTTTTCAATTATTCCTAAGATTGAAAATAATGTTTCAATTAAAATTATTCCTATAACAATTCTTCCACCTGATCTTAATTTGGTTTGACATAATTCAACTATTTCTTTTGTATCACCGCCAGTGCCACCAACAAAGATTGCATTGGCTTCTGGCAGTTTAATAATTTCTTCTTTTGCATTACCTAAAATAACTTCAATGTTAGACAATCCAAATTTTTGTAGGTTTTTCTTTGTCAATTCAACAGCTTTAGGATCAAAATCAATGGCATAGATCTTACCTGTTGATTCTACTTGTAGTGCTGCTTCAACTGTTATGGAACCACTACCACAACCAATATCATAGACGATATTGCCAAGACCTAATCGTGCTTTGCTAATTTGTATAGATCGGATTTCTTCTTTTGTTATAGGTACCTCATCAGACCGCTCAAAGAGCTCATCTGGAATACCTGGTGTTTTATATTTCCACATTGAGACAAGGAATTCGTTTTGGTATTTTAGTACTATGTAAATGGTGTTAGTGGAAAACCACCATTTCCTCCAGCATGAACAAACGTGTATGTTAGTATCCACATAAACAAGTAAATGAAAATATAGCTACCAATACCTGTAGTAAGAAGTTTCTTTTTGTCAGATGGAGGTAATTGTATCCGCATTCCTTTAGCTATGCCCACAGATATAATGAAGATGATAATTAACAATCCTATAGATGCCCATCTTCTTTCTTCTCCCTCCATTGGTTCAAATAAAAATGTCGCAAGTGTTCCACCAAGAACTGCAAGTCCTATCCGAATCCAAAATAATATGTCAATTTTTTTTTGTACATCACTCTTATCAGTTTCATTGATAGGTGGTTCTGCTACATAAGGTTCATTTTTAAAATCATCAGAATCAGGTTTTTTTTCAATTTTCTTTTTAGGGTGTTTCAATGAAATTTCTACGTTGACTCCGAAAAACCTTGTTTAAAATCTTTGGTTAAAAAATTCGAATATGAGGAGTAAGAGTATAATTTCAGACTTACAATAGGTTACTATGACATTAACAGGAATTGAACTGCGATATTTAGTGAATGAGATTTCTGAAAAAACACATGATTACTATGTTAGTAACATATATGGAATTACAAGAGGTAGTCTCCTCTTCAAACTACATCATCCTGAAAAACAGGATGTTGTGTTGATGTTTTCATCTTTTGGGTTATGGATCAGTTCTGTAAAGATAGAACGGATGGAGGCAAATAAGCTTCTCAAAATACTACGTGATAATCTTTTACGATTAAAATTAACTAAAATTCAGCAAATTGGAGCAGAAAGAGTTGTTTATTTAACTTTTAGTGGTTTTGATAAAGAATACGTTCTTGTTGGGGAATTTTTTAGCGATGGTAATATTATTCTGTGCAATAAAGAAATGAAAATTCTAGCTTTATTACATTCAATTGATGTAAGGCACCGTAAGTTAGGTGTTGGATTACAATATACACCTCCACCTCAGAACAGTTTAGATATTTTTAATTTTTATCAAAAAGATTTAGAGGGAATTCTATCTTCAGAGATTCAAGTTTCCAAATGGATTGGTAGAACGTTGGGATTGCCTACAAAATATGTAGAATATATCTGCAAATTAGCCGAAATAGACTCCAAGGTTACAGGAAATGATTTAACTAATAATGATGTACAAAAAATTTTTGATAGCATCAAAAAAATAGTTGAAAATATTGTAAAAGGTAACCATGAGCCTGTAATTGTACGAGATGACAATAAAGCGGATGTTTATCCGTTAAGATTTGATCATAAAAATGAAGAATATACTAGTGTACAAAGTTTTATGATGGGATTAGATACTGTATTTACAGAAACTTTAGTCAATGTTGGCAAGTCTACTAAAACAAATGCTGCTAGTGAAAAAATCACAGAACTTGAAAATAAATTAACAGAACAAACCAAGGCAATTTCCTTAGTTAATGAAAAATCTTCTGCCATAGCAAAGATAGCCAATTCGTTACTTGATCAAGTTTCCAAAGGAATACTTTCTGTCTCTGATCCTATACTTCAGAAAATTCTAAAAGATCAGAATTGTACCGTCATTAAGGAAAAAGGTAATACGTGTTTTCTTATACATGATTCTAAAATCAAGATAGATACTAATTCTTCATTACAGGCTTTGGCGTCTATTTTATTTAATGAGTCAAAACGACAAAAAGCAGCCACCGTATCCATTGAAAAACTACAAAAGAAAACTGAAAAGGATCTAGAAAAACTAAAGAGACAGGTAGTGGTTTCTAACGAATCTATAACTATTACAGAGGTAAGAAAGAAGAACTGGTACGAACGCTACAGATGGTTCTATACTTCTGATGGCACATTAGCAATTGGCGGACGTGATTCGTCATCAAATATGGCAATAATTAGAAAACATCTTCAAGATAGTGATAGGGTATTTCATGCAGAAATTTTTGGTTCACCATTTTTTATACTAAAAGCTGGAAAGGAGACAACTGACTCTAGTTTGAATGAGGTCGCGCATGCAACTGTGTGTTTTAGCAGAGCGTGGCGAGAGGCAATGTATGGACTAAAAGCATTCTGGGTAAATCCTGAACAAGTAAAAAAAGGAGCACCAAGCGGGCAGTTTCTTTCCAAGGGTTCTTTTGTTATTGATGGTCAACGGACTTATGTCAGAGTACCTACCCTGAAGTTAGGTGTTGGTCTACTAAAACAAGATGATAGATATATTGTGATTTGTGGCCCTCCTACCTGTATTAAAAAAAATTGTGTTTGCTACTCAATGATTGAGCCTGGAGGATTAGAAATGACAGATGCTGCAAAAAAAATCAAATCCGACTTTGTTAATATGAAAGGAGATAGCGTAAAATCGATCAACTTAGATGATTTTGTTCGTGTGCTTCCTGCAGGCGAGAGCCATGTTACTGAATCAGGATCAGGTGACAATGTAGATGAATGAAAGAAAACCAATTTTTGTCGTAGATGCAATGTATAGGAATCTTGCAAAAAAGCTTCGACTATTGGGCTATGATTCATTATATTATACTGATATTGACGATGATAAAATTTTACAAATTGCAAAAAATGAAAATAGAATACTATTAACAAGTGATATTGCCCTTGTAAAAAGATCTTTAAAACAAAATGTTAGAACTGTTCAAATCACAAAAAAATACGAGATGGAACAAATTCTAGAGATTAATCAGGGATGTAATCTGGGAAAATGTATCATTACTGGTAATAATTCTAGATGCCCTTTATGTAATGGTGTGCTACATGGAATTCAAAAGGAGCTTATAGTTACTCAGGTTCCTGAAGGAGTTTTAAAACAGACAAATGAGTTCTGGACTTGTGAAAACTGTAAAAAACTCTATTGGGAAGGAACTCATATCAAGAATTTACAAAAATTTGCTTCTATACTAAATGAGCTACTATAAAGAGCTGTCAGATTCTGATGGGAAAGAACTAGTAGAAGCAGCCAGACTTGTTGTAACTGAATTTCTGACTAATAAAAATAAGAAGAAATTATCTGATGATTTTCAATCTAGATTTTCTTTCAAGTCTGGGGTGTTTGTTACATTAAACGATAGATCTGGTTTAAGAGGGTGTATTGGATTTCCACTTCCCCAAAAAAGACTATGTGATGCACTAGTAGATGTGGCAATAGCAACAGCAACTGAGGATCCTCGTTTTTCTGAGGTAAAACAATCTGAGCTTGATGAAATAACTTTTGAGGTAACCGTTTTAACACCTCCAATAGAAATCAAAGTTTCAAACTCGTTAGAGTATCATACTCAAATCAAAGTAGGTCGTGATGGTTTGATTGTAAAACATAGTGTTTATTCAGGACTACTTCTTCCCCAAGTTCCTGTAGAATATGGATGGACCGAAGAAGAATTTTTGAGTCATGCATGTGAGAAGGCTGGCCTTCCACCTGACATTTGGAAAGATCCAAAGACAAAAGTTCTCAGATTTGAAGGAGTAATTTTCAAGGAAGAAACGCCAAACGGAAAAGTGACGCAGCAAAAACTATAGAGTTTTAGATTCTGTGTCAAGAGATATTTCTTCGCCGTTTTTAATTGAATCATATTCTTTTTGTGTTACAATTACTAACGGAATGTTTGCCAAGGCACATCCAGATGCTACCGTAAGATCAGCTTTTTTACAAATCATAGCATATGGGGCTGAATTATTTGATTTAAGAGAATATATCGTATATGCGCCTACACTGCTTCCAACTCCATATGGAAAAACAAGAATAGTGTTTTTAATGGATTTTTGAAACAAGTCATGCTTGTTATCGCGTATAATGCCGGTTTTTTTATCTACTGCCCCAAGGAAATTAATTGGTATTTTTGATTTTAAGATCCGTCCTTTGGCCTTTCCTTTTACTATGACCTTTTCTACCATTTTGTTTCATCATCTATGATTTGAGAAAGGGGTTTTAGATTTACTTTGACATCATTGGAATTTTTGAGATAATATGCTCCTTTAATGCTATTTGTTATGACCCCATCAACATCATCTTTGTCTATTAGTGGTGTCAGACAGGTACAACAGTCAAAAAGCATTTCACAGCCAGCCCGTTTCAACGTATTTGTATATCCAAGATCAGAAGCTTGTTGCTGAATTGCTCTTGGACAAAATATCATGCATCGTTTTTTAAATGACTTTCCCTTTAACATCAAAGCTAAATCAGATATTTCCTCTAGCCCAAGTTGTGGGCTTCCAAGTACTACAAGATCACCAGAATCTGTTGTGTTAAGCTCATCAAAGATATTTTGCATTTCTTTATTATCAAAATCAACCTTTTCAGATTGATTATCATTATCATCTAGAACAAACTTTCCACATTGACCAGATGTTCCCATGCCTCCACATAATGCTTTACAGCTACGTTTGTCAAGGTCACCTGCTCCAGAAATTCTAACTGAACTGCCAGAAATCTTACCAGCAAAATATCCTAATAGGCCATATGTCAACTCGTTAGAATTTTTAATTTTCATTTGAATTGTAAGATTAGGACTATCTGGTTCTTCTTTTCTTAAATCAGAATAGGGGCTTTTTCCTGTAAGTGCACTAGCGAGTGCACTAAATGCACTTTCTTTATTTGTTTTAAGTTGCGCTATTGAATTAGCATAGATTGCGGCGTTACTTTCTGCAAATGAAACCTGTGTATTTTTTTGTGGCAGATCAAATATTTCGTAAGGTATGCAAGAAAAAGATGGAACTGTGCCCATTTTTTTATATGATTCACTGATACTTTGTTGCTTTTTTATAAAATTATCATCTAAATTATAGTCTGAAACTGTATCAATATCAAAACCCATTGGGTTTACTGTGGTTTTGACTTGAACCTTAGCATCTTTGCTTAGCTTTGAGAGAAATTCTTCGCCTGCATCCCCTATCGTGTTATAGTTTACACCCGAAAGATGTGCCCACTGAATAGGAACTAGTCTATCAGCATTGATGGCCTCGCCAGTAGCCACTAAAATTCTATATGCAAGTTCAAGTACTTCGCCTTTCTCTCCTTTAAGAGCAGACTCTTCTTCCTTTGTTAATTCCATTATTGATATTCATTTGTGAGTGGTATAATACTTGTACTAACAAAAGCCAAAATTGTTTATTCAAAGTTCAAGAGTAGATTATAAGAGAATTAGTTCCATAGAATTACTATGAAAAATATCCTCAAGGGAATGATTGAAACTATGAATTCTGTAAAGCCTCCACGTATGACGGCACTGCGGCAGCTGCATGACGTAGAAAATGGTGATCCTTTCAACATATTAATCGGCACTATACTCTCAGCAAGAACTAAGGACGAGAATACAACAAAAGTTGCAGGTAAATTATTTACAAAGTACAAATCAGTAAAAGCACTAGCTAATGCTAAAGTTAGAGATGTTGAAAAAATAATAAAATCAATTGGATTTTATCATGTAAAAGCTAAGAGAATCATTGAAGTTGCTTCTATAATAAATACACAATTTAATGGAAAAGTGCCTGATGATCTAGATACACTGATAACTCTTCCCGGGGTTGGCAGAAAAACGGCAAATTGTGTTCTAGTTTATGCTTTTGACAAACCTGCCATACCTGTAGATGTCCATGTTCATAGAATCTCAAATCGATTGGGTCTTGTTGAGACTAGAACTCCTGAGGAAACAGAACTTGAATTAATGAAAAAAATTCCAAAAAAATACTGGCTTCAAATAAATGATACTTTTGTTATGTATGGACAAAACATCTGTAAACCAATTTCACCAATGTGTAATGTTTGTAAAATTAAAAAAATTTGTAAATACTACAAAACTAACGCTTCTTAAAAATCAATAAAACTGCAATTATTATTCCTATACTACCTGAAATGACAAAAGGGAGTATGCTTAGTGGGTTTTCAGCTGGATTTCCTGAAACAAATTCAACAATCAAATTTCCAGAGTTTGTGGCGGAAGGATCTGTTGAACTTTCCATTCCATATACAGAATAGGCAGCAATTGCAAAGTTTTGGATGTCTAAATTGGAAACGACGATTCTTTCTCCATTGTTGATGGTTAGTCCTGCATTATCTGTATATGCAGCTACAATATTTTGACTTGGAATCCATCCTCGTTCAAGTCTGTTATGAATAACAACATAGCCATTTTCTGGCAGCCACGCAGCCACCCAAAATTTTTCATCAGGAGGGCTACCCATACCTATTTCAATGAATTTTCCCTTGATGGTTGCGTCATAGAATCGTATTACTGCATTACCATTTGGATTTGCATAGAGTAGTTTGTTATCAAGTGTGATTTGCCAGCTCACTGAATGAGTTTTATCTAATTCAATGATTTGTGCATCATTTGCAATTTTATTAAATTCGTTATAAGGTATCTCAATTGCATGTAAAATTAAGGAGGGGTTTGATTGAGTCTGACCATAGGTAGGACTCAGAGTTAATGATAAAATTAAGATTAATGCAAGATTGTGCTTCACAGTTTGGCTCGATAGTGCGTGAATAAAAATCTAGTCAACAAAAGGATTGTTGTGATTCATTATAATTTTTGAAACTTCTGGTCTAAGAATAAATTCTGATGGCGCTTTTCCATTCTGAATCATTTCTCGAAGTTTAGTTCCACTTATCTCGTCTCTAGTTTCTACTCCATGTGGACATACTCTTTCATTAGTAAATGTAAGACATTTTTTACAGTAAAAAAATGCTGGAAAGAAGATAGGAGTTATCTCAAGATCTGAATAATCTTTGAATATGTCCTGTGCTGCAAATGGTGCATAGTAGTTTCCTACACCAGCATGATCCCTACCTATTATAATGTGGGTACATCCGTAGTTCTGTCTCATAATGGCGTGGTGTATTGCCTCTTTTGGCCCAGCATATCTCATTTCTGTATGCAATGTTGCCAATTTGCATCGATTTTTAGCGTAATAATTTTCAATTAATACTTCATATGATTTTATTATAACCTCGTCTGTAAAATCGCCTGACTTTTTTTTGCCAATAAGAGGATTAACAAAGAGGCCGTCTCTTGTAGTAAGTGCAGTTTTTTGTAATATTTCATGAGCAACATGTGGTGGATTTCTAGTTTGAAATGCCACTATGGTTTTCCAGCCAAACTTTTCAAAATCTGCTCTAGTTTCTGTGGGTGTTTTTCTGTATTTTCTAATAAAGCCTTCATCAGGACGTTTAATGTAGTCAATAGTTCCACCTACTAGAAAGTCATTCATTGCCATAGTTTTTGCAACTCCTAGGTGTTTTGTGTCTAGAGTTCCATACACCCCTCTTGCGGTTTTTTCTTTATCAAATGAATAAAGGTCTTTAACATGTAAAATTGCAAAGCCATTTCCTTGTGG
>JBBDOC010000003.1:0-8462 GCA_040877295.1 Nitrosopumilaceae archaeon
ATCCACTTACTCACTTCGAAACGTTCCGCAAGTAAAAGAAGATGTAAAAATTGATGTTCCTTCTGAGTGTGTTGGGTTTTGCACCGATATCGGGGGTCAGCTTAATGGAACCATAGTATCTGTAATCAATAAAAAGGATCTGGATGTTTTAGTGTTTGGCCATGACAAAGATTCCCACATAGAAAACAATGATGCAGAAATTTTAGAATTTTTTAACATCATCAACATAAATGTCATGTGCCAACTTGCCGACTCGATACATGTAAAGCTTGATGCCTTGCCCATTTGTGAATACGTCGAAGACAAAGATAGTACAATTAAAGGCAAGGACTTGACAAAGGCAGAGTTTAGCATATCCTGTAGGGAAAGAAAAATTCCACTGAAAATCTATCTTTGGTTTAACATTGCAGGCCTCTTTCAAAGACTATTTTAATTAATGGAATCGTAATTTTTTACTCACATAAAAGACAGCAATAAAATTCTATTGAATATGGATAGCGGCGAGTAGTTTTCTTTTGTTAGCATATGTGACGAATAAAGGATATTTGAAACGAATTCGTAATCTCAATTAGGATATTATAAAAATTACAAAATCATTTCTAAAGACAATGTTTCATTAAATTATGTTAGTTTTTTTATTATCTCTGCTGTAAATTCTGAAGTTGTCTTGTTTCCACCAATGTCTTTTGTTTTAGAACCACTTTTTACAACATTATAAACTGCAGATTCTACTTTTTTTGCAACCTCAAAACACTTTTTGTCATTGTTTTTTGCGCCAAGCCAGTCAAGCATCATCTTAATTGACAAGACAAATGACGAGGGATTTGCAATGTGTTTTCCTGCAATATCAAATGCGGCCCCATGTACAGGCTCAAACAAGGCAAAGTTATCGCCAATGTTTGCAGCAGGTGCCATCCCAAGGCCCCCAACTACCTGTGCTGCCTCATCTGATAAAATGTCACCAAACAAATTTGTAGTTACAATCACATCAAACTCTTCAGGTTGTCTGATGAGGTTCATTGCACATGCATCAACATACATCTGCTCAAATTTGATATCAGGATGGTTTTTTGCAACCTCGCTGCATGCTTTGGCAAATATTCCATCAGTTTTTCGCATTACATTTGATTTGTGAACACATGTTACTTTCTTTTTGTGGTTTCTTTGTTTTGCTAGAGAAAATGCATATTTTGCAATTCGCCTTGATGCAGGCTCTGAAATCACTCTCATTGCTACTGCAGCATTTCCTATTTCAAACTCTCTTCCAGTGTAAAGATCCTCTGTATTTTCCCGTGCAATGACAAGATCAATGTTATCTTTTAGGGCGGGCATGTTTGGATATGATTTTGCAGGTCTTATGTTTGCGTAAAGATCAAGCATTCTTCGCAATACCACAATTACATCTGCCGCACTCTCCCCTACTGGTGCTTTAAGACAGGCATCTGATTTTTTTACTGACTCTAGTGTCTCATCAGGTAATGCCTTGCCTATTGTTTTAAGTGCAGTATCTCCAGCAAGTAGTGTCTCAACTGACAACTGTAGTCCAAGTTTGTCGTTAATTGTCTCTAGTACAGAAATTGCAGATTCTGAGATCTCAGGCCCAATACCATCCCCTGTAATTAGTGAAATGTGATACATCTTACTTTCCAAGTATAATTAATTGTTTAAAGATTAACTTCCTACCTTGCTTTCCTTTAGTGATTTCTTTAGCATTACTCGATTTATTCCATCAATCATTGCCTGAACACTTGTTGTTACAATGTCTTCGCCAATTGACTTTGATGAAACCTTGTTTCCATATGCGTCTTCAAGCTTTATTGTTACCTCACATAATGCATCAGAGCCGCCGGATATAGAATCAAGGCGATACTCTTTTACTCTAACTTCAGATATTTTGCCTGTTATCTTTTGTATTGCGTTAAGTGATGCATCAACAGGGCCAACTCCATAGTCTGTTGCAAAATAGTCCTTACCGTCGATGTTTATTTTTACAAAAGCATAAGGCATCGTACCAATTCCTGTTGAAACAGAAAATCCGGTTAGCTGGACTATTCTTTTTATTCCACGTTCGCCCATTATTTCGCTTGCAATTGAAAGCAATTCTACATCAGTAACATGTTTTCCCTGATCTCCTATTGCCTTGACTCTGTCAAGTATCTGGTGTGTTTGTTCTTGGTTTGGTTTTACTCCATAGTCTTCAAGCATTGCAAGCATTCCATGAACTCCTGCATGTTTTCCTACCTGAAGCCACCTTGTTCTGCCTACAAGCTCTGGACTGATAGGCTCGTAAGTTAATGGATTGTTCAAGATTCCATGTGTGTGGATTCCTGATTCATGGCCAAATGCGTTTTCGCCAACTATTGCCTTGTTTGGCTGAACTGAGATTCCAACAAGATTTGAAATAAATCTTGATGTATCATAGAGAAGTTTTGTGTTGATGTTTGTCTCCCATTTTTTATCAAACTGCAAGCATTGTAATGCCATGACTAGTTCCTCAAGTGATGCATTTCCTGCACGCTCACCTAATCCATTAATTGTAACATGAGCGCATTGAGCTCCTGCTTGGAGTCCTGCAATCGAGTTTGCAACTGCTAGGCCAAAGTCGTTATGGCAGTGGACACTTACTGGGAGTTTTGTTACCTCAACTGTGTCCTTTGTGAGTTCAGCAAAGTACTGTGGAGTAGAATAGCCAACAGTATCTGGAATGTTTACTCTGTCTGTTCCTGCCTTTGCTACTGCAGCATAAACTTTTTTTAGAAATTCACGATCAGTTCGTGTTGCGTCCTCTGCTGAAAACTCGACTTGTAGTCCGTGTGATTTTGCATACTCGACAGACTCTATTGCCTTTTCAAGTGCTTGCTCGCGGCTAAGTTTTAGCTTGTACTGTAGATGAATGTCAGATGTTGCAATAAAGGTATGGACATAGCTTAGATCAGAATCAATTATAGCATCAATATCCTTTTTGCTTGTTCGCGCAAGACCGCAAATCTCAGCATTCAAGTTTGCATGTGCAATAAGCTTTACTGCCTGTCGCTCACCGTCTGATACTATAGGAAAGCCAGCTTCAATTACATCAACTCCTAGTGCGTCTAGTTTTTTTGCAATGAGTAGCTTTTGCTCAGGTGATAATGCAACGCCAGGGGTCTGCTCTCCATCCCTTAGTGTAGTATCAAATATTCTAACCCTCATGCCCCAGTCCTCTGTAATGCAGCTATTCCTGTCCTTGCGATTTCTAATATGCCAAATGGCTTTACAAGCTCCTCAAATGCAGATATCTGGTCAGGTGTTGCAGTTAGCTCAACCATTATTGATTCTTTTTTGGCATCATGAACCTTTGCCCCATATGCGTTTGCTAACTTGTTTATCTCCATACTATGTGCTGCTTTGCTGACTTTAATCTTAAACAAGACAACTTCCCTGTACACTGTTTTATGCTCATCGAGGCGTTTTACCTCGATAGTATCAATCATCTTGTCAAGTTGCTTTACTATTTGCTGTATTTGCTTTTCATCACCGTATGTTGTTATAGTCATACGCGAAAACTCTGGATTTTCTGTTACACCCACTGAAATGCTATCTATGTTAAAATTTCGTGACCTAAACAAGTTCGTGACCTTAAAGAGTACACCTGGTTTGTTTTCAACAAGGATTGACAATATTGCCCACATCACAAATCACTAAGATGGTAGTATCATGTCCTTGAGTGGTGTTCCAGGCGCCACAAATGGTAAGACGTCTTCTTCTGGATCTATTGGAATATCAATTACTGTAGCAACATCGCTTTTGAGTCCTGCCTTTATAGCTTTTCCAAGCTCATCAAGTGACTGGGCCCTTATTCCCTGGGCGCCGTATGATTCTGCAAGCTTTACATAGTCAGGACAATTTTTTTGATCAACTCCAATCATTCTTCTGTCATAGAAGGTTCGCTGCCACTGTGCTACCATCCCAAGCGAATAGTTGTTAACTAAAAACACGATCACTGGAAGATTTTCTAGTACCGATGTTGCAAGCGAGTTTTCAGTCATGTTAAAGCTTCCATCACCTGCAATGTCAACTACAGGAACATCTGGTCTTGCAGTCTTTGCACCAATTGCTGCTGGAAATCCCCAGCCCATTGTTCCAAGACCAGTTGAGCTAAAAAATGTTCCAGGATGAATTACATCAAAGAATAATGATGCCCACATTTGGTGTTGTCCTACTTCAGTTGTAACTATTGCCTCTTTTGGTAAGACCTCACGTAGCTTGCGTAAAATTTTTGCAGCCCCCATCTCACCTGGATGAATCTTTAGATTTTGTCTCCAATAGTCGCGAACTTCATTTACATGTTTTATCCATACATTGTCATCTGATTTTTTTAGTGCTCTTTTTATGAGTAACTTTACCAGAATTCTAAGGGATGCCTTTACATCTCCTACTACTGCAACATGGGTTGTCTGGTTTTTCCCAATTTCAGCTGGGTCTACATCCATGTGTATTATCTTCAAGTTCTTTTCAAATTCTTCAAATGTTCCAACGGATCTATCAGAAAATCTTGTTCCTATCGCAAGAACACAGTCTGCCTCAACCATTAGCTTATTTGCCTCAGCATGGCCATGCATGCCAATTGGCCCAAGCGAAAGTGCATGGTTTTCTGGAAATGCGCCTTTTCCTTTGAATGTTGTAACTACTGGGATCATTAGCATCTCAGCTAGCGATTGAAGCTCAGAAAACGCAGTTGAGATTATCACTCCACCACCTGCTAAAATAATTGGTCTTTGTGCAGACAAGAGTAAGTCAATTGCACGCTCTATTTCTGATACATCAGGATCTGCCCATGGATGATATCCGCGTATTCTTACTTCATCAGGAAAGTTCATCTCTGCCTCGTTTTGCTGCACGTCTTTTGGTATGTCTATTAGCACAGATCCTGGCCTTCCAGTTTCTGCAATATAGAATCCTTTTTTGACAACTTCTGGAATTTCGTTTGCCTCACGTGGTTGGAATGCATATTTTACAACAGGATTTGATATTCCAATAATGTCACTTTCTTGAAACGCGTCACGCCCAATCATTTTTACAGGCACCTGACCTGTCACTGCAATCATTGGTGCAGAGTCAGCTTGCGCTGTTGCAAGTCCTGTTATGATATTTGTTGCACCAGGACCTGATGTTGCAAAACACACACCTGCCTTTCTACTTACTCTTCCAAAACCATCTGCCATGTGGGCAGCTGATTGTTCATGTCTTACAAGAATATGACGTATGTTGCTTTTGTAAAGCTCATCATACATTGGAAGGTTTGCACCACCTGGTAGTCCAAAGACTTCCTTTACTCCTTCTTTTTCTAGGGCTTTCATTAATGCTTTAGAGCCAGACATAATTTCCATATTTTTTATCACCATTCACATGTTCTATTGAGTTTGATCGTGAAAACTAGACTAACTAGTTTACAGTAGCAGGTCAACTAGCGATAGAATACCTAGAGTGCTAGTTGAGTTTTGTTTAGCCATATCAGCCATCTATTGCGGTCGTGTTTAATTTATAAATATTGCTAGAATGGGTTCTGTCAAGTCTACGGTTGTTTTTCTCTCTGTCAAAAGTCGGTTGATGTGAATTGTTTTAAACAAAAATATTAAGAATGAATACTGTCGTTTATCTTATCCTGTTTGCGAGGAGAAATTTTTTGTGTATTTTCAAAGAGAGGGTTAAGTTCTAAAGATGTATAAAATTTAATCCTAGATTCCTGATGTTCTATGTTGGCAAAATTCCTCGTTTTCATGATGTATCTGGGGTTATCGTAGATATTATGTTTTCTACCATTTGAGTATTAAATGTCTGAACCAGTTTATCAAACTCAAGCAGACTTCTTGTTCTATAACCTATTATCAACCAAAATTGATTATCTGGATCTGACGCTAAAGGTTCAATGGTTATACGAAATTCACCATTCTGCCAATTAGCATTTGAAAATGACATAGTTAGAACTTCCATCTTAGGAACATGTAAGATCTCACTCATTTTTTGTAATGAATTACTATTCACAAGTGAAGTTAATGTTTTAACTGGAGAACTAGAAGTCGGAACTTCAGTTCTACATACCAATTCAGTTATATGAATTGAATTAGCACCGACCTGTAGTTTTTCTAAAACAGAATTTATTTCAGATCGTAATTGATTAATATCTAATGTATTAATGATTATGAATCTAATTAGATTTTCTCCATAATTTGTTAACACCATGAGATTTCCTTTTGAGTATATTATAGTAGGGACGGGTGGTGCTAGAGGGTTTGCAGAAATACTTGCGTTTGCTTGAGATGCCATATATCCAAGTTCCTTTATCGCTCTATCAAAAATTTCAGGTGTATATGTTGGATTTTTGGTTTGAAGTGTTAAAATAGTAGTTGATGATTTATGACCAATTAAACTCATATCAGCATCTCATAGTATTGATTCATTAATTGCTTTTTTTCTTTTCATTTCCAGCAACTATTCTTACATTATTGCCATTTATAACAAAAGTGATAGACTGAGGATCACCTAACACTTCAACAATAGGTTTTGGAATAGAACTCTGATAACCTCTAGTTTCATTATAATTAACACCAACTGTAAATTCTTTAGCATTCTTTCTCCATTTTGGCATATGACACAAATCGCCAATCTACGTATTTAAATATATCTACGTAGTTACAAAAGATTAATATATCTACGTATATACAATATCTACGTAGATAAAATGACTGACAACAATAGGGAAACCAAGGGAAAAGAAATAGCACGAAAACACGAACAAATAAGACGAATTAGTGAAACTCACTATCGAGTACAATCACAGACAACCCATTACGAATGGTATGATGTTGTAAAGACAGAATCAGGTTTTGTCTGTACCTGCAAGGATCATACATTCAGAAAGGTTTGTTGCAAACATATCCATGCAGTTGAATTTTCAATCAAACTAAGAAAGGAAATTGTAGAAAAAAATACGGTTATAATCCAACCAATAGCTGTTAATTCATGTCTTTTTTGCAAGTCAGAAAACATCAAAAAGTTTGGGATCAGGCACAACAAAAACTATGATGTCCAGAGGTTTTCCTGCTCTGAGTGTCACAAGACATTCTCATTAAACATAGGCTTTGAGAAGATGAAGTGTGATCCTAGAGGAATAACAACTGCTATGCAACTTTACTTTTCAGGGGAATCTCTAAGGAATGTTGCAAAATCTTTACGACTTTTAGGAATGGACGTAACACATCAGACTGTCTACAATTGGATAAAAAGATACATTGGTTTGATGGAAAAGTACCTAGAAAAAATCACACCACAGGTAGGTGACACATGGAGAGCAGATGAAATGTATATGAAAATAAAAGGCAACCCAAAATATCTTTATGCACTAATGGATTCAGACACTAGGTTTTGGATTGCAAAACAGGTTTCTGATACAAAATATACCGAAGATGTAAGACCATTGTTCCAAAAAGGTAAGGAGATAACAAAAACAAATCCATTAGTTTTGATAACAGATGGTGCTAAGAACTTTCATGATGGATTCAAAAAAGAGTTTAGAACTCTCAAAGATCCAAGACCTATTCATGTAAGACACATTCACATCAAAGGTGACATGAACAATAACAAGATGGAGCGCTTGAATGGAGAGATAAGAGATAGAGAGAAGGTAATGAGAGGGTTAAAAAAAACAGATACGCCGATCATAACTGGATACCAGATATTCCATAACTATATCAGACCTCGTTTAGCACTTGAAGGAAAAACACCAGCCGAAGTAAGTGGGGTTATTCTACAAGGTGAGAATAAGTGGCTCACGCTTATCCAGAACGCTAGTTTAAAAGATTAAACACGCCAAACCGACGAATATATCTTAATATATTAATATATTCAGTTTGAGATAGTACTATTATGAGCAGTGCCGAAAGCCAATATTTACTGTCTTTAGAAAATAAAGAACAATACAGAGGAAAATGGATCGCTATTATAGATTCTAAAATAATAGCGGAAGGTAAAGAACTTTCAGAAGTATACAAAAAGGCTTTAGAAATTGCAAAAGGTAGAACGCCACTCTTTGAACATATTCCAGAAAAAGAAGAAGAAGAAACCTTAATCCTCTAGGATATATTTTACTTTTTATTGATTGGTGGAGACAGGTTTTCTGATAAATTTAGTATAAAATATCACACTGATTGGTTCAAAGATTCTACAGGTAAACAAGTACCAGTTAAACGACCAAGAATTGAAGTTGTGTTTAGAAAATATTCAGAACATACTGATCCTGCTACAAATCCAGAATTTCGTACTTTTGCATTAGTTGATTCTGGAGCTGATATTTGTTGTATTCCTAAGCAAATTGCTGATGTTTTAACCCTTGAATTAAAAGAAGAATCAAAAAAAGAAACTGTTGGTGCAGGAAGTAAATTTTGGACATATAGAACTAAAATGTATTTAGAAATTTTATACAAAAA
>JBBDOC010000004.1:0-3945 GCA_040877295.1 Nitrosopumilaceae archaeon
TAGAGCGCTGACAGCATATCTAGGATACAAGCCAATTGAGAATTCCTTTAAGGTCCCAATTTTTGGAAATCGCTCACTTTTTCAGGAAGAAGAAAGACAGAACAAAAAAAATCAGTATTATCTTTTAGAAAAAGCTAGAATAAAGCATCCAAAGCTTTTCAAAAATCCAAAAAACATCAACAAACCCTCAATTGTAAAGGTACAGGAAAAAACAAGAAAACTAGAGCGGGCATTTTTTATTGTATCATCATATTTGGATTACAAGAAAAAATCAGAAGAAAAGATAAAGAAAGGAATGATTTCTCGAAAGGATCTTAACACCGCAAGCATCGAGGAACTAGTAATTGGCACTTATCTGAACTTTAACTACTTTTACACGCCGATTTCAGACCAGGTAGACTTTATTGGAATTGAAAGAAGACTGCAAACAAACCTGCATGACTATAATGCATTGCCTGCAAGACAGCAGCTTGACATAAACGTAGAACTGCAAAACATTGAGGTAGGTCACACTCCTGCAAGCATTAGAGAGTCACTGCTTGAAAAGGTCCTGACAACAGGCGACAAGTTTGTGCAGGCTGTAAAAAAAGTATATCCGCCTGGAATCATTGGTCCGTTTTCGCTTCAAAGCGTCATAACAAAGGACTTGGACCTGGTAGTTTATGATGTATCACTAAGAGTGCCTGGAAACCCAATAGTTGCAACTACTTCGCCTTATACAAAATACCAGTACGGGACAACATTTGGGGTAGGCAGGCGAATTGCTATGGAAATCAGAAAGGCACTTCAGCAAAATAGACTAGGTGAAATTGTAACCTAGGCTTCCATGTGCTCTTTTAGTAGATTTTTCCTAATTAAAATTGGAATATTGTAAAATGCGGCAAGTGCAATTCCGTCTGATGCACGATAATTTCTAAGAACAATGTCCTTTTTTCCTGTAAAGTATAGGTTTGTCCTTAGCACCTCACCGCTTTCGTAGATCTTTACTTTTACAAGTACAATTTCGTTTTCTTCGCAAATCTGTTCTATCATGTTGTAAATAGTTGGAATGGTATCTCGCTTTTCTTGGGTAAAGCTTGAGATGTGACGTGCTACTTCACCTGAAAAAGCCCTCATATGAAATTCCTTTCCACTTTCTGCTTTTAGAATAAGCAGGCCTTCTACGGCATATGGATCTACAAATCCGATGTGACTTATTTTTGCCACCTCATAGTCTGGTTCTTGAGCTTGATCTATTTTCAATATTTTCTATTGAAATGTACCCCTCTAATGTTTATAAATATATGAAACAATTTTTTCATTTTTTGTTTTGTGCTATCAAAATTGCAAATTATGAAATGTGGAGGATTTATGAAAATAATACTTGGAATTATTTATGAAACACTCTAGATGGCAAACGATTTGTACATCTATTGGTGCAGTTGAGCCTAGGTAAATTCAATAAAATTTAATTTCGTAGCATTATCTTGTGAATGAATGGAAAAACAGGCTACAAGGCGCAGTCAAAAGAGAAAGCCGCTAATAGTTTTAGGTTTTGTAAGCATAGCAATTTTGTTTTTAATCTATGCTAGATTTCAGAATGCGTCTGTTACTCCTGATGCAATTCCTGCAATAGAAAGGCTTGCTCTCGGATTTTACATAGCGCTGCTTATTTCCTTTGGCGCAATATCTTATGGTCTTTATCGATATCATACGCAAAAAGTCTTAGAAAAAGATGGTGGAATCTTATCAACGATTGCAATTGCTACATACAACAACAGATCACGGAAAATATTTGCGCTAGCCTTTGTTGCATATGGAATATTCTTTTCACTTACATCAGGAACACTTGTATATCAACCAGAAGTTGTGTTTTCTGAACACTATGGAGCAACTGTTCCATCAGCCCACATAACTCCATGCTGTGGGGACCCAGGATACATGCCAAAATTCATTGTCTATTTTACCGAACATGTAGGATTGCAAATCATTCCAATAAACCTGCTTTTGCAGATCATAGTGTCATATCTTGTTGGACTAAATGCATCACTTGCAGTTAATGCTATATCTATTGCAAAAAAGGAAGGAGGTCTAAGTAGTGTTGGCGCTGCAACTGGCCTATTCATTGCATGTCCTACATGTGTTGGCACATTACTTTCTGTTTTTATCAGTACGTCAAGTGTGCTTGCATTTACTGTTGTGTTGACCCAACTTCAAACGTTGTTTATTGCAGTAACCATACCTGTTTTGTTTTTTACACCAGTTATTATGGCAAGAAAACTAAGAAGACCAGATGGCAGCTGTGCAGTAAAACCTAATGAGTAAATTTTTTTACTTCAGGAATTTGCGAGTTTCCAATATCATACCCATCACGACGCAAATACTTTAGCGTTAGCTTGTAGACAAGCTCATCATGATCTACTTTTGATAAGATCTCATTCCATGCCACCTTGCCTTGTTCTTCGATCTGTTGCTTTAGTTTTACATTCATTGATTCAGCAATCTCTTTGCACTGATCAAAGGTCTTGCCATTTTTGTAGGCACGAGTACACACATCACAGCTATCCATAGTCTTTTTCACTCACCATACAATAAAAAGATCATCAAGCTATAGTTGCTTTAGCTTCTCAAGTTCTGGCAGAATCATTTTGTCAAAAATTGAATCATCGTTAATCCATATGCATGGAAAACCATTTGCTTTGCATGCTTTGCCATTTTCCTTATCTTTGGTGATTAGAATCATATTGTTTTGTTGAGCGTATTGTATTACGTTAAAATCATGCCCAAGTTTTGATTCGTTTTCTTTTAGTTTCTTTACACTTTCAGCTTCATATCCAGCCAATCTTAGTTTAATATCCAAGCCATTACTAGTTTCATCTACAAGAATTTTTTGTTTCATCTTACAGGTTTGCCGTCATTTTTTTGATCTTATTAACCAACTGCACTTTTCTTGTAATGCTAAGCTCAGGCTCCATTGTAAAATAGACTGTCATTTTCTTTGTGTAAATGACCATTTGAGTTACCTTTTCTCGCTCAACATGAACGTACCTGACCTTTCCAAGACTTTTATCAAACTCTTTTCTCATCCTTCTTCTTTCTGCAACTTGTTTGCAAAAGTGCGCTTCTTCTTTTTGGGTCTTAAGCGAAGTTTTGCCTGCCTTCATTATTGCCTCAACGATGTTTCCCTTGAGGTCGATTAATGCCGCAAACCTCATTCTAGGGTCTAAGTCGATTATATCCTCAACTAGTTCCATGAGGCCGGAGTCTGAATAATAATTCAATTGGTTGTTGCAGAATTTTTTGTGGCTAAATATAAGCCATTTTCATTTGTTATAAAAACTATGGAATTTCTGTCTCAGTACAATAGTTGTGAACCCATCTTCCGCCGTCATCTTTTAGAATTTCTTTTCCTCGTTTGATTTGTTCTCCACATGCCTGACACTTTGTAGCAAACTTTGCTTTCATGTAGATTATTGGTTGTTTTTTCATAATAATAGTGGCATTGATGTAGTGTAAACTAGTAGTT
Organism: Nitrosopumilaceae archaeon; assembly: GCA_040877295.1. Taxonomy (GTDB): domain Archaea; phylum Thermoproteota; class Nitrososphaeria; order Nitrososphaerales; family Nitrosopumilaceae; genus VHBM01. The sequence continues at coordinate 3,506 of JBBDOC010000004.1, forward strand.
AGCTTTTCGTACAGTTTTTCAATATATTGTTCTACATTTTGTTAATAATTGAGACAAGATCAGCGCCCCTGCAGATCTTGACGTCTTTTTCTGATGTCAGAAATTCTACTATATCCTTGTATTTTCTTCCCCCGATCATTTTTAGAACATTGTCATGCCAGATTATGGTAATTACTTTGGAATCATTTTTTCTTGCATAGTCAAGTGTTTGTTTGAAAGTTGGAATGATTTGTTTTTCTTCTAGTTTCATATACGTAAAGAGATATGCATCCATCAGGGTAACTGGAAACTCTACTAAACCATCTAGATTTTGAAAACCCATCTCAGTTTTGTCTATTTTGTCCTTTGAGCTTCTAACAGAGGAATCATATGAGAATCCCAAATCCTTTAATATCTTTGGCAATTTTCTCTAAAGCTTCATGTATATGCTTATATTTTTT
>JBBDOC010000004.1:3955-8305 GCA_040877295.1 Nitrosopumilaceae archaeon
TTTTTTGTGAACTTGAGGTAGTGAACTCGATTTCCTTGTAGTTTTGTTTTTGTTAGCCCTTCAAGTTTTTCTTTTTCCTTTCTGAGTTTTTCAATGTCATCAACAGACAAAGGATCACAGTGAAGCCCTATCTCCCACCCTCCGCCAATTAGTGACTTGATATCGTCTTCATAGTCTTCAAAATTACCGTTTTCATACATTGTTCTAAAGAAAAATGTGGATTTTATCCCAAACTTTTCTTCGATTTCCATAATTTCTGGTATGTTATAGTATGGGTTTTGTTTGTTCAAATTTGCAATTATATTATTATCAAAGCGTTCCTTTCGTGCCATAACATGCTTCTTTGGTGGACCCTGTCGTCTCCAGTCCACGTCATGGCTTAGAAAAACATACATCTAGATTAGAAAATTTTGCATATTATTTAGTCTTGTAGGTTTAGAAGCAATGATTCGAACTATTTTTATGATGACAAGATTTTCGAGTAATTCATAATATCATGATATTTGTGGTGTAACTAATGGAGCGAATTCTTGTTACCGGTGCAGGCGGGATAGGCGGAGTAAACTTTGTTCGAGCACTAAGGGCAAGCAAAGAAGAGTTTTTCATAGCAGGAACTGACTTTAACAAGTATTATTTACAATTTCCAGCACTTGATGTCAGGATAAACTCTCCAAGACACTCTGATCCTAACTTTATAAAACTGGTAAAAGAGACTGTAGAGAAAAATAAAATCAGCTTTGTTCATCCCTCTCCTGCATCTGAAGCTCAAGTTATTTCTCAAAATAAAAAATCAATAAATGCAAAAACGTTACTGCCAGAGCCAGAAATTATTGCACAAGACAAGCTTGTGGTTCAAAAAAAGTTAGCAGAAAATAACATTTCAGTTGCAAAAACAAAGACAATAGGATCATCTGGTGACATTGATGAGACATTTGGCTCATTTGGAAAAGGACCGGTATGGGTTAGGGCAAAAAAAGGCGCAGGCGGTAATCTAAGCTTACTTTGTGATAATTCATCAGAGGCAAAACACTGGATAAATCTCTGGGTTGAAAAGAAAAAGGCAAGCTTTGATGACTTTATGCTCCAGCAGTATCTTGCAGGAAAGAACCTAGCTTGGGATAGTTTTTGGTATGATGGAAAACTTGTTGCATCATTTACAAGAGAGCGAATCGAGTATCCATTCAAGCATATTTCTCCATCTGGCATCACAGGAACCCCAACTGTATCAAAAATTGTAATAGACAAGGAAGCAAACAAGCTTGGCGAAAAAGCGATTCGTGCAGTTGACAAAAAACCGCATGGAAACTATGCAGTAGATTTGAAAGGGGATTCAGATAACAAGTTTTACGTAACCGAAGTTGATTCTGGCAAGTTTCATACAACAACGCCGCTTTGGGGCTATATCTCTACTAAAATCCTAAAGCAGGAAAAAGAAAAGAACCTGCCATATCTTTACACAATGCTTGGCCTTGGAAAAATCACTCAAGCGCCTACACTAGGAAATGACATCTATCCTGATGGAACATATCTGCTAAGACACATCGACTGTGGCGACTGGATTTGGCGTGAAGATGGCTCCAAGGAACAAATTCTATGATAAAAGGCATTGTCTTTGACCTTGATGGAACACTTGTCAGATTACCTATACGATATGATCTAGTTCAAAACAATTTAAAAAAAATCTTTAACACACAAGACGAGTTCAAGCCACTTATTGCAGCTGTGGTTAGTTTTGCAAAAGGAAATGCTTCAAAAATAAATGAAGCATTTGAATCAATTTGCCAAGAGGAATCAAGAGCAGCTGATGAGATTGAGATAATTGAGAACGCTTTTGAGGTTTTACAGTTTTTTAAATCAAAACAGGTAAAGTTAGGACTAGTTACCATGCAGTGTAGAAAAGCTGTTGAGAAAGTAATGTCAAAGATTGATCAGCTCAACGTTTTTTCAAGTATTATTAGTCGTGATGAAAGTTATGATAGAAAAGAACAGATTGAAAAAACACTTGAGGGACTTCAGCTTGTGCCAGATGAAGTGCTAGTAATAGGCGACAGAATACATGACATTGTATCTGCAAAAAAGGCAGGATGCCGTGCTATTCTTGTTAATCGTGAAAAATCAAAACATGTTGATGTTGAAACTGTGGAAAAGCTAGCAAATTTGAAAAATATTTCTCTAGTTTAGCCTTTCATTCGTTCTTCGACAATTTTACGGTATTTTGGATAATCAGTAGCAATGTAATCTTTGTCAAATGATTCAAAAAATAGTGTGTCTTCTAGTGCAATCAAAAGATGAGCCGTATTTGGAGGAACTTGTAGTATCTCAGGTCCATCGATAATGCGGGTTTGTTCTTTTTTCGTGTCTAGATTTTCTTCTCTATACTCTATCTTACCTGATAAAATTACATGATATTGTTCATACGGATGATAATGTCCGCCTCTGGCAAATCCCTTTTTGATTTCTGCAATGTTTAGCGACTTTTTGCCATTGTATGATAAGAATATGATTTTACCACGTGCGTCTTCAGCTAGTTTTTTGAATTCTAAACCCATTACATTTTTTCAAAAAAGTCGTTATTTTTACCCATGTGTTTACTTTAAAGCCAAAAAACTAGCAGCCAAATTTTTTTGCCCACTCTTCAGACGCAAATTCACTTACAGAACAAAACCTCTGATCTAGCACGGCATGCCCATTTTCTAATAATTCCGAGTTTAGTAATAGATCATTACAGTACACTGCTGCAATCATTCTTCCAAAACTCCCTTCAGGTTGGCCATCATCTTCATCAACTATAGCACGCGAGCCTGAAGGACAAATGCTTGCAGTAAATTCCTTTGCCCTTATTCCATCCATATTATCCAATTCAGGAGAATTAATCAAGGCAAGTCGGATTGATTTTCCATTAACATAAAGTGTGTCGCCATCGACAATTTCTCCAACCTCGCCCATAAAACAAACCCCCTTTCCTTTGCATTCTATATCAGTCATAGTATCCTTAACAGGTGGAAAACTCTGGAGGTAAGATGTTAGTACCGTTATGAAGAGAAAGACTCCAATTCCTGCAAGAATGACTTTTTTCATAATTATATGTTATACGCTATGATCTTAAAATAATCTCCAAATCTTAGAGATCTAAATCGGATTTGATCTCTCTACCTGTTTCATGAAAATATCGACGTTCTAATTCCTTTAGTTTGTCTTGCGTTTTGTGGTTATAGGATGAATCTTTTTTCGATGATAAACGAAGATTTCTGTACTCAGCAATTAATTTTTTCAGCTCTGATTTTTTCATTATTGATTTAGCTTGGGTGATGGCCTAGCCTTGATGTTTTTTCTTTTGTCTTTGTGACTGCCCTTGCTATGATCAAAGTTAGAATTACAGCTATAACTGTTACAATTACTGCATAGCCAAACATAAGAGGTAGTGCCTGCTGGGTTCCAAAAACATCTCTGAATATTGTCTGAATTGCTTCGTTCCATGCTAAAGCGGCTACAAGTCCAAATGCTGCAGTTACAAGCGAGCCTATCTTGTCTAAAATCTCTTCAATTACACCTTTTGGTTTTTCGCCCTCGTTTGACATTTGCTTTATTTGCAGTTTTGTGATTATGATATAACATCAGGGGTAAAAATTAGTCAATAAAATCTGCTATTTTTTAGAAAAATTATGTTTGTTTGCGATTTCCGTATTTAATTAACTATAATGATGCCTTCTTTTATTAAGAATTGTAATCCAGACACGAATTCGTTGTCACTAATTTTATCCTGTGACCACCAAATTGCATTGTTTTTTACCCATTCAGGAACGGCCTTACCAATAGCAGATCCCGATTTAGGAATTTCAGGAAGTACGATTATTTTTTCTTTTATAAGATATTGTAATGCGCCAACAAATTCTTTTTCTGAAATGGAGCCAGTTGACCACCATTCTATGTTATCCTTAATCCATTTTGGAATGCTTATTTTTACAGGTTCAATCTGTGTTTCGTATGTAACACCAGATTCTTTTGCCAATTTAGTTGAGTCAATTGCAGCCTCTAAGGCTAATTTGTAAGCGCCGTTTTCTGAAAAGATCTGATTCGATGAGAAGGCGGCTTTCGCTTTATTTAGTTTTGATTCAACATTGCCAATAATTTTTTTTGTTGATTCCGGTAACTTGGTTAAATCTTGTCCATTATCTTCAAGCTCAAGCATTGCTCTGTAAATGTTTGATTCTGCTGCTTCGATAAGATATGTGGTAACGCCTCTTGCATGGTTATCTTTATCAAATTTTGTAAATGTTGTGTCAGCAATTCCACAAATCCCTTCAGTATAGTATCCATACCAAAATCCACAACCAAATTTCTGTGGATCAT
>JBBDOC010000005.1:0-8251 GCA_040877295.1 Nitrosopumilaceae archaeon
TTTCTTCCTATAGCTTAGCAGCTCAAATGTTCGATCAGAAAAGTGATAACCAATGACGCCTACTGCACCAACCAACCCCTGACCATTGCCAAGGTAGAATGACTCTAGATTGTTTTTTGAGACAAACTGTTTTGCAAAACTTCGACTAATTAGTCTCCACAGAGCAAGCTCACTAAAACTTGTAAATTCTTTTGGGATTATGTTATTTTGATAAAATACTAGTCCTGGATTTGCACCATTTTTTGTATCAGAATAAGATTTTACCATGTGTTTTACCTTTTGTTTTATTTTATCAGGTTCGTTTGTTTTGATTGATAGTCCTACTGCACCGTTTCCCCTTGTCTTCCATGGAATGTTTGGATTAAATCTGATCAATCGTGGATAATCAAGAAACTCGACGTTTTCTTTTCGTAATGTATCTACGATTTTATATGCAAGATACGTAGTGCACATTCCCTTTGGCGAGTCTGTATCGTCAAATCCAATATGTAGTACAGTTTGTTGGCTCATATCTTATGTGGATAGTTTGAGTTGTTATTTAATAATAGTTTAAATTAAAACCAAATGAGTTAAGAAATTACAAATGATAGTAATAGACGAAGAAAAGATTTTTGATGAGATAAAGAAAAGAAGACCTGTTTCGGTTGCACTAAATGGTCCTGATGGTATTCTGCCAAAAATTCAGCAAACCGCATCAAACATCATGAAAAGATTTGGCATTCCTGTCTATGTGTTAGCGGATACTACATGGGGATCTTGTGACCTAAACTCAAATGGCGCAAAGGTTCTTGGTGCAGAGATTTTGTTCAATATTGGTCATACAATAAGCATGGAGACAATGGATGATAATGTGGTTATGATTGATGCATTTGATGACATTGCCTTTGATAGTGTTGTACCAAAATGTGTTGACATTTTGAAAGGAAAAACCGTATGTCTGATAACTGACAGTCAACACTTGCATCAGATAGAAGCTACAAAAAAAATCTTAGAAGATGATGGGATCATAGTAAAAATTGGAAATGGTAAGGGTCAGCTAAATGATGGACAGGTCTTTGGATGTGAGTTTTATCCTGCAATGGATGCAATGGAAAATGTTGATGTCAATGTATTTTTAGGGCAAAGCAACTTTCATGCAGCAGGAATTGCATTGGCTACAAACAAGCCTACCTATGTTCTTGATCCATACTTTAACGAAGTACGCGAGATAACAGACTTTGCACAGAAACTACAGAAAAAGGCAACGCTTGCAATTTACAAAGCAGTAGACGCTCAGACCTTTGGAATAATTGTTGGATTAAAAGAAGGCCAGCTATCAAAAACTACGGCACTAAAATTCAAGCGAGAACTTGAAAAGGAAGGAAAAAAGGTTCAGCTCTTTGCATTAACCGATATAACTAATGAAAGGCTCAAAAATCTCAAGGGAATTGATGCATTTATTCAAGTTGCATGTCCTAGAATCTCAATGGATAACCAGTTTGACAAACCAGTTTTGTCAACACCACAGGCAAATGCACTTCTAAAACTATTACGAAATGAAAGTATCGAAGACTACCTTCAGATACCACACTGGCTATAAACGATTATAATTATCAAACAAAAAAACTAATCATGTCTGATATTGCTTTTCCAGGTGAAAAAATAGCTATTATAGAAGAATACGAAGCTGGAAAAAATACCTTTGATGATGGTCATATGGTAAGATCAGCTGTAGTTGGCACTCCTGACCTTAACAAAAAAGATCGTACAGCACAAGTTCAAAATTTCAAACAACTGTCTATTCCACAAGTAAATGATATTGTAATAGGAACAGTTGCTGCGGTTATGTCATCAATGATTGCAGTTATGATACTGTACATTAATGGAAAACCAGTAAAATCTCATGTAGAGTGCATTTGTAATACAAGAAATATCAGGAAAAAATCTGTGGCACTTGTTAACGATGTTGTAAAGCTAAAGATAATTGGTCACCTGAATGGAGCCATACATGCAACAATAAGCGAACCAGAACTTGGCGTGTTGTTTACAAAATGTAAAAAGTGTGGAGGAAGTATCATTCCAATGCGTGATGCCATAAAATGCGTCGAGTGCGCATGGATTGATGAAAGAAAGCTATCAGTAGATTTTGGAAATTACGACTTTATCAAGCTGAGAGAATAAGAGATGTTACGTGTTTCGTTCCAAGGTGAACGAGGAGCATACAGCGAGGCAGCTGCGCTTTCCTTTTTTGGCAAAAAAATCAAGACTGTTCCTCTCCCTACATTTGCTGATATCATAGAACACACTGAAAATGGAAAAACTGACTATACCATATTGCCTGTTGAAAATTCGCTTGAAGGAAGCGTTGGTGAAAGCCATGATCTTCTATACTCGACAAAGCTATATTCTGTTGGGGAAACATACTTTAGGATAAGACATTGCCTGATCGGTCTTGGTCCACTTGATAAAATTGATACTGTATACTCTCACCCCCAGGCACTTGGCCAGTGTAGAAAGTTCATCCAAAAACATCACATGAAAACAGTTCCAGCATATGATACTGCTGGAAGTGTTCAGATAATCAAAGATCTCAACAAGAAAAATATTGCATGCATAGCAAGCAAGACGGCATCTGAAATTTATGGAGTTCCAGTAGTAAAGGATGGAATTGAGGATAATTCAAACAACTATACAAGATTCTTGATTTTATCAAAAGAAAAAACAAAAGAGACCGGAAAAGACAAGACATCGATAATATTTTCGGTAAAACACGAAGCAGGAGCACTGTTTCGCGTCATTGAAAAGTTCCATGACTATAAGATCAACTTGACAAAAATCGAATCAAGGCCTACAAAAAACACTCCATGGGAGTACAACTTTTACGTTGATTTTGAGGGCCATGAGAAAAACTCCAAAATTTCAGATGTGTTAAAGAAAATAAAGAAAGAAACTTTATTTCTAAAAATTTTGGGATCCTATCCTAGCGCAGAGATAGGCTAAAACCCTCTTGGCTTTTTTACGCTAAATGCTGCGCTAAAGCCAATTATTACAACGCCTGCGGTAATTACCAAAATATGATATGTAAACAAGATAGGATCGCTTGAAACCTCAAATGCTCCCTCTAGTTTTAGCTCCGAGTCTCCTTTGTTTTGTATCTCAAGTCGGTTTTGTCCCTCTTCTAAAACTATCCAGTCAAGAGTTAATTCGTTTTTGAATTCTTGTTCTGCTATCTGCTTACCATCACCTGGAGTTTGTAGTGTAACTGCAAATGCATTTCCTGTTATCACTAGATTCTCTTTTGCTCTAAGTGGTGCATTAAATGAAAATATTGTATTGTCTCCTATTACTATTGTTTCATCAACATTGATACTTTGAATTCCAAATGATGTGATAAGGGCAACTACCCCTATTGCCGAAATTGTAATGCCTGCACCTATTCCGATTATAGTCCTTTTTGTAAACACAAAAAATCTTTTGTTTTGACAGATAAAAAACTAACTACATCAAAGAGACATCATGTGGTTGGCTTTCAACAAAACCTGCAGGCGACATTTTGATAAACTCTGCATTTTCCTGCATCTGTTGTATGTTATGAGCTCCACAATAGCTAAGGCCTGAGCGTATTCCTCCTGTTAGCTGTTTTATGATATCTGTAACACTTCCTTTGTATTGAACCATGGCCTCTACTCCTTCTGCCACATAGTCATTAAGATCATCATCAAGTGAGACAAAACCAGTATCCTTTGATTTTCTGCCCAAAGAGGCAGTAAGCGATGCCATGCCACGATATATTTTGAATCTCTTGCCGTTTTTCATTATTGTAGAGCCTGGACTTTCATCTGTTCCTCCAAAGAGGCTTCCAATCATCACAGACGATGCTCCTGCTGCCAGTGCCTTTGTCACGTCACCTGATGTTCTTGTACCACCATCTGAAATTATTGGGATATTGTATTCTTTTCCGATCTTTGCACAGTCCATAACAGCAGTTAGTTGCGGAACGCCAGAGCCTGTAACAACACGGGTAATGCAGATTGAGCCAGAGCCTACTCCTACCTTTACTGCGTCAACTCCTGCCTTTATGAGATCCTCTGCTCCTTTTGCAGTAGCTACATTTCCTGCAAGCAGCTCACAGTTTGGAAATGCCTTCTTTAAATGACGAACCGTACTTAGCGCATTTTCGCTGTGTCCATGTGCAATATCCACAACAATAATGTCAGCTTCTGCTTCCATAAGTGCCTCGGCTCTTTCCATAAAGTCACCTTTTACTCCAACTGCTGCGCCAACAAGAGGCCTTCCCTTTTTGTCCTTTGATGCAGACGGAAAGTTTTCCCTCTCTATGATGTCTTTACTTGTTATCAGTCCTTTGATGACCTGTTTTTCATCAACTAGAGGAAGTTTTTCTATTCTGTGTTTTTGTAGTAGATCCTTTGCATCACCAAGACTAATTCCTGGTTTTGCAGTTATCACGTCCTTTGTCATGACATCTTTTACAAGATGAGACGAGTCTGCAAACTGTACATCTCGTGATGTCAATATTCCTGCAAGCTTTGATTCACCATTTGCTACTAAAAGGCCAGATACTCCCTTTTCTTGCATGTATTCGATTGCTTCGCTTACGGTCTGGTTTGGGCCTATAACATATGGTTTTTCGATCATTACACTGCCTGATCGTTTTGTCTTTAGAACCTCGTTTACCTCCTCTTTTATTGTAAGAAATCGATGAATTATTCCGATCCCGCCTTCACGCGCCATTACAACTGCCATGGCAGATTCTGTTACTGTATCCATGTTTGCACTGACAAGAGGAATGTTAAGTGAAATGTTTCGCGACAGCTTTGTTGCAAGACTAGTCTGGGATCTGCTTGTAATGTTAGAGTATTTGGGAACAAGAAGAACATCATCAAATGTCAGTCCTTCTCTTATATCCAAATGAAACCCCCTACATTAGAAGGCAGAACTGTTATAAGCCTTTCTTGAATTTGCGAAGGAATTTTTGTGCAAGAAAAACCGCCTGCTTTGTCTCTTTTACATTGTGTGTTCGAATAATATCTGCGCCGTTTAGAACAGCAATTACTTCTGCGGCAAGCGAGCCAAACAATCGATCGGAAGGATCTTCTTTTTTCAAAAGTTTTCCAATAAATGATTTGTTTGAAACAGAGACAAGTAGTGGCTGACCTAATTTTAACAAGCGCAGATTTTGCAAGATCAAGAGATCATGCTCAACCCAGTCAGAATTTATTTTTGTAAAAAATGGACCGTTTCCTGATCTTCTAAAAAAGCCGATTGCCGGATCTAATACAATATTTTTTTTAGAGATGCCTGCTACTTTTGCAAGGACAAGGCTTTCCCTTAGTAGATCTTTTGTTTTTGCTATGTTATTTCCTTGCACTGGTTTTTTGCTGTGTGCGCACAGGACAAGCGATGGTTGATATTTTGATACAACATCAATCATGGCTTTGTCGTATTTTAATCCGGAAATGTCGTTTAGTATCTCAGTACCTTCTTTTAGTGCCTCCTTTGCAACGATTGCACGGCATGTATCTATAGAGATTGGCAGATTTGATACCTTTTGAATTATTTTTATTGCGTCAGTTACACGTTTTGATTCTGTCTTTTCTGAAACCATAGTTGAAAGATATGGTGCAGTTGACATTCCACCAACATCAACAAAGTCTGCACCTTGCTCTTCCATCTGCTTTACAACAGTTGCAATTTGTCGTCCCCCCGCAATCGATTTTTTATAAAATGATTCTGGGCTTGTGTTTATGATTCCCATTATTCTTACCGGGTTTGAATTTCCGACAGGTACAGTTCCTAGCTTATTCACATCATTTATGATAAAGGCTACTAATTTGAGTCATATGACGATTGCAGGTTGGGAACAAAAATACGCAAAAATATTACGCGAGTTTGGTTATGATAAGAAAAGTGATATCGAGTCTGCCAAAAAATTAAACACAATTTTAAAAAAATCATCTACAAAAAAATTAAAACAATTAATCAATAAAAAAACTGTTTTTGTGATTGGTGCGGGTCCTTCTCTTTTATCATCAATTCCACATTTGAAAAAATACCATGTCACAAAAATTGCAGCAGACGGTGCTACGCAGGCATTACTTGAGAACGGGGTTGTGCCTGAGATAGTTGTAACAGACCTTGATGGAGACAAAGCTGCACTAAGAAAGGCTGCAAGAAAATGTATCGTTGTTGCTCATGCTCATGGAGACAACCAAGATAAATTACATTTGGTTTCAGAGTTTCAAAGCTGTTTTGGTACAACTGAATCAAAACAATTTAAAAAAATTCACAACTTTGGTGGTTTTACTGACGGTGACAGATCCGTGTTTCTTGCAAATCACTTTGATGCAAAAAAGATTATTTTGTTTGGCATGGATTTTGGTACAAAGATAGGCAAGTACTCAAAAGCTAAAGTTGTTGATAGAAAGACAAAGCTAAAAAAACTCAAGCGTGGAAAAAAACTTTTAGAGTGGCTTGCAACAAAAACAAAGTCAGAACTGTACACAACCTCAAGGCCGATAAAAGGATTCAAAAAGATTCAGCACAAGAATCTAAACGAGATAGTTTTGTAGAATGCGTTTTAATACAGTATCTGCCTGACAACAATTATGAGGTTTTCAGATGAACAGATCCGTGAAGTTTTAGAGTTACAGCAAAAAATTTCTGAAAAAATAAGACAACATAAAGATGAGATTGAGCTGCTTGAAAAAAATCTGTCAGTCTTAAATTCGATCATAAAACAGTCAAGTTTTACAAAAGCTTCAATGTTAGAACCAAGTAAAAAAGATGAATCTATTGTGCCAATTACAAAAAGCGGAGATGGTACACTTATTGCAAATGCCTATGTTACCCAAGACCAGGTCTCAATAGTTTTAGAGCAAGACGTAGGTCTTAATGAGGAAACTCCCCCATTCAAATCATTTTTCCTTGATAGAATAATTGGCGAGATGAAAAGAAAGGATCATGTAGATGCAGATAATGGTATTATCCAAAAAGAATCTGTAATTGACTGTGTCATAAACAAAAATGGCACTACACTTCGTGAAATAATAGTCAAAAACTATCGCCAAAAGGAAAGAGTAAACGAGATAATCAATACAGCTGCCTGGTCTTTATCAAAGATGATTGATAATTTGAGCAAGTGATTTTATGGACAAAATCGTTGTTTTGGACTTTGGATCCCAGTACAGCCACCTGATTTGTCGAAGAATTCGTGAATTTTCAGTTTATGCGGAGCTTGTTCCATTTGATATTCCAGTTGAGGAATTAATAAAGCTCAATCCAAAGGGAATCATATTTTCTGGCGGTCCTGCAAGCGTATACAATTCTGGAGCACCCATACCTGAAAACAAGATATTTGAAATGAAGTTGCCAATCTTAGGAATTTGTTATGGACATCAGCTTATCGTCAACAATTATGGCGGAAAGGTAAAGCGTGCAAACAAGGAATATGGTTCCTCACTTTTAATGATAGACAACGATTCTGACCTGCTAGGTGGATTAGGAAAATCAATTCGGGCATGGATGAGCCATGGCGACGAGGCAGAACAAATCCCCAAAAACTTTGAGGTAATAGGACACACAGAAAGTGCAAAAGCTGCAGCCATTGCAAACATGGAAAAATCGATCTATGGGATTCAATTCCATCCAGAAGTAGTTCATACAGAACAGGGAATTGAGATTTTGAAAAACTTTGTACTAAAAATCTGTAAGGCAAAACAAGAATGGATGATGGAAGGCTTTGTTGAAAAAACGATAAAAGATATTTCAAAAATTGATGGAAATGTCTTGTGCGCAGTAAGTGGTGGAATCGATTCTACAGTTACTGCACTACTTATCCATAAAGCACTAGGTGAGAGACTAAAGTGTATCTTTGTAGACAACGGTCTTTTGCGACTAAATGAGGAAAAAGAAATTGGAGAAATGTTTACAAAAAATTTTAAGGTCAACTTTACAAAAATTGATGCAAAAAAGCAGTTTTTAACAAAACTAGAAGGAGTATCAGATCCTGAAAAAAAGCGAAAGATTGTTGGCGAGGAATTTGTGCGAATCTTTACAGAGTTTGCCGAAAAAAATGGGCCGTTTAGGTGGCTTGCGCAGGGAACGCTTTATCCTGATGTTATAGAAAGCGGAGTATCAAAGGGGCCTGCCGCTGTCATAAAGACTCACCACAATGTTGGAGGCTTGCCTGACTGGCTAAAGCTTCAGATCCTAGAACCATTGCGTGAGCTGTACAAAGATGAGGTAAGAAAGG
>JBBDOC010000006.1:0-8157 GCA_040877295.1 Nitrosopumilaceae archaeon
TTGGGTGAGGGTGCAATCAAAACAGTTATTTCTCATCTAAAAGAGGCAGGACTTGTAGAATCAATTAGAGCTGGGACATTCCTTACCAAAAAAGGTAGCCTGTTTGTAAAAAAATTTCTTGAAATTATTTACTCAGAATGTAGTGTGAAAAAATGTAAAATTGCTCCTGCACGTCATAATCATGCTGTCATATTAAAAAAATATTCAAAAGCAGTAGGAAATGGAATGCAACAGCGTGATTATGCTATATTATATGGTGCGGTTGGGGCTACAACACTAGTTTACAAAAATAATCAGTTTGTGTTTCCTACAGGAAAATCTGATATGCTATTTGATGATCGTGTAACCATGAGTAATTTAGTTAAAGAACTTGTTCCACAAGAAGGCGATGTAGTAATAATTGCCTCAGCAGATGAACCATTTGTTGCAAAAATTTCAGCTATAAATTCCGCTTTATGGACTCTAGCTACACATCAAAGTTAGGTAAATTGCTGAGCATGTTAGAACAAAAGAAAACTCCATATTTTAGCATCGAAAAATTGTCCATATGGCAATAATTCAATCGTCAATACGTATCAATTCTTCTACTGATAAAGTGTGGAATATAATTTCTGATTTAGATAATGAGCCAAAGTTTTGGAAAGGAACAAAAGAAATCAAAAACATCTCAAGGGAAGAAAATAAAATAACACGTGAGATAACAATCGCGTTTAAGGATTCAAAATGCATGCAAGAAGTAACTTTGGAGCCAAAACAAAAGATTCTGGCTACATTCACTAAAGGAATCATAGAGGGAACAAAAACAATAGAGCTAATTCCAGTAGAAGATACAACCGAAGTCGAAGTAACGTGGGACATAAAACTATCAGGACTGATGGGAATGTTTACAGGCATTGTAAAAAAACACATCAAAAGTGGAACAGACCAAGCTCTTGAAAGTATAAAGAAAGAAGTAGAGCGATAGTTTTTGAGCATAGTTTTTGATATTTTCAACTACATATTTGTAGCAATTTTTGTCGGCGTTTCGCTTACCTGGATTTTTTTTATTCGCACTATGTTACTTACTTTTAGAGATACCCCCCATCTAGATAAATTCGAAAAAAGGCAACATGAAAAACCCAGAGTATCAATAATCCTGCCTGCACGAAATGAGGAAAAATTCATCGCAAAATGTCTTGATTCGCTTTTGGATCAAGACTATGAAAATTATGAGATAATTGCAATCGATGATTCGTCTGATGACTCAACAGCAGACATAATCAAGCAATATTCGCAAAAAAGTTCCAAGATTGTATACGTATCTGCAAGAAAAAAGCCAGACGGATGGATTGGAAAAAACTGGGCTTGTGTGGAAGGATACAAAAAAGCAACAGGCCAGCTGCTACTTTTTACTGATTCAGATACAAAACATTCACAAAATGTACTATCGCTTGCAGTATCGCATCTTTTGTCTTTGAATCTTGATGCACTGACTGTGATTCCAAAAATATTATGTCTTGATAGGTGGACAAAAATTACTCTTCCAGCGATTTCGACGTTTTTGCATACTAGGTTTTCTGCTTTGCGTGTAAACGATCCTGCAAAAAAAACAGGCTACTTTTTTGGCAGCTTCTATTTGATTAAAAACGAGACATACAGATCTGTTGGTACTCATGAAGGAGTAAAGTCTGAGCTCATCGAGGATGGTGCCTTGGGAAAAAAGGTAAAAGAGGCAGGTTTTAGGATGCGAATGGCAAGAGGTGAACATCTTGTCGAGGCGGTTTGGGCAAGAGACTTTGATACTCTCTGGAATGCATTAAAACGCCTCATAATACCTCTTTACCTACAAACACAAGGCATTGCAGTTGGAATATTTTTTGCAATCTTGTTTTTACTTTTTATGCCGTTTCCATTTTTGATTTATTCTGCAATATTTTTTAGTTCTGGCACATCTTTTGAGGTCTTGTTTGCAATATCTTGTCTTGCTTCTATTCTGATTTATGTTGCAGCATTGGTTGAAACAAAAGGTTTACAGATTAAACAAAAATATGCATTGCTTTGGCCTGTTGGTAGCTTTATTGTAGTTTGTGGTTTTTTGAGCGGCATATTACAAGCAAAGAGTAAAAGCGCAGTCTCATGGCGTGGCAGAGAATATGCTATGAAAGATCAAATCCAAGATTCGATTAGTGTGTAGTAAGAATTATAGATAAACCTCATAAACTGTATTCAAATTGGATAAATCATCGCTTATAGCAGGCAGCGCACTAGGTGCCACTGTAGTCTTAATTGTATTTGCTTTTGTACTATTAGGTCCAGCAAAAAATTTACAGCCAGAAATAATCGTTACAAATGGCCATGATGCAAGTACAGTTGGACAAGTAACACCAATTATTACAAAAAATGATTTAACATTAACACAGTTATTTGAACAAGCTGAATCAGGGGTTGTGAGAGTAACTGTAGATAGAGCTGAAGGTTCTGGGAGGAGTGGTGTAGGTTCAGGTTTTGTTTATGATGCAAAAGGCAATCTAATTACCAATGCACATGTTGTTCAGGATTCTCAAAAAATAACCGTGACGTTTCTTGATGGCAGTTCCTACAAGGCAAAAATTGTTGGAGTAGATCGTTTTACCGATATTGCAGTAATTCAGGTAGACGCGGATTCATCTTTAATGCATCCATTATCTATTGGAGATTCTTCTAGTCTCAAAGTTGGAGAAGCAGTAGCTGCAATTGGCAATCCCTTTGGACTTTCTGGCTCTATGACTGCAGGAATAGTAAGCCAGCTTGGAAGGGTTTTGCCTTCTCAGGATTCTGCGTTTTCAATTCCAGATGTTATACAAACCGATGCGGCAATAAATCCTGGAAATTCAGGTGGACCGCTGTTAAACATGAGAGGCGAGGTTGTTGGGATAAACACTGCAATCCAATCAGCTACTGGCGAATTTTCAGGTGTGGGGTTTGCAGTCCCAGCAAGAACGATTTCAAAAATTGTTCCACAGTTAATTACTGAAGGTACATATCATCATCCATGGATGGGAATTGCAGGAAAAGACATTGATCCTGATCTTGCAAATGTTCTTGGTTTAGATGAAGCAAAAGGATTTCTAGTAATTACTGTAGTTGAGGACAGTCCAGCAGACAAAGCTGGTATTCATGGTTCTAGCGAAACCGTTGAAGTAGATGGTGTGAGCTACCAGATAGGTGGAGACATAATTGTGTCTGTTGATAGAAAAGAAGTTAGAAAAATAGATGATATTTTGGTTCATCTTCAACGAGAAAAAGCAGTTGGAGACAGTATGGTCTTGCAAGTTTTACGCGATGGACGCGTTTCTGATTTTACCTTAATACTTGAAGAAAGGCCGCAGTAAAACTGATACAAGATTATTTAAATTTTAAAATAATCTGATCCTAGTTTTTATTAAGGCTAATTTTACAAATTTTCTTGAACTATACTATTTTGTATTTTAGTGTGTTCATAGTTCTAAATATTATCTTGATTAATTATGCAACAGAAAAAAGTTCTGTATTTGCAGAAATCACATCTAAACAAAGTTCTGACGATGTTTATCAAATACAACAAACAGAGAAATCTATCGATTTTTCTCATTCAAATGATAAAGGAAAATACAAAGTATCAATACCCATTTCAAAACTTCTTTTCAATGTTACAACTATTAATAATAAAGACGGAACCAAAACATACCAATTTTCCTTAGAACCCAAGTTTGCCAAGTTATATGAGGAAATTGGAAATTTCAAGAATCGTAAGAACATAGTATTTGTGTATCCAGCCTTTACCCAAGCAGCATATGATAAAAATGGGTTCTATTATTATTACAGCAAGTCATGTGACACCAAATGTTTGACAGTAGATATTCCAAAAAAACCAAAACTTTCCTATCAAACGAGTGAAACAGCTGCTGTAATCTTTAATTTATTAAATTATTCTTCAATCACAGATATTCAACTTGACAAAGATCCTTTCATACTAAAAAAATACAAGAAAGTAATTTTATTACATAATGAATATGTAACAAAAAAGGAATTTGATGCAATAACAAAGCATCCCAATGTAGTTTATCTTTATCCAAATGCACTTTATGCTGAAGTGAAAACTGATTATGTCAAAAATACCATAACGTTAGTTAGCGGACATGGTTATCCTTCTGCTGATATCAGCAATGGGTTCGGATGGAAGTTTGATAATTCTAAATTTGAGTATGATTTTGAATGTAAAAATTGGAAATTTGTTAAAAGTGGAAATGGGAAAATGTTAAACTGCTACCCGCACTATCGATTGCTATACGATTCTGCTTTACTAAAAGAGATAGTAAAATAGCCTAAAAACAAGAATAAATACTTCAAGTCGAGTTATTGAGTCGTTGAGTAATCTCGTTTTAAATTGTGAAATATTAAATCATGTTCTTGAAGGCAAAAAAATAACATTTGAGGATGCAATAGATCTTTTTAATATTTCAAAACATGATTCGACAGAACTTTTCAATACAGCTCAAATACTAAGAAACAAGAACAAGAAAAAAATAGTTACTTTTTCAAAAAAGGTATTTTTTAACGTCGTGAATCTTTGCAGAGACATTTGTTCTTACTGTACATACAAATCAGAACTAGGAGAATCAAAGCTTTCAATGATGAACAAAGAGGACGTACTACAACTTGCCCAGATTGCAAAAAAGTACAGATGTGTAGAAGCGTTGTTTGTTACAGGAGAGCGACCAGAAGAAAGATATGACGATGCAAGAAAATGGCTAAAAAATAACGGCTTTTCAAGCACAGCCGAATACCTCACGTATTGTTCTGAAATTACCCTAGAAAATGGATTGTTTCCTCACACAAATGCAGGAAACCTGACAAAAGACGAGATGAAGGAGCTTAGAAAAACTAATCCCAGTATGGGATTAATGATAGAGAATTCAAGTGAACGGTTTGCAGAAAAAAACATGCCACACCAGTTTGCTCCAAGTAAAAAACCAAAGGAGAGATTACGCGTGCTTGAAAACGCAGGAGAACTTGGAATTCCAATGACTACAGGAATTCTTGTTGGAATAGGAGAAACAGAAAAGGAAATTATTGAGTCTATTTTTGCAATAAAAAAAATTCATGAGAGATTTGGCAATATTCAGGAAGTTATTTTGCAAAATTTTCAACCAAAGGAAGATACCATCATGTCGGGTTTTCCACCAGTTAAGGAAAATTATTTCAAAAGAATAGTTGCACTTACAAGAATAATAATGCCTCATATGAACATCCAGATTCCTCCAAATCTTTCACCAAAATCCTACCAAAGCTTTCTTTCTGTTGGCATAAATGATTGGGGCGGAATATCTCCGTTAACACCTGACTATGTCAATCCAGAATTTTCGTGGCCCAGAATACAAAATGTTGAAGAGAATTGTCAAAAGGCAGGCTTTGAGCTAAAGGCAAGATTTCCTGTTTATCCAGAATTTTTCTCATTTGTTGATTCAAAGATAAGAGACAAAATGTCAGAAATTCAAGACAAGGATGGATTTGTAAAAAGAGAGTATTGGAAATGACAGTTAACATGTCTCAGCTTGATTCGCTTTTAAAAAATGCAGATCCGTTGATTTCTTCAACGCTTGATAGAGCATTATCAGAAAAAGAAATTAGTGCAAAGGAAGCTGAACGACTCTTTTACGCAGATGGGGTAGATTTTCATCTTGTTGGCATGGTAGCTGATGAGCTTCGAAGGAGACGGGTTGGAAACATTGTGACTTATGTTGTTAACAGAAACATAAATTTCACAAATGTATGCATAAAACAATGCGGTTTTTGTGCATTTTCAAGAGACTTTAGAGAAGAGGGAGGATACTTTTTACCAACAGAAGAAATTATAAGGCGTGCAAAGGAGGCACATAGCTATGGTGCAACCGAAGTTTGCATTCAAGCTGGCCTGCCACCAGACATGGATGGCGAACTTTATGAAAAAATATGTAGAGACATAAAAAAAGAAATTCCTGACATCCACATACATGGATTTTCTCCAGAAGAGGTACTGTATGGCGCCACAAGATCAGAAATTTCAGTCAAAGAATATCTTTTAAGACTAAAAGAGGCAGGGGTAGGAACACTTCCTGGCACTGCTGCTGAGATTTTAGATCAGAATTTACGCAATAAAATTTCGCCTGGAAGAATTTCTGTCAAGGATTGGATCAAAGTTATAAAAACAGCCCATAGACTTGGAATAAAATCAACATCTACTATTATGTTTGGTCATTTGGAAACACCTGAAGATAGAGCAAAACACATTGCGTTATTGCGTGATATCCAAAAAGAAACAAACGGCTTTACAGAATTTGTGCCACTTGACTTTATAGCAAGCGAAGCGCCCATGTACAAGTACAAGCTGCATGATGGAATAAGAAATGGTGCAAATGCAAAAGATGTTCTTCTAATGCATGCTGTTGCAAGAATCATGCTAAATAATTACATAAACAATATCCAGATGTCTTGGGTAAAAGAGGGTCCGAAATTTTCTCAGCTTTTGCTAAGCTGGGGGGCAAATGACTACGGTGGAACTCTAATCAATGAATCCATTTCAACATCAGCTGGAGCACAACATGGCCAGCTTCTCAAGCCAAAAGAAATGAGGCGTCTTATAAGAGAATCAGGGCGAATCCCAGCAGAAAGAAACACCTCATATGAAATACTTAGAACTTTTGAGAAAGAACCGCCAGAAAGCGAACTTGATTCCATAGAGGATGCAACAAGGTTTGGTTCGTATTTTGAGCTTGTCAAAATCGACAAATATAGATACAAAAATCAAAGAAAAAACTAGTTGTCATCAATTGATACCGTCTTATCTTATGCAAAAAATGTAAAAATTGACGAGTGCGAAGCCATTTTTTGTCAAAGCAAGATTATAACAATTAGAATCACAGATTCTGAAATTGCCGAAGTAAAGCAAAATTATGAGAAAAAACTTGGAGTGCGCATAATTCACCAAAACAAGATTTTTGGCTCTGAGAGTACGAGTTTAGATAACCCTGCAACAATTGTCGATTCAGCGCTTAGATTGGAGCCTTTTCAAAATCCAAAAACATTTTGGAAGTCATTGCCATCTCAATTAAAAAAAGTATCACTTGAAAAACTCTATGACAAAAGATTGGCTGAAATTTCTGGTAACAAGGCAACAGATATTGCGCAGCAAATGATCAACGCTGCTTCAGATAGGAAAGTCACAAGCATTACAGGTTCGTTAAACATAGTATCAGAAAAGTTTGAGCTTGGAAACTCAAATGGACTACGATGTTCTGATGATGCAACGTACATCGCAGGAACAATCAATGCCGATTCTGATATTGGCAGTATGACAGTTTCTGGTATAGGACATGTAAGCTGTAGAACACTTGATGCATTTGATCCTGATGCTGTTGGAGGCGATGCAAAAAACATGTGTATTGATTCAATAAACCCTCAAAAATGTGAAGAAGACGAGTATTCTATAATTTTTGAACCATATTCTGTTGGCGAGATTTTATCATTTGTCTTTGCATCAAATTTTAACCTAAAGACATATTCCGAAAAGCGAAGCTGCTTTTCGGGTATGCTTGGCTCTAAAATAGCAGTGGATGATTTTACTGTGCTTGATGATCCACATGCCAAAGAAGGAATTGGCAGTAAAAGCTTTGATGATGAAGGAGTTGCTACTCAGGTTAGACCGTTGATTGAAAATGGAGTATTCAAAAATGTTTATTCGGATTTGTTTGATGCCTTTAAAGAAGAAAAAGATTCATCTGGAAATGCAAGCAGAGAAGGGTCTCCGATGGGTCGAGATTCGCAGCCCATACCACAATCAGCACCACATAATCTGCATCTGATTGGAGGAAAAATGAACAGAGATGAAATTATTAAAGAGACAAAACGCGGTCTGCTTGTTGGGCGTCTTTGGTATACCTATGCTGTCAATCCAATCAAGGGAGACTTTTCGTGCACAGCAAGAAGCGGTGTACGAATTATTGAAAATGGGGAAATAAAGACGCCAGGAAGATCATTTAGAATTGTACATAATTTACCTCTACTGTTACAAAATATTTCTGCGGTTGGAAATGACGAAAAAAATGTTTTACAGTGGGCGTCCTTGCCTTCAATTGCACCTACAATAAAGACAGAAGGAATCAGGATCATTCCAATATAATC
>JBBDOC010000007.1:0-41328 GCA_040877295.1 Nitrosopumilaceae archaeon
TTCTAATCAACACTATCAACGCCATAACTATGAACAACACACCCATGGCAGTATACCAATTTCTTGCACTACGCCGTGCATAATTCATAATATTATTCACAAGTTATGGACTTTAAACTATCTTGATACCAGGATTCTTTAGTTTGTTTTTTATCATTGCATTAAGCAACAGTGGAGTTGCCATTTCTGCAAAATATGACAATGCCCCAGATCCTAAATAAATTGGACGAAGGCCTTTAATCTCATTAATTAGCTCATTTACAATTTTTACAGAGTTAATATCATCACCACACACAAAGATATCATAATCTAATGAAAGATTTGGATCAACTAGTTTTTTCTCTGAAATTACATGAAACGCTGAAACAAGTTTTGTTCTATTTTTCATATATTTTGATACCAATTGATATGAAAATGGTTTGTTTTCTTTTAAGGGAATAAACTCAAAACCCAACTCTGTTTTTACCATGGGTACTATTGGAGATACTACAACACAACTGTCTTTTATTTGTGCAAGTATTTGAGAACAAGTTGAATCAATATTTTCATAAGGAATTGATAAAATCAAAACATCGGATTCTTTTGCAATAGATAAATTATCATTTCCTTTAACAGTTCCATTAATTTTTCCATAGATTTCACTTGCAAGTTTTGCATATTCTTCTGCAGTACTTGTCGCCCTTGATGCATCTCTTGAACCAATTAAAATATCATGATTGATGCACCATCTAAGCGCAAAACCTTTTCCCATGCCACCCGTTCCACCAACAATTCCTATTTTCATCGAGTTGGTTCTGGTAATGTTATTATTATCTCTATTTGAGAGCTCAAAAAGAATTCAAAATTGATTATATTTCTGCGACATGGACAAGCTAAAAACAATACAGAACGAATCCTAGCTGGTAGAACACTTGGTATCCCATTGACCGAAGTTGGTATCAAACAAGCTAAAAGTATAGCAAAATATCTAAAACCACTTAAAATTGATACAATCTATACAAGTCCTATCGAACGTGCATTAACAACTGCTGATATTATTGCAAAAAACAATTCAATTGAATACAAAATTGATAACAGATTGATTGAGATTGATATGGGAAAATTTACAGGTATGCCATACAGCGAAATTTTTGCTACTCATGGAAATGTATTTTTGAAATTTTATGAAGGAGAAACTGAAATTGCTCATAATGGGGTCGAAACTTTTACTGAAGTCAAAAAAAGAGTCTTAGACATGGTTGATTATGTTATAAAACAACATACAAACGAAAACGTTTTGTTGGTTACTCATATGGATCCAATAAAAGCTGTACTTTCAACAATCCTTGATTTGAAACCTCAATCACTATTTGAGTTGATAATTGCTAATGGGTCTCTTACAGTTATTAATGAAGATCAAGGAAAATTATCAATTTCTGCAATTAATGTAATGGATGCAAAAAGATTTGTTAAAACTGAAAATCCTCAAAACCCTTAAATACAATTTAAAGGCCACGACAGAACAACTGGTAATGAGAAATATATTTGGATTATCATGCATATTGACAATTTTACTTGTGTTGCCAACAATACAATATGTGTTAGCAGCAGGCGATGAACCAGGTGAATATCTTGACAGACGTGTAGAGATTTGGAATCTATTTTTTAGATTGATGACTGTTGCTTTTGTTATCGGGGCAGTTGTTTCTGGAACACTAATTTGGTTGGTATGGAGATTTAGAGAATCTAATCCAAAAGCAAAGCCAACAAAGTACGAAGGGACAGGGGAGTGGTAGAAACGAGTGGACATTCAACTTGGCCTGAATGGATATACATTGGAGTCGTTGTAGCGTTACTTGTTTGGGTAGGAGCAGAATCATGGAATGTGGAGAGACTAATTGACCATGTTCCAGCCGATGCTGAAGTAATTAAAGTGACTGGCCAACAGTGGTTCTGGACATTTGAGCATCTTGATGGAACAAAAGAAATAGGTGAGCTTCATTTACAGAAAGAAAAACCATACAAATTTGAAATCACATCAAAAGATGTCATTCACTCATTTAACATTCCTGATTATGTTGTATTGCAAGACGCCGTACCAGGAAGAATTAACACCATTTGGTTTGTTCCAAAAGATACTGGCGAATTCCCAATTCAGTGCAGGGAATATTGCGGTTTGATTCACTATAATATGCGTGGAACCTTATATGTGGAGGACACCGCATGATACTAAGACTTTTAATCACAAAGTCAAAATGCAGAGGTGGTAGTCAATGGTACTAGAAATTCAAAAACCAAGACCTATCTGGCAAATAATGTTTTCAACTCATCACACTGATGTTGGTTTACTTTATCTTATAACGTCATTGGCTGCACTCTTTATGGGTGGCGCATTAGCGCTTGCAATCCGACTAGAGCTTTTCTTACCTGGTTCTCAAATAATTGCTGATTCTATGACCTTTAACAGAATGTTCACAGTTCATGGAACTACATTGATATTTCTATTTATCCTGCCATTTGCATCTGCAATTGGTAACTACTTGATACCAATCATGGTTAGATACAAAGACATGGCATATCCAAAATTGAACGCAATTGCGTTTTGGATGATTCCCCCAGGTTTTGCGTTAGTTTGGCTTGGATTTGCAGACTTTACATGGAATGCTTATGCGCCATACTCTGTTATCAGTGCACCAGGACCTGCAGCTGACATGTGGATATTTGGTCTAAAGATTCTTGGCGTCTCCTCAATTCTTGGTGCGATTAATTTTATCGTTACAATTCTAAAATGTAAACATCCTGATCTTCCATTAAGCAAAATACCATTACTGGCATGGGCCTATCTAACATCTTCATTAATTATGATCGTTGCAATGCCCACATTCGCAGCTGCATTACTGATGTTACTTACTGATAGACTTGGTGTATCAGGATTCTTTAATCCTGCCAGAGGTGGAGATCCTATCGCTTACCAACATCTATTCTGGTTCACTTTTCATCCTGAAGTTTATGTTCTGGTTATTCCGGCAATTGGATTCATGTATGAAATAATTCCGCGATTTTCAAGAAAACCAATCTTTAGTCATGGTTCTGGAGTTGCAGCCTTCATACTACTTAGTATCGTAAGTTTTGCATCTTGGGCTCATCACATGTATGCCACTGGAATGTCATTTACAGAAAAAACAGTATTCATGGTAGGCACACTTGCAGCAGTTCCAGCCTCTGCAATGCATGTATTCAACTTTCTTGCTACTATGTGGGGTGGTAGAATTAGATTTGCAACTCCTATGATGTGGTCAGTTGGTGGCATCGCATTATTCTTTTCAGCAGGTGCTGGGGGTGTAGTAAATACTGCTATGCCACTTGACTTTATTACACATGACAGTTACTGGGTAGTTGGACACTTTCACTTATTTGTGATGGGCACAATCGCATTTGGTTCATTTGGATTCTTGTATTACATATTCCCATATGTAACGGGAAGAATGTATAGTGAAAAATGGGGTAACATTCACTTTATCACATCATTTATCGGTGCAGTAATGGTATTCTTTACACAACATGTGCTTGGGCTTTACGGAATGCCAAGAAGAATTTTCGACTATCCACCAATTCCAGAATGGATTGCGATGAATCAATTTGTTTCTATAGGTGGAATGCTACTTGGTGTTAGTGCAGCAATTTTCCTAGTAAATATGATTTACAGTGCAGCCAAAGGAAAAGAATCCAATATGGATGATCCCTGGGGACTCGGCGGCAAATATTATTATCCATATCAACAAAAGAATCCACATCACTAGGTATTTGAAATGAGCCATACTGAACACATAGAACCAATCTTTAGAACTTCGCCGCAGCGAGTAGCTAAAATGATGGCAATAATGCTAGGAATTAGCGTAGCTGGAGCTATAATATTCTTTGGAATGTGGGACTATTGGATATCTGCACCCCCTGCTGCCGGACTAGGTCCAAAAGCAGAACAACCGATGGCGCCAGGAGTTGTAACAGGAAAGGAAATTCAAGTTTCCTTGGCATTTGTAGAGTCAGCCGATTTTAGAACACTTGCATTTAATGCGTTGCCAGGAGAACCAAATAATAATCCAGATATTAATGCAAATGTAGGTGACAAAATAATATTTGATGTTGTCAACAACGGAAAATCATTTCATGCATTCGGAGTAACTCAGGAAGAAGAGGGATTTAGTGGAATTATTGCCAGATCGGAAATCGCAAGTGCAAGTAATCCATTAAAACCGAATCAAAGCGGCCAGTCAGAGTTTATTCCTACAGAAGAAGGAACATACTACTACATTTGCACTGTTCCTGGCCACAGAGAACAAGGTATGGTAGGAAAAATCATAATTGGTCCAAAACAATCCTCTGGAACTCAAGCTGTAAAACCAACAGGAATCAGCCATAACTTTGAATTCAATTTTGTAGAATCGTCTGACTTTAGAACACTTGCCTTTAACGCACTTCCAGGTGAGGAAGGAAATAATCCTGAAATCAGAGTCAAAGCAGGTGATTCTGTGACAATCAAAGTAACTAATACTGGTAAATCATTTCACGCCTTTGGTGTTGTCACAAATCCTGAAGATTTCAACAGCATTGTATGGAATTCGGCTATCAGTTCTGCATCAAACCCATTAAAGCCAGGACAATCCGGTGAGGTTACCTTTACTGCAGGTGCCATGGGTACATACTATTACATCTGTACCGTTCCTGGACATAGCATACAAGGAATGCAAGGAAAGTTTATCGTAGAATAATTTTGATTCTAAAATATCTGGCATTAACATCGCTAATAGTTCTTTACTCATTGATGTTTATTGGAGGATATGTTTCAGCAGCTGGATTAGGCCTTACCTGTCCTGAATGGCCACTATGTCCTAACGGTATATTGCCTGATAATGAATATCTTATCGAATGGGTACATAGATTTGTGGCTGCAACTACTGGGGCATTAGTTATTGCAACAGCTGTAGGAAGCTGGTTTACAAAAAATTCTGATAAAAAAATTAAACTCACAGCTACATTGGCTGCAATTTTTGTAATAACTCAGATAACTTTAGGCGCTCTAGTAATAGATCTAAAATTACATGCCCTGCTAGTATCAATCCATTTAGGAATAGGGATACTTCTATTTGCAATGGTATTGCTGACAACTCTATTTGCTTTTAGACTAGGAAAACCAACTATCCAAACTAAAGTTTAGATCTTGTTCTTAGAATTTTTGGCAAATAGATGTATCCCAAAATAGCAGCAAACCCAATACTTCCTGCTGCTATTGAATATATGAAAATATAACCAAATGGATTTTGCGTGCTCACATTAAAGGTGTATGTTATTACTCCGCCATCTTTTGTGACATCATAAAGATCTACTCTGAAGATGTGGTTTCCTGGTTTTTCAAATACATATTCTGTTTCCCAATGTCCTCCATCATGCGATTGGGGTGAAATGGCATCAATTTGTTCTCCATTAAAAAATATACGAATTCCCATAGTAAATCTCTCTACCTCACTTAGGTCACGATCTGTCACTCGTAAAAGAATCTGCGACTTTTCTCCTGTTGATGGTATTTCAGGAAGTGTTGCAATCTGAACTCTAAAATCTCCTATTGTTGATTCTGCTGAATTAAAAAGCGAATGAGCATAAGCGTCGTAAATAGCGTAACTGGAAAACAAAATTAAAAAAATAAAAATCGGTTTGATAACTACCATTTTCATAGCTCATCTGTTTTTAGCTAATTTATTGTAAAACAATCTTTCTTCTAAAAATTTACAAAAGCTTTAAATCTAGACCGTCAAAACATCCAAACGTTGACCTTAATCCAGAAATCAATTGATATCAAGGCACCAATTAGCACTGTTTTCACATATTTTGCAAGACCAGAACACGTTTCTGATCAAATGAGTGACAAAGGAGTGGGAATGACAGTTATTCCAATGGATATAAAAGATGGAATGGGAGTTGGAACAACTTTTAGAGTTATAGCTGACTTTAATGGTAAAAGAGTAGAATGGGATTGCGAAACCACAGAATTTGACAGAGAAGAAAGAATCTCAGCAAAGATGATTGATGGTCCCTTTAAAAAATGGCAGATCACTAATGAATTCAATGCACTAGGGGATAATCTTACTAGAGTAACAATGACAGTTGATTATGAAATGCCATATGGGCCACTAGGTGGAATAATCAACAAAGTCAAGTTTGCAAAATCTGCTGAAAGGGGAATGGAAACTGCATTATACAAAGTAAGAGGCTTACTAGAAGGAAATGGTTCTATACCGGTTTATATCACACTTGATGCATACCAGAAACTTTTAGCTGAAAAGAAAAAGATGAATAACGTTCCAGTATCAACTGTTCTTACAGCTATTCTAGAAAAGTATAGCCAGACAGAAGCTAAAATTCAAAATTAAATTTCAATTTTTACTCAAGGTTAATAACGACTCTAACATTTGCTATTTTTGTAGGGTCTATGGCTCAGCCAGGTAGAGCACCGGACTCTTAATCCGGCTGTCGAGGGTTCAAATCCCTCTAGACCCGCTACCTATGTAAATTTCAAATCTTCAAATAGTTTTAATTATCAATAAAATTTATAACGAAATGTTATTAAAAGATTCAAACACCATCTTTTTAACTATAAAAAATCATCAGAATTTAATTATATTTTTATTAATTTCTATATTTGCTTTACATGAATTATTTTTTTTAATTACATATAACATTAATTTTCCACACGCAGAGGATTTTTGGTATATTGTATATATTTACAAATATATAATTACAGGTAATCTACCCTATAACGATTTTATTTCATCATTTAACGGTCATATACCATTATTTCCTAAATTGATAACATTTCCATATTTTTATTTTAATTCTTTTGATATTGGAAATTTGTATTATCTCCAATGGATAATCATGTCTTTATCATTATATTTTATCTATTTACTTTTGAAAAAAACAAACAAGAACCTTTTTTGGACTTTGATTCCAATATCTGCATTTGTGTATAGTCCACTAATAACACATGGTTACTATACAATTGGTACGCTACAATGGCTAATCCCATCTCTGTGTGTCATTATACTAACATACTTGTTTACTAAAAATACTAATTTCAAGATATTTGTTGCTGCAATACCTCTTGCAATACTTTCTACTTTCACATTAATCATAGGAGTAGTAACGTGGCTACCGCCATTGATATGGTTGATTTTTAAATTTACTAAAACTAGATCAAGAAACACTGGAAAATGGTTAGTAATTTGGATAGTTGTGATGATAATTACAGGTTTAGTATACTATTCACTTGTTCCTCATACCGAAATTGAGATCAAACCACAAAGTCTATTCACTTCTACTGGTATTGATTATATTGCTGCTTTTCTTGCTTCACCATTTCGATTAAAGTACGATTTTTTGTTAACTCTAGTTGGTATTTTAACATTAATTTTATCAGTATTTTTTGCATATTATTATATTGTAAAAAAAAGAAAAACTGAAGTTACTTTACCTTGGTTGGTATTTCTTTTAATTGGAATAGTTTCACCTGTCGTCACAGTTTTGGGAAGAACAAATTTACTATTTAATTTTGCATATAGGCCAGATTATATTGTGTATTCATATCTAACTCAATTCGGTCTTTTAATTTTAATATCTATCACCATCCAAGAAATAGTCCAAACCCATGCTAAATACAAAAAGATCAAGCTATTCTTTTTAATTCTAATAATTATTGCTCAAATAACAATGTTAGCACCATCATATTATGCTGGGTGGAACAGAGGCGAACACTATTTTCAACAAAAGTTAGAATATGCAGAATGTTTTTCTTTAACTCATGGTTCTGAATGTTTAGATACACTGTACGGTGGGTTATCATCAGAAGTTGACAAGGTAATACTTTATGACATGTTAAACTATTGGCTTAAAAATAAATTTAGTATTTTTGGTGAAACCAATTTTAATCAACAAAATATTCAAGATATTCAAAAGTTTGAGCAGATATGGAATAACGAAAAAGAAATAAGTTTTGGTTTTGGACAGATTGAAACAGTAAATGGCATTGATATTTCAGAAAAGGAGTCAATACTTATAGTAACAAAACCAGTAATAATTATTAATGGTTGGGCATTAGATCATGAAAAAAAACAGTTGGATAGTATTTATTTAATCATTGATGATAAACCATTTCTTAAATACAACAACTTTGAACATAGAAATGATATAGTAAATAAGTTAGATCTTGACAGTAATCTTCAACCTGGTTGGAAAATATCCTTTTTGGCAGGTTATCTTATAGAGAGATGTTACAAGATGACTATAGCCGGCCTAAAAGATGACAATAAAGTTTTATTAAATCAAACAGTTGAAATATGTAAAAACTAACTTATTAAGCAAATATTAATAAAAGCCACTCAGAATTTCTTTTACATAAATCCCTTTGATTTACTTCAAGAAAAAATAAAAAACAAAAGCGTAGTTGTATGTATAATCGGTTTAGGTCGTGTGGGATTACCACTTGCGGCAGTATTTGCCACAAAAGAGCTTCAAGTAATAGGAATAGAAAATAATAAAGAAAGAGCAGAGCAAATTAAAAGAAGTATATGTCCTTTTCATGATCCTTCATTACAAAGTGTATTATCTGAAGCCATAAAGATAGGACACCTCCAAGTGAGGGCTAGCATTAAAGAAATTAATGACAATGTAGACATTATTTTCATAGCAGTGGGCACTCCTAACACTATAGAAAATAGTGTAGATTATTCACAGATTTACGGAGCACTTGAGGAAGTTTGTAATATCAATTTGACAGGAAAGATGGTCATTATGAGATCTACAATGCCTCCAAAAACTACAATGGATATAGTAATTCCATTTTTGGAATATAAAACATCACTAAAATGTGGTCAAGATTTCTGTTTGGCAGTTTGTCCAGAAAGAATTCTTGAGGGACATGCTATAGAAGAATTACATAATCTTCCTGAAATTGTTGGTGGAATAAATAAAACTAGCAATGATATAGCTTCCAGCATTTTTAAAATTATTAATCCACAAAAAGAAATCTTATACACATCTCCTTCTGGAGCAGAACTAGCAAAATTATTTACCAATATTTATAGATACATTAGTTTTGCACTTTCAAACGAATTTGCTATTTGGGGAGAAATATACGGTTTAGATGCTGCTGAACTAATAAAAATTGCAAACTATAATTATTCAAGAAGTAACATACCAATTCCTGGATTTGTAGGTGGACCATGTTTAAGTAAAGATGGTACATTTCTCGATAATAATACTACTTTTGCAAGTATAGTATCCACAGCATGGAAATTAAATGAATCAATACCTCAACACATCGTTAATAATATTAATAAAATTGTAGGAAATCTATTCAATAAAAAAATTGCTGTATTAGGACTTTCCTATAAAACAGGTAGCGACGACTTAAGACAATCTCCATCAGTAAAATTAGTTGAAATACTAAAATCTAAAGGTGCAAAAGTTCTAGTTCATGATCCTCATGTTAAAGGAACTCATAGTATAAAAGAAGTATTAAATTCCCCAGATGTTGTAATTATTGCCACCAATCATAGGGAATTTAATGAATATCATAAACTAATTCTTCATAGTGGATGTAAGTTAGTTTATGATGTATGGAGTATGTTTCATAAAGATGATTTTCCAAATTGTAGATATATCAAATTTGGCCAAGGAATTTGATACCAAATCAAAATTTGTTATAATTTTAGTTATTACAAGACATTAAATGATATTTAATACTGACATAACCTATGTCTTTAAAAAAATTAAATTATTTCAACTTGCGGTAAAGGCACAATAATTTTTCCATCATATCCATCATTTCTTATTTTGGTAACTATACTGTCTTTAAGATGCCACGATAATAAAAGTGCATAATCAGGTTGCTCCTGAATTAAAATCTCATCATCAACTACTTTTATGTGAGTTCCAGGAGTGTATTTTCCTATTTTTAATTGACCTTTCTCGACGATATAATCTAGAATTTTGGAATTTATTTCACAATAGTTCAAAATAGTAGAGGAACGTGCTGGCGCACTGATTCCAACAATTTTTTTACCTTGTCGTTTAAGATCTAAGAGCAAAGACACAAGAGCAACCTTATTTTCTTTAATTCGTTTTGCAAACAACTTTAGGGTTGTTAGAAAATAAAGTCTTTTTGATTCTTCTTCTTTCATGAGCTCTTTTATAGAATTAGATTTAGAAAATATTCCCTTATGACCCGCATAGACACGAATAGAGCCGCCATGAGATGGGATTCGTTCAATATCAAAAATCTCTATATCATATTGCTCAAATAAAGTCATCAAAGGTTTCAACGCGTAGTAACGTAAATGCTCATGATAAATGGTATCGTATTCTAATTTTTCAATCATATCTAGGAGATATTGAGATTCGGAAACAAAAATACCGAAAGTATCAAGTAGCATTTTTACTCCTTTCATAAATGAATCTAGTTTATTTACATGAGCAAAAACATTAGTTGCTGTAATTATTTTTGCAGTACCTTCATTTTGAAGAATCTTTTTAGCTATTGGTACACTAAAGAATCCATTAATTGTAGATATTCTATTAGCTAATGCTAATTTAGCAATATTTGATGGCTCAACACCAAGCACTTTTACACCATGGGGAAGAAAATAGGAAAGCAGAGTACCGTCATTTGATCCAATATCAATTACAAAATCATTTAAGCCTAACTGAAATTTTTTCACTAATGTTTTAGCTAATGAGTTCAAATGATTTCTAAAATCTACACTAATACCTGATGTGTATGTGTATTTTTTGAACATTAAAGCAGGATTTACTGCATTACCAAGTTGACATAATCCACACTTTTTACAATAAAATAATTGTAATGAAAACAATCTTTCTTTTCTGTTTTGTATCTGTTCTTTAGTTAGAAAATTTAGGGGTGGTGGATGTTTGCCAAGATCAATAATCAACTGTAAATTTGTATTTGAACATATAAAACAGCCCATAATATGAAAAACTTAATTTTAGTTAATCATATTAAGTTTGATTCGTTGAAGATCTTAGTTTTAGGGTGTAGCGGTTTAATAGGCAGTGCAATATCAGAAAAGAGCAGCAAATTTTTCGATGTTATAGGTACTTACAACAAAAACACTATTGAAATCTCAGGAATAGAGCTGGTTTCTATCAACTTACCTCGACATATTGATCAGTTATGTAGATTATTACAATCTGAGAAACCTGATATTGTAATTGACACAATAGCTAATTCAAATCCCGAATTCTGTGAATTAAATAAAGAACAAACATACAAGCTTCATGTAGAATCATTTAATGAAATTTGTTCAGTATGTTCAGAAATTAACTCAAAATTAATTTTCATTTCCTCCGACTATGTATTTGATGGCAAAAAAGGTAATTATTCAGAAAATGATGAAACTAGCCCTCTAAATTATTATGGAGTTACAAAAGTATTAGCAGAAAAAAATGTTCTTAAATATTCAAAAAACGTGGTAATAAGAACCTCGTTAGTATATGGTTGGAATCCTAAAGCGAAATTTCTAAACTTTGTTTTAGATAACCTACGAGAAGAAAAAACAATATCTGTTTATGATAATATTTTTAGCCCAACGTTACTTGATGAACTTACAGAAGTCATAATAAAAATAATATCATCTAATGTTTCTGGTATATTTCATGTCGTTGGTTCAAGTTGCCTTTCTAAATTTTATTTTGCAAAACTGATCGCTAAAAAATTCAAAATGAATGAAGAACTAATTAAATCACTTTCTATTCATGACTCAAATTTAAAAATTCAAATTCCTAAAAACACTTGTTTGGATAATACAAAAATAAAAAATACATTTGGCATAACACTTTCAAGAATAGAAGAGGGTTTGGCTAAAGTATACTTCCAATCACAATCAGCTAAATCCAATTAGTTGTACGAGAATTATAAAATATTAACGCTTTCTATTTCCATTATCATTAATTAAAGAGTAAAATTTCCTATTTATTGATAATGAAGATTATGGATAATGTACTTGTAACCGGAGGTGCAGGATTTTTAGGCAGCTATCTTGTTGAGAAATTATTAAAAAAAAATAAAAATGTAATAGCATTTGACAATGGTTTTAGAAATTCTTTTGTTAATATCGAAAGACTAAGGAATAAAAAACTAACTATCATTAAAGGCGATGTAACAAAAAAGGAGGATTGGAATCAAATACCTAAAAATATAGATTTTGCATTTCATTTTGCGGCGATAAATGGAACAAAATATTTCTATGAAATTCCAGAGAAAGTAATAAAAGTAAATGTCACAGGAAGTATGAATTTTTTTAATTGGATTTTAAATACTAATATTAAACAGTTTTTCTTTGCATCATCCTCAGAAGTTTATGGATTTCCTATTATTTTTCCAACTCCTGAAACTGAACCTTTAGTAGTTCCTGATCCTACAAATCCACGTTTTTCTTATTCATCTAGTAAAATTATAGGAGAAATTACAACAATAAATTTTGCTAAAACGTATGGATTCTCTTACACCATTGGCAGATTTCACAATATATATGGTCCAAAGATGGGGTTTGAACATGTTATACCGGAATTCATACGAAAATGTGTACAAAATGAAGAATTTGTAGTTCAAGGAGATGGTACTGAATCGAGAAGCTTTTGTTTTATATTAGATGCAATCAAAGCAATACTTTTGATTTGTGAAAAAGAAGAAGGTCGTAATGAAATTTTTAATATTGGTAATTCAGAAGAAGTTACAATTAAAAATCTAATTAAAATGCTTGAACAAATTCATGGAAAAAAAATCACTCCTACATTTATTCCGCTTAAAAATAGTGGTACAAAAAGAAGATTTCCAGATCTAACTAAAATTAAGAAGCTAGGATATGAACCGCAAGTATCACTGAATATAGGATTAAAGCAAACATATGATTGGTACTCAAGTTATTACAAAAATTTACAATAACCATTTATTATGAACAATTCTTTTTCATTAATAGTTCCTGCATATAAGGAAGAAGATTTTATTGAAAATTCGTTAAGTGGACTATTAAAAGCATTTAGAAACGAAAATTTTGATTTTGAAATTATTGTTATAATAGACAGGGAACCTGATGATAAAACACATGAAATAGTTGAAAAGATAGCAACTAATTTTGAAGAAATTAAAATATTAGCTAGATATGGAAAACGAGGAATAGCTAAAGCTGTATTGGACGGAATAAACAAAGCATCAAAAAATGTTATAATTTTAGTAATGGGTGAAAATTCACAGGATCCACAAGAAATAGTGAAAATAGCATATAAGATAAAAGAAGGATATGATATGGTATTTGGAAGTCGATTTTTAAACAAGCAAAAACTCGAAAAATATCCACTTACAAAATATATTGCTAATCGATTATGTAATTATGTAATTGGTCTACTTTTTGGAATAAAATCAAATGATATAACAAATGGTATCAAAGCGTATAAATCACAAATACTAAAAAATATGCAAATTACTTCAACTGGCTTCGAAATATTTGTAGAACTACCAATTAATGCATATATTCATGGTTACAAAAATTTCGTTGAAATACCAATCAAGTATTATGGAAGAGATCTAAGCTTTTCAAAATTTGATTTAAAAAAAGAAGCGCCTAGATATATTAGAGTAATACTAAAATTTTTTTTAAAACTATAAGATACACTCCTAGTCATAATAAGTTAAAATTGTAAATAATACACATGTTAATTATTATTCAACTTAATTTCCACAAATCTAGTGCAAAAAAATAATTTGAGTAAAAATACATTTTTGATAATTATTTTGGTTATGTTTTTTTATGTAACATTAACACTTGTAGCAGACATTAACAAGCTATTTTATCATTTATTAAATATAAAAATAGAATTCATCACTGTTGCTTTACTGCTTGTAATGTCATCATTAGTAATCAGAAGTTTTCGTCAACAAATATTTCTTAGAAGCATAAATGTAAAAATCCCAATTATAGATAACACAAAGATCTATTTTGCAGGTTTATCGTTTGTTGCTACACCAGGTGGATTTGGAATGTTAATAAAATCAGAGATAATAAAGAAAAAATTTGGCATAACACGTTCTCAAACATTGCCTATTGTTTTTATTGAAAGATATCATGATATGTTATCAATTTTAACTTTATTGATAGTCACTTTATCATTTTCATATTTATGGCAATCTTCAATTATAGTAGTTATTTTTTCTTTTATAATTTCTGGTGCATACATACTTGTCCATAGTAAAATACTTTTAATTAGATTTCAAATAAAACTATCAAAAATAAAATTTATGAAGAAAATAATTCCAACACAAGACCTAAATGAATCATTTTATATCTTAACAAAACCAAAAATTATGATTTATGGTTGGTTTATTAGTATTATAAGTTGGATAATTGAAGCGTTTGCGGTTTATTTTACTTTCATAGCAGCAGGTTACAATCTTGAATTTTTTAAAACACTTCAATACTATTTTACTTCGTTAGCATATGGAGCAATATCATTCATCCCAGGAGGTGTTGGTGTAACTGAAGGAAGTTTCATTAGTATCCTTGTTTCAAATGGATTTGAATTTTCTATTGCATCTGCAGTCGTCTTAATTATAAGATTAACAACAATATGGTTTGCAACTGTGATTGGATTTGCTACTACAAAATATTCATTTACACAAAAAACGTATTAAATAAACTAAAGATGATGATTTTTGAGCTCATCTGGCATGTTTTAGGAAATATTCTAGTTGTATGGTTATGTTATGAATGAGTACATTTGCACTGAATTAGTTTAGTATCAAAAGTACAATCGTGATGTCCATCAGATTTATTATTCACAGGAATCTCTTTCATGCATTCTTCATGTCTACCTTTTTTACAAAACCAGCACACTTCCTGTATTGAATCAAAGTCACAAAATTCCATAACTATGTATTTTGTAATTTTAGATGTAAAAAACCTATTCTAAATGTATTTGAGCCATGAAAGAAATCGATCATCTTTTCCCATAACTACACACATAAACGATTTTTGTAATTCTCGCGTTTTTGAACCTGGTTTACCATTTCCAATTGTTATTTGATCAATCTCTGTAACCGATTTTACTTCAGCTGCAGTTCCTGTCATAAATACTTCATCTGCTACATAAAGATCCTCTCTATCAAGATCTTTCTCAATTACTTCCTCACCATTCTCCTCAATTATTCGAATGACACTATCTCTTGTAATTCCTTCCAAAATACCAGCTGTACGAGGTGGAGTAAATATCTGGTTATTTTTTACAATGAAAATATTTTCTGCGCTTCCTTCTGCTACCTTGCCTTGATTGTTTAACATAATAGATTCATCATAACCATCCTTTAATGCCTCAACTCTTGCAAGGGCAGCATTTGCATAGTTTGATGCAGCCTTCGCTTTCATTGGTTGCGAACGTGAATCTATTCTTATCCAACTTGAAACTTTGCATCTTGAGCCAGATACTTTACCAGCTTTTGACTCTCCAATCTTCCACTCCCAACATGCTATTGCAACATCTATTTTGTTTAATGTTGGTGTAAGGCCCATCGTCCCATATCCGTAGTAAGCTATAGGCCTGATGTAACATTCTCTAAGAGTACTTGCTTTTACTGTTTGAATTATTGCATTCTCAATTTGTTGTTTCGAATATGGAATATTCATGGAATACATTTTTGCAGAATTGAAAAATCTTTCTACGTGCTCATCTAATCTAAAAATTGCTAAACCATTTGGAGTATTGTAACATCTTATTCCTTCAAACACTGCAGTTGAGTAATGTAACGCATGAGTCAGTACGTGTACTTTGGCATTTTTGAATGGAATCATTTTTCCATTCATCCATATCTTGCCTACCTCTTTCATATTGGAATGGAAATATGTTGGTAATTTAAAGAATTATGAGATTTTGTTATTCTGTTGATTCAGCTTAACCACATTTTTCGAAATTCAAAAAACAACTTAATTTTATTTTGATTATCTCATAACATTTTTTACAGAATTAAATTCGAAATCAAATTTGTTACAATACTTTTCATACGAAAACTGTAAAATCATTCATTGCCAA
The DNA here is from genome assembly GCA_040877295.1 of Nitrosopumilaceae archaeon. Taxonomy (GTDB): domain Archaea; phylum Thermoproteota; class Nitrososphaeria; order Nitrososphaerales; family Nitrosopumilaceae; genus VHBM01. Next base: position 16,126 of record JBBDOC010000007.1, read on the forward strand.
ATTAGGCATTATTAATTAGATCAATAGACTATATAGATCAAATCTAAATATTGAAAATGCTAATGATAATCAGCGCGTGTTTTGGGTAACGCCGGACTGACTCTAGATAAAGGTCCAAGAACAAACCCACTTTGGCACTACAGGTAAGGGCCTGTAGAGCCAACGATGTTTTGATTTTTCAAACGTTTGATTTGTTAATGATCACTCTTTCAGCATGAACTGCTTTTATGGCTCGTTCTATATTGTTGCCTGCATCCTCGATAACAATAATTATTCTTGATGTTTCTTCTTGTGCATCCATATTCAATATGTTCAGACCAGCTTCACCAATTTTTGAACTAGTCTTTGATGCAACTTGTTGAACTTTCCACATCTCATCACCAATCAAAGTAATGACACCTCGATTATAGGCAATAGTAGCAAGAGAATCAAATCCAAGCATGTATTTCTCATTTCGTTTCACATAATCCGCATCTAGAAATAAGATTCTCGCAAATTCTATTCCATCCTTTGTAAAAGGTGATAAAATTACAAATTCACTGTAACGCTTATCATTTTCAAGCGATTCTAGTAGTCTTTGCGCAGATGCATTTTCAATTCTTAAAATTGCACAATTCTTTTTTCCAGTGACTATTTTTAATGGATGACCATTTTCCTCATTAGGCCTCCTTTTGATTATTGTAGTTTTTCTAGGATTTTTCATATCGGTAATTATGATGGATATATCTACACCGTGTTCTAAAATTTCCTTAATCGCAATAGGATCAAGGATCTTCATACCAAACATTCCAGCAAGCCTTGCTTCATTATAGGAAATCTGTTTGATTTCATCAAGGTTCTCAGTTACAATTTTAGGATCTGCAGAGACTACCGAGCTATCCTTCTCAAAATCAATGCTAGTTTCATATTTTTTATGAAATAGAATCCCAATATCAGCTGCAGTTCTATCAGAACCGCCTCTTTCATAAGTAGTCATAGTTCCATCTTTTGTTTTGCCAATAAAGCCTCCAATTGAAATCACATCGCTTTCTTTGAGGAGTTTTTCTAATGGTTCTAATCTTTCAAATGATTCTGATGCAAGAAAGTTGGTCGATTCTATATTGTGGTCAGTTATTATCGGCCAAATATCAAAATCTACAGATGCGGATTTTATTCCTTGACTTTTCATAATGTAATCCATTACTTTTGATATCAAAATTTCACCTGTAAACGCAAGTGTCTTAGAACGTACTTCATCAGCAAATTCTCCCTTTTGTCTTGCAGTATCTAAAGCAGTTTTTGATTTTTCTAAAAATGTGTTAATGGTATTTTGACATTCAGCTTGGTAATTATCGCCTACTAACTCGAGTATTTTTTCATATGTTCGTTTAATTTCATCAATGTCTATAGTTTGTCCTTTTTCAGCTTTTTTTCCCAATTCAAGTGCAATGTCAGTTAATGATCTTTTTTCGCCTCCGTGTATAGTTAGAGGTGCAGAAAAAATTGCAATTACTTTAGACGATTTCTTTAATTCATTAATTCTTTGAAGAATAATTGGAATTGATATACCATCTACTCCAATCGCACTTCCGCCAAATTTTGCGATAACTAATCTGTTCAACAAGCAATAAAAAATTACATTCCACTATTAATTATTGGGTTTATTGTTATGTTCGGTTATGAATCTACATATTATGTTGGCTGCTTTCATTGCACCATCACAACTAAGAGGATTTCTTTTTTCAGTTAATTTTTCAGCAATCAACGATTCTAATTTGTTGACGTCTGCAAAAGAAAATCCTTCCTGTTTTGCATTATCTTCTTGTTCGAAATGATCTTTTATTGGTATGAAAATTCCAGGTGTTCCATAAGCTTTTGACTCATCAATTGTAGATTTTCCAGCAAGAGAAACCACAAGATCTGCTGCATAAATTATCTCATGTAAGTTTTCTACAAATCCAAAGTTTCGTATGTTTTTTGTAAATTCACTTTTTAAAGATGGTCCGGTAACAATGACAAGCTCCACATCCTCTTTTAACTTAGAAAACGCTTCTAATGTCTTTTGTATTAGAAACTTTCCGGCATTAGTTCCTCCAATACTGACAACTATGGTTTTTTTATTAAAAGAAAATTTTTTCCTCAAATCTTCTCTCGTATATCTTGTTGTTCTAACAATAGGTCCTACATATCTGATATTTTCTTTATCTTGACCATTTTCTGGCAAAATTACAACGTCGCATTTTTTCATAATTTCTTTCATAGAACGGTTCATTCTTTTTTCGATCAACGAACCAATTCCTTTTGTGAATCTAGTTTCTAAAATATCTGTAATTAACACTGTTGGTATTTTCTGCTTTTGTGCTATTGTTAATGAAGCAAAATCCTCATCACTAACCACCAGTTCTGGTTTTTCATCTTTTATAATGTTGGATGAAACAAGTTTGCAGTCATTGTAATAATTGTAGTATTTCCATAGCCATTTCAAAGGAGATTGTAATGAACCATTTTGAACATTAAATTGTGATGGTGTATACACGTTTTTAACACTGTAACCACATTTTTTGAAAAGATCAGCTGCTGATACACCACTGATAAACAATTTTGAAATGTTTTCTAGATGTTGAGCAATTGCAATATCTCTTGTCGCATGTCCAAGACCTATAGGACTTGAAAAAAAAGTAATTGTTGTCAACAAAATCTCTTTTAGTAAACTCCATTTTTAGCTTGTTCAAAATTTTTCTCAAAGTTTAAATGGTTTTTAACAAGGTAGCTTGCTGGGCTCATAGTCCAGTGGTTATGACGTCGCCCTTACACGGCGAAGATCCGGGGTTCAAATCCCCGTGGGCCCATCTATACATCACGTTCAAGCCCTGTCCATTCTTGATTTTGGTAACACATTTAATTTCAAAAACTGATTACAAGTAATGACTGATCTTTCTGCTAACGATAAAATGATCATAGTTCAATATGCAATTGAAAAATATGAACACGAACAGACACTTTTAGAAAAGCTAAGCACTATTCTTTCAGAAAATGACATTCAAAAAAGCCTAGATACACTGATTGGAACTCAGCGTGTAAGAAGAATAGGAATAGACATTTTACAGAATAACACTAGTCATACAGATGTACCAGAACTTCCTGATAGTCTAAAAACAATAATTGAAAATCTATAAAATTAGAATCCTCTTAGACCCTTTGGTCTTACCATTTCTGGATGATTTTTCATCCACGAAATCTTTTCAAGTATGGCATTTTTATCGTGAGGAAAAGTTCCGCCAATAGTATAAGCATTTGAACCATGATTCGCTCTAAAAATAATTTCATTTTTCACATCTATTCTATTTATTAGATCTTCAAGCTCTTCTAATGCTTCATTATCAGAAACTGGAATAAACGGTTCTTTGAACTTTGTAAGAAATTCATCTTTTATGCCATTTTCTAAATAAAGTGTTAGTGCACCAACATAATGAGGTATAATCGTATTAATTATTTCAGCTGTAGACTTTGAATGTTCTTTTGAATATGTTCTTCCTCCTAGTCCTAATATGATCATACAAGAGAGAATGTAACCTGCATCCATTGCTTTTTTGCAAGCTCTAATTATGGTTTGAGCTGTTGCACCTTTTGTAACTTTTTTTAAAATTATATCAGAACCACTTTCTATTCCCAAATAAAGCATTTGTAGTCCAGACTCATTCATTTTTTTTAGCTCCTCTGGAGATTTTTTGAGTAAATTCATAGGCATTGCATAACATGACACCCGTTCTAGATCTGGGAAATTCTTGTATAGATATTCTACAATCTTAATCATGTAATCGGTTTGAAGATTAAGTGCATCACCATCTGCAAGGAAAATTCTTTTTGTATCAGGCAATTGTTTTGCCATGATGTCAATTTCAGATTTTACTTCATCCCATGATCTTTCAACATATTCCTTGCTTCTGTACATATCACAAAATGAACACTCGTTGAATGAGCATCCAAGTGTTACTTGAAATATTAACGAGTTTGCTTCAGAAGGAGGTCGATAAAGTGGATAATCATAATTTAATGCCATCATTTTCTATCAAACTAAAGATGTGTTTGTCTCTTTTTACCTTTACGAAAAATCACATTCGTATTATTGTAATCTAAACTATTTTCACCATAAACACCTTTTAGTAAACATAACAGAAAAGAATATGTCAAAATATGGCAAATGATCCTCACGTTAAACGTCTTTTCTGGTTTTTATTTGCTGGTTCTAGGGGGGGTCTGAATAGATTACGAATAGTACAAACAATTCGAGAAAAACCTCTTAACGCAAATCAACTTGCAAAAGATTTAGGGCTTGATTATAAGGCAATACAACATCATGTCAATGTACTGGAAAAAAATAACATCATAACAAAGATAGGTGAAAAGTATGGAATTACCTATTTTGTCTCAACATTTTTAGAAGTAAATATGGAGTCGTTTGAAGAAATTGTTACGAAATTGGAAAAAAGTAAATAAGAGTTATCGGAGCGTGATTAACTAAATGGAATCAACTTCTGCAATCTTATCAGGCGTTTCAATCGCAAACATGATAGTACTTGGAATACTGATGTGCATATTTGGAAAAATGTATTCAAAAACAAAGGCGCGTCTGCCGTTAGGCTTGATAGTTGTTGCAGCTATGTTGTTTTTACACAATGTTATTGGTTCTTATGCATATTTTTCAATGCAACATATTTTTTCACCAGAAATATTTCCTTACATGTTGGGAGTAGGTATCGCAGAACTGGCAGGATTATTGTTATTTCTAAAAATATCTATGGATTAAGGCAGAGTTTTATAACCGAATTCGAGTCTCTATCGCATGATCAAAGCAGGGCGAGACGTTAAAGACATTTTAATAAAAAAAGAATCAGGCATTGAGGAAATATTTGAGCAAATGTCAAAATCCGGAGGTTTTGAGGCAAGAAATCTTGCCGAAGGGTTAGATATTCTAACAATAATGATTCCTGATAAAAAATGTCTGAAATTTCTGTCATTCATTGCTGCGATTATCTCAACAGGTCTTCGTGGCGTAATCAAGGATATGATAAAAAACAGGTGGTTTGATGTTGTTATCACAACTTGTGGAGCGCTAGATCATGATATTGCAAGATATTTCTCAAATTACAAGGAAGGTGATTTTGCACTAGATGACAAACAACTGGCTGATCAACATATCCATAGACTAGGCAATGTGCTTGTGCCAATGCAGAGTTATGGCCCAATAATTGAAGAAAAGATGCAGGCCTTTTTAGAAGAAGAATACAAGACAGGGAACAAAGAGATGTCAACTGCAGATATCACAAAAATGATAGGCCGTCATATGGGCGAAAACTCATTTTTGTATTGGGCATACAAAAATGAAATTCCAGTTATTGTTCCAGGTATAATGGATGGGGCTGTTGGAAGTCAGATATGGCTTTTTACACAAAAACATCATGACTTTAAGCTGAATCTCACTGCAGACGCAGATCTTTTGTCTGGTCTTATCTTTAAGGCAAAAAAATCAGGTGCCCTTATGATTGGTGGTGGATTGCCAAAACATCATACACTTTGGTGGAATCAGTATCGGGATGGTTTGGACTATGCAGTATACATCACAACTGCACAAGAATTTGATGGGAGCTCAAGCGGTGCACTAGTGGATGAGGCAATATCATGGGGGAAGGTAACACAAAATGCAAAGCAAACTACAGTGCATGCAGAGGCAACAACAATTCTTCCGTTTCTGTACTCTGCCTTGCTTTCAAGATTAAAATAGTAACATCATTAATAGCTAAAGAAAAATACTTGTGATTCTAAATTGTTGAATGGTTCGTAAAACAGAGCGAAAAAAACTTTCTATGAAAAGTAGATTATTAATTATAGTTGTAATGTTTATTGTAATAAACCTAGTATTTTATGTAGGTTCTGAATTTTCAGACGAATCAAAATCAGAAAAACAAATTGAACAGTTTAATCAATCAGAAGATCCACCATATTCTAAATTTAATCCTCCATTATCTTCACCATGATTTACTAATTTGACACAAAATTAGTAGTAATGATGCATTTGACGCTGTTCTATTCCTTCTTGTTCAAAATGATTGTGTGCCTTTCCACCATCATGATGCGCATGAACCGTACCATCAATATGGCAGTGCGTATTGTCGATTTCATCTTTCATAAAAATATCATCTACATTTAGCAAGGAAGTGGTAGTTTCAACAGCTGTTTTGATAATCTGCTCTTTTACCACTAGTGTTTCAACTACATTTTTTGAAAAAACCTCGGCTACTTTTCTTTGAGATGAATCTATGCCAAACCATTCGTAATTACCATTGGCAAATTGAGCGTGTTTTGCTCTAAGTTCAGTAATAGTATTAATGACATCCATGCCTACATTTCTGGCAAGAGTTATTGGGATTTCTTCTAACGCTTCAGCAAACTTTTCTATAACAATTTGTTCCTTACCTTCAATCATGTGAGCCTTTTGTCTTACTTTTTGTGCAATTATTGCCTCTGTAGATCCTCCTCCACCAACTATTTGTGGATTCTCGATAAAATTTCGCAAAACAAAATACGCATTTTTTATTGTTCGATGAAACTCATCAAGATATTTTTTAGAATTAGCTCTCAACAAAATTGTAATTGCTTTTGGACTTTTACATCCATCAACAAACACCATCTTGTCATCTCCTACTGTTTTTTCGTAAACTTTTTTTGCATAACCAAGATCATTTTCAGAAATATTGTTAAGATCGTTACAGATTTTTGCGCCAGTTGCTTTTTCAAGCCACCACAAATCATTTTCTGTCGCTCGTTTGATAGAAATTATTCCAAATTTTGCAAGACGCTCTTGGGCAAATGAGTTAATTCCTCTTCTAGATATAACAACATTAACTCCTGCATCAATTATCTTTTGAACTTTTTCTAAGACTGTATCAGATTCTCGTTTTATGAACACACTCATCTGCTCTGGTGATGTGATTACTATCTCATCGTCTATCTTAGTACGAATAGGCTCAAGAAATTCGTTTGTTAAAAGAATTTTTGCATCCTTGATCATTTTTGGCATTGCAGAGTTGTCAATTGTTTTGTCAATCACAATTCCGTCTATGAGCTGGATGTCTGTCGCGTTACCAAGTTTTTCTTCAATTTTTATGTCATCAACTTCTATTTTGTTATGATCAAAATCTGTGATAGTACAAACAGCATCAACAACTAGTTTTGCAATAATATCTTCATCAATCATATCTGATATGGACTTGCCTTTGAGGCATGTTAGGACAAGATGCATCATTATTTCTCTGTCTGAAATGCTTGCTTTTTGGGCAAGAGAGGCAAGTACATCAAGTGCAATATCTGAGGCAGTTTGATAGCCAGAAGAGATTATCGTAGGAGGGATCTCCATTTTTAGCAGTTCTTCTGCCTTTGTACACAATGCACCAATTAAAACAGCAACCGAAATAGTGCCATCTCCCACATGGTTATCAACAGAGTTTGCCGCATCTACAATTGCCTTTGCTGCAGGATGTGCATGATCCACTTTTCGCAGAAATGCGCCACCGTGCTTTGTTACGTAAACATCTCCTTGTATATCGATAAACATCTTATCCATGCCACGCGGACCGAGTGAAGTTTTGATCACATCCGTGATCATTCTACTTGCAAGAAGGTTATACTTACGCGTAACCTGAACTCCAACACGTGCGACATCTTGGCCAAGAAGATCAGGATATTTCAATCTATATTGTATCTTCAATAATTATTAAAATATATCATTACTGATCCGATCAGTACAAATATTTCAAATTTGAAGACAGATTTTTTTAATATTCTACATTAATTGAAATGGAAATTTTTTAATTGGTAATTTACCACTAGATATTTTCAATATATTTTTATAATTATCAGCGAAATGAAAACCATGACTAAGATTAGTACACCACAAGATATTGAAAGAGAATCAAAAAGAGTAATACAAGCTCTGTATGGTGATGTATCTGACTTCAAAGTTAGCGAGACGTTTCCTTTGCCTGAAAAAGGTCCACGAACAGGTTGGGATGTTCAGGTTAGATTCCTACAAAACAATCTCAAATACACAGTAGATCTAGAATTTCAGGAAAAAACAGGACAAGTAACTAACGCAAGACTTCTTGATACGATGATACCGCTTTAGATTTTCTTATCGATGAAAAATTTTGTTTTATGTGGACAGAATTTTTTTTGCCTCGATTATCTTTTCTAGTAGCTCCCTTAGAAATTCATCTGCAAATCGATCAAATGTAGTCTCTATTCCATTTTGCTTTTTCCGTTTTTTATATTCTTGAATCAACCACTTAAACTCAGAAGCCCTTAGTCTAATAATCTGATTCTGTGACTCGCTCTTTGACTGAAACAGATTCATAATAAAATAGCTAACGAACTGGGTAAAGTTGTCAATACCGTATTTTTCTGCATACAGATCGAAAAGATTTTTGTAGTTTTCCTCAAGCCAATCCTTTACATCGGATCTGATGGTTAGTGAGTTATAGCGCCCTGAAAGATCTACTTTTATGTTGTATATTTCTGGCGTATAATATCCACGCTTGATCTCATTCATTGTAATTATTAATGTACTTGGCAAAAACATACCTGGATAGTACTGGTCAGTTACACGCTGAAGTTCCCTTATAATTGAAGGTTTGAGTCCTATCGTTGAATAACCTTGGCTTGGCATAATCTTTTAGATTACAACTCGCTTTAAAATTTTTGCAAATTATTTTTTCTTTTTATTCTTTCTCTTTAAATCTTTGACAATTAAAAGACACAACCACAAACATGCCATCCCAATTGTACCCCATCCAGCTCCAACATAAAACGCATTTGTACCGCTTTCCAACTGTGTTAGGCCTAATCCTAACAAGATCACGATAACAGCTGCGGCTTCTTGTTTTGCCATTGCAGAGAAAGTATTACACAAACTAATAAAAATTTAAAATTTACAAAACAAGAGCTTTTTAGAAATCCATGAAAACAATCTACACTATTTCCATTTTAGATCATCACATGATTTTAGATTGATTCACAAAAATGAGATTAACATTAGTCGTATACGAATTGAAGATCTAGTCTCTTGATTTTGTGAAATTCAGTATTTATGTAAAATATGAATTAAAAATCACAATCAGTTAAAACAACCAATTAACTACGTATTTTACACATTACCCTTTATTCTTGAAGACGTACTTTACTGTAATTATTTAATCCTTAAATAACCACACTCGTTTTCCAATTAGGGCATGGCAGAGATCACTGGTTTTGGTGTTGCAATAATTGTATTTTTGATAGCATCTTTGGTAGTAGGTACCCTGACTTACAAACTGGTTAAAAAAAGTGGCCGACGGTTAATGGTTGCTGGAAAGACCTTGCCTTTGTTTTTTGTAGGTACAATGCTTGCGGCACAATCAATCGATGGTAACTCATCGTTGGGCAACGCTGCACTTGTCTATCAATTTGGCTTTTGGGCAGGTGCCGTGATTCCTATAGGCCTTGGAATATGTCTTCTTTTGACTGGCTTCTTTTACGGTAGACCATTAAACAAGATGACTATGTTTACTCTGCCAGACTTTTACTTTAGAAGATTTGGTAATGCCGCAGAAGGAATATCCGGTGTTTTGATGATAATTAGCTTTACAGTACTTGTTGCAGGAAACTTTGCAGCAAGTGGATTTATACTACAAACAGTTTTTGGTATTGACTTCTTTTGGGGTGTACTTATTGCAGCTCTAGTTGTACTTGCATATACTTTTGCAGGTGGACTGTTCTCTTCTGCTTACACGGACATATTCCAGATTTATCTTGCAATAGGTGCTTTCTGGGCAGCGTTCATCTTCTTTGCAGGCGGATTTGCGGGAGTTCCATTTGATACCATACTTGGCAGTGCACCACCTGGATACATGGATCTGTCAGGACTAACTGATATCGCATCAGGCGCACTGATCAACTGGGCTGGCATCCTTGCACTTGGTCTTGGAGATATAGTAGCACTTGACTTTATGGAAAGAGTATTTGCAGCAAGAGATCCAAAGACTGCACAACGTGGAGCATTTTGGGGAGGTGCGCTTACACTATTTACTGTAGTTCCAACGAGTATGATGGGAATAATTGCATTACACTTTTTGCCAGGCCTTGAGGATCCGTTTACTGCAATGCCTGAACTAGCTATCAATCACATGCCATTTGTAATAGGTGCAGCTCTTTTGATGGGAGTGCTTGGTGCTGCCATGTCTACAGCAAACGGTGGACTGTTAGCAATCTCTAGTGTAGTTTCAAGAAATCTAATCCAAAGAATTATTCGACGAAGATGGTTACACAAGGAACCTTGGACCGACAAAAAGCTGTTATGGGTTACAAGAGCAGTCATAATACCAATGATGGTTGCAGGATTTCTTCTTGCTTATACTGTGCCACAGCCTGGAATATACCTCATATTGGCATTTGATATCGTATTTGCAGGTGCATTTGCACCACTTACACTAGGATTGTTCTGGAGAAAGGCAAACATGCCTGCTGCAATTGCTTCACTTTTGGTAGGATCTGTTCTGCGATTTGCATTCTTCTTTACGATGCCTATAGAATGGGCAGGATTGGATACGATGATTCCACCACCAATCTCATTTGCAGTCTTTATTGGAGTGGCATTGGCCACGCAAAAGAAATGGCCTGGTAAGGCACGACACGATGTAAGAGACTATGTTCCACCAGAAGAAGACCTCATATCAGGTGAAGATCTAAAACACTTTGTACCAAGTTCTGGCGAAGATACATCAAGTAAAAGTGCATCGCACTAACAAACCTATTTAAATTTACCAAAAAGGGATCTTTTTTTCATTTTTTCAAGCTTGATAATTATCTTATTTCTATAATACATTGCAGTTGAATTGTTTGGTTCAAATTCTAATGCCTTATTATAACACTGCAAGGATTCTTCTAATTTTTCTAATGAAAATAGCAGCTTTCCTTTGTAGCTTAGAGCGTAAACATAGGTAGGATTGATCTCAAGCGCTTTATCGCAGAATGAAAGTGCTTCTTCATATTTTTGCTGATGTTCAAGAAGCCAGACCATACTACATAAGGCAACTACATTTGTTGGATCTAGTTCAATTGCTTTTTCACAAAAAAATTTTGCGGCACCGTATTTTTTTAGCGAATAAAGCGAAACACCTTTGCTGTACATTGCACGTATATTTTTTGGTTCAATTTCCAAAACTTTGTCAAAACATTCTACTGCTTTTTCATAAAGACCTGTTCGATCATAAACAAGACCCTTGTTGAGTAGTGCATCAATATATTTTGGATCAATCTCTAAAGCCTTATCAAAAAATACAAAAATTTCTTTATTTGAAAATCCAGCAAAGTCAAGAGTCCATCCCTTTGCTACAAGCGCCTTTACATTCTTTGGGTCAACTTCAAGCGCTTTTGTATAAAATGACATGGCTTCTTCATGCTTGCCTTGTTTTGCAAGCTCAGCTCCCTTTTCATACAGCTCTTGTGATTTTCTAGAATCTTCTTCAATTGCCTTGTTTAGATAGAAAATAGAGTCAGAATTCAGGCCTAGTCTGCCTAAAACCACACTTTTGTTGTATAACGCACTTGAATTCTTGGAATCTGATTCTAATACCCTATCAAGGCAGGTAATTGCCTCTTTATGTTTTCCAAGCTTGCTTAGCTCAGCACCCTTTTGTGTTAGTGCATCAGCATAATTTGGATCTATTTCTAAAATCTTGTCAAAACAAAAAATTGCCTCTCGCTGATTTCCTAGCTTTGATAGTGTAAGCCCTTTATTATACAAGGCATCAATATTTTTTGGATCATTTTCTATCGCCTTCTCAAAACAAGACATGGCTTCGCTGAACTTTTCAAGCTTGTAAAGCGTTGATCCCTTGTGGAACTGCGCAACAAGATTATCTGATTCTATTTGTAATGCTTTGTCAAATCGTGAAATTGCTTTCTTAAAATTATTATAGTTTACAGATGTGATGCCTTCATTGATATAATGCCACGAATTTTTTGAACTCTCTAGGATCATTTTAATTAATTATAACATACTTTGTTTATAATTGATCGTACATTACAAACAATTTTTGCGATCAGACACAATAATTAAATAAAAATTTGATTTTCACTTGAAAAAATAGATCGTACTTTACCTAGACATATTTAATAACATACCATAGATCATAATTTTGAATTACAATGGGAATGGAATTTTACGGTGAATCATACAAGGGAAATGATCAACCTCCGTTTGTTGGGATCAACACATTTTTGCATCTGCCATGGATACAAAGTCATGCAGAACTTCAAAAGGTAAAACCAAATGTAGCTATAATTGGAGAGCCATTTGATTTTGGAACAACAATTCGTCCCGGTGCGAGATATGGTCCAAGAGCAATTCGTGCAGCATCAACGATTCCTGCACCACCATATGAACGATTTAACATTGAAACAGGTGCAGATCCTTTTGGCGTTTTTAGAGCAGTTGATTATGGTGATGTGAATGTTTCACCTGGTGATGTTATTGAGTCACACAAAAGAATGACACAAAAAGTCAAGGAAGTACTTGATATTAATGGAATTCCTGTTATGCTTGGTGGGGATCACTCCATTACATTTGCAAACGTTAGAGCGTTTGCAAAAAAATACAAAAACATTGGAATAATTCATTTAGATACACATGCTGATTGTGCGCCGCAAGGCCTTTGTGGCTTCAAATATGACCATGGTGCACACATTCGAAGAATCATGGAACTTGGCTGTCTTAAAGGCAAAAACTATACCCTGATTGGCCCACGAGGATACTGGCCTGGACCTGACCTCTACAAATGGATGTCGGATCAGGATTTTCAATGGTTTACAATGCTTGATGTTGAAGAGGTAGGAATTGATGCTATCGCAAAAGAAGCCGTTGACCGTGCAAATGATGGAACCGATGCTGTTTATCTGACATGGGACATTGATTCTTTTGATCCTGCATATGCTCCAGGTACAGGTGAACCTGAGCCAAACGGCCTTACCTCAAGGGAGGGAATGAGATTAGTGCGACAATTTTCTGTAGGATTTGATCCTGATAGGTTTGCAATGGACCTAGTCGAGGTATCGCCTACCTATGATGTTAGTGATCAAAGCTCATACAATGGTGGAATTACATCGGGGCTTGGGCAGAGATTGATAGTTGAGCTCTTAGCAGGGCTATCTCTTACAAAACAAGGCAAGAAGGATGGCAGTCCAGTACGACCTCATAAATATCGCGGTACAGGAAATACATATCACTTTGGAAAAGAATCTCGGCCAGAGATTCCAAAAAGGAAATGATTCATGTTAAAGCAACTATATGTGGCGAGCCGGACATACCGCCCATAACTAAAATATTCCAGTATGATTCTGACTCTGAAAATGTCTTTTTTTCTTCAATTGAGCTAGTCAAGCAACGACTCTCAAAAAATCTGAGAATTAATCTAAATGAGACAATTCTTGTGTATTGTGCTTACGTTATTAGTGAATTACGTGATGAAAAATCAATTGAATCTATAAAGGAAAACGCAGGAAAAATCCTATCTCAGGACAAAGTAATGATCGGAGTTCCAGAATCAATAAGAAAAATAACTTTTGATGTAAATATTGACAATAAAGAACTAGAAATAACACTTGATGAACCAATACCTACGACCGAGTACATTTTGATACCAAAAAACATTAGATGATATGGTGGTTATGTGGTAGAAGAAATTCTTGAACAACTCCATACACTGACTCCTGCTTTGGTTTTGACACTTGGTCTTGCAATTGGACTGCAACATGCATTTGAACCAGATCATATAGCTGCAGTAAGCACACAGGTTTCCAAACGAAAATACAAATCACAATCAATTAAACAAACATTTGTTGATGGTATACTCAAGTCCTCAATTCTTGGTGCTATGTGGGGGGCTGGTCACACAACTACACTTGTACTTATGGGATTGATTGTTTACCTATTAGCGGTTAATATTCCAGAAAATATTTTCATGGGCTTGGAATTCATTGTTGGAATGATGTTAGTATTTCTTGCCTTCACTATATTTTACAATAAAAAACTATTCCAACTAAAACATATACATACACATCTACACGATGATGGCATAATTCATACTCACCCCCATGAACATGATGGTGAACACAAACACACACACAAATCATACATAATAGGCTGCATTCATGGTCTTGCCGGCAGTGGAAGTTTAGTAGTTTTAACAGCAAGCACACTTGAAAATGTTGAAACGGTTTTGAGTTTTATTCTGATCTTTGGTATCGGTTCTGTGATAGGAATGGCAATAGTTAGCAGCTTGATTGGACTACCTTTTGCATTTACCAACAAAATCACAACTGTAAATCGAATCCTCAAATATGTAGCAGGCTCTGCAAGCTTGTTTATTGGAGCAAACATACTTTACGAAATAGGCATAGTAAACAATTTGTTTGGCATCTAAAGACATCTTTTCATGCCAATTAGCATTTACGTGGACGGTTCAGGAGGGAATGACTCTGGATATGGATTTTATGTCAAGGAAACAGGCGAGTCATTTTATGAGAAAAAACAAAACATCACAAACAATCAGGCAGAATATCTTGCAATAATTGCCACACTAAAAAAATTTGTAAACACTAAAGATGAACTTATCATTTACAGCGATTCTAAAAATACAATCGCACAGCTAAACCATGAAAATGCGATAAATAACGATCAGCTGCGAAGTCTAGCAAGGGAGGCATGGGAGTTAATTGCTAAATTTCCTAAAATAAAATTAACATGGATACCTCGAAAAGAAAATCTGGCTGGAAAAATGCTTGGAAGCTAAGCATGTGGTCATGATAAGTTTGATTCCAAAAAACATGAATAGCTTTATTATGGAAACTAATTTGATCCAAGGTTAACAAATTGGCCGAATCAGTTTTTCTTTCACCTACTTCAATTGCAATAATTGGTGCATCAGACAAGGAAGGAAGCGTAGGACGGGCAATCACCTCAAACATCATGAAGGGATACACGGGAATAATTTATCCAATCAGTCCAACAAGGGACACAGTTTTTGATAAAAAAGCCTACAAGACTGTACTAGATGTTCCTGAACAAATTGATTTGGCAGTAATTATTACAAAAAACACTATTGTTTCAACAGTTTTAGAGGAATGTGGTAAAAAGGGAATCAGAGGAGCAATTGTAATTACAGCTGGATTCAAGGAGGTTGACGAAGAGGGAGTAAAACTAGAACAACAACTAAAGGAAATTGCAAAAAAGTACAACATCAAGATAATTGGTCCAAACTGCCTTGGAGTGATGAACCTTGCTCCACAAACAATGATGAATTCTACATTCCTAAAAGTTACACCAAAATCCGGAGAAATAGCACTAGTTTCACAAAGTGGAGCGATCTGTGCTGCACTTGTTGAGGACGCAAGTGCGCAGGGAATTGGATTTTCAGCAGTTGTAAGTATGGGAAACAAAGCCGACATGAACGAAATTGATGTACTTGAGATACTTGCAGACCACGAGCAAACAAAGGTGATTGTAATGTATCTTGAAGACATGGGTGATGGTCAAAAATTTTTAAAGATTTGCAAAAACATTACTAAAAATCTAAAAAAACCTGTCTTGGTTTTAAAATCTGGACGAAGCCCTGAGGGAGCAAAAGCTGCAATGTCTCATACAGGAGCATTGATGGGCTCTGATGAAATCTATGATGCATTACTAAAACAATCTGGAGCAATCAGAGTAGATACAATGGGAGAATTATTTGATTATGCAACCGCATTCTCAAAGCAGCCGCTTCCACTAGAAGGTGATCTTGTTATTGTATCTAATGCTGGCGGGCCTGCAATTATCTCAACTGACGCATGTTCAAAGCTTGGAATCCAGATGGCAAAAATCGACGATATAAGGCCAAAAATTGATGCAGTAATTCCTCCGTGGGGCAGCTCACGAAATCCTGTAGATATAGTTGGTGATGCAGATTATAATCGATTCAATAATGTACTTGAGAATGTTTTATCACACAAAAATGTTGGCACTGCTATTGTAATGTGTACCCCATCTGCAACTCTTGACTACAATAAACTTGCAGAAGTAATTGTTAACATGTCAAAAAAATATAAAAAAACAATTCTTGCTAGCCTGATGGGACTTGATGAAGGTATAAAAAACAGACAAATCCTGGCAGACGGAGAAGTACCATATTATACCTATGCAGAAGCAGCAATTCAAACCCTCAAGGCAATGCTTAGGTTTGTTGAGTGGATAAAAAGTCCAGAAGGCAAGATTGTCACCTTCAAGGTAGACACAAACAAGGCAAAAAAAATCTTTGATAAAGTAAAACAAGAGGGAAGACAAAACCTGCTTGAAGAGGAAGGACAAGAAATATTGCGGGCGTATGGACTGCCACTACCAAAAAGCGTCCTTGCAAAAACAGAACAGGAAGCAGTAAAGATTGCAAAAAAGATTGGTTATCCTATTGTGCTAAAGATCGTATCGCCACAAATCATTCACAAATCAGATGCTGGTGGTGTAAAGGTGAACATACAAAATGATAAAGATGCACGATCTGCATTCAAAGAGATCATAAAAAATGCAAAAAAATACAACAAAAACGCAGTAATCAAAGGTGTTCTAATTGTTGAGATGGTAAAGGGTGGAAAGGAAATGATTATTGGTTCAAAACAAGAACCAGGATTTGGACCTGTTTTGATGCTTGGGATGGGTGGCATCTATGTAGAAGTCTTAAAGGATGTTACATTCAGACTTGCACCAGTAACTGACAAAGAAGCAGAAGACATGATCGCGTCAATTAAAACAAAAAAACTTCTTGAAGGTGTAAGAGGAGAAAAGCCATCAGATCTTGCAACATTATCTGAATGTATACAACGGCTGTCGCAACTTGTCACTGATTTTAAAGAGATCAAAGAACTGGACATGAATCCGGTGTTGGTTATGGAAAAAGGAAAAGGCTGCAAGATCCTTGATGTTAGAATTGGTCTATAACAAAACACGCATGACCAGAAACAGTTTAGAATATTTATAGCACTTCGGGGCACTTTAAACATATGCCAATTAGAACTGGAGAAGAGTACATCAAAAGTTTGCGAGGAAGAAATCTCAAAGTTTACCTTTTTGGCGAAGTAGTCAAAGAGCCTGTGGATCATCCAATGATCCGTCCATCAATTAATGCAGTAGCTGAAACATATGATCTAGCAGTAAGGGAAGAAAAACTTGCAACTACACACTCATCAATAACTGGAATCAAAGTAAATCGATTTTTACACATTGTAGAAAGTGCACAAGACTTGGTGTTGCAAAATAAGATGCAAAGAAAAATGGGACAAAACACAGGTACGTGCTTTCAACGCTGTGTAGGCATGGATGCAATAAACTCGCTACATTCTACAACATATGAAATTGATGAAAAATTTGGTACAAATTATCATAAACGACTCTTGGCTTTTATCAAACTGATTCAAACTGAGAATCTTGTAATCGGTGGTGCTATGACGGATCCAAAAGGAGATAGAAGCAAGGGTCCAGCAGAACAAGCGGATCCTGACATGTTTGTTCGTGTAGTAGAAAAAGATGAGAAGGGAGTTTACATAACAGGTGCAAAGGCACACCAAACAGGATGCATCAACTCACATTGGATTATTATCATGCCGACAATGAGGCTGACAGAAAACGACAAAGACTATGCAATTGTTGGTGCAGTACCTGCAGATGCAGAGGGCATAACTTACATCTATGGACGCCAGTCTTGTGACACACGAAGCATGGAAGGAGGGGACATTGATACAGGAAATTCACAATTTGCAGGACAAGAGGCAATGATAATCCTTAATCGAGTTTTCATTCCTTGGGAAAAAGTTTTCATGTATGGTGAATATGAGTTTGCTTCAATGCTTGTTGAAAGATTTACTTGTTATCACAGAAGAAGCTATGTTTGCAAGACAGGACTTGGCGATGTACTAATTGGTGCAGCAGCTACAATTGCAGATTACAACGGCATTCCAAATGTTTCACATATCAAAGACAAACTTGTTGAGATGACACATCTTAACGAATCAATTTATGCTGCAGGAATTGCATCATCTTATCAGGCTCACAAGCTCAAGTCTGGCGTGTGGCTAAATGACGATATGTTAGCACAGGTGTGCAAACATAATGTCACAAGATTTCCATATGAGATTGGCAGACTTGCTCAAGACATTGCAGGAGGACTAGTTGTGACCATGCCTTCAGAAAAGGACTTTAGAAATCCAGCGACCGGGCCATTACTTAGAAAATACTTGGCAGGAAGAAAAGGCGTTGATGTTGAAAACAGGATGCGTGTATTGCGATTAATTGAAAACATGACACTAGGAAGAAACGCAGTTGGATATCTTACAGAGTCAATGCATGGTGCAGGATCGCCTCAAGCACAGCGAATCCAAATTGCACGTCAAATGCAGCTTGGCTACAAGAAAAACTTGGCAAAGCACCTTGCTAATGTAAAAGACGACTTTGAAGAACCACAAGAAAATTCTGAATACTTTAAACGAGTATTTAAAATCAATAACGAAGAAAGTTAATCGTCAGTTTTTTCTTTTGAATCTGACTTTTCAGTTTGATTAACTGTATCTGAATTTGGGGCTTTTTTAAATTCAGTATATTCATTATCCTTTGGAAGACCTGTTAAATCTGCATCTGCGGTACTGTTTTGAAATGTTTCATTTGCAGTATCTACCTTGGCTGAAAGAAGTGTCTCCTTTGCTTTTTTATTTTTTGAAATTTGTTTGAAAATCATAATTCCAATAATTACTGCAATTATGATATAGTTGACTGGCGGCATCAAAATTCTTGTAATATAGCCAATCTGTGGTATGACATAAGCTACTTTTCCAATGTACTCCTCTTCTGTTATTGGAAAATCAGTACCTGGAATAGAGGACGGATTTGCATCACCTTTTGTTCGTATTGTTTTTGGGTCATCATCAATAATTTCCACTACTCTATGAACTATTACCCTGTCATGCCCTGCGGGCCGATGAAAAACTATGATATCTCCATTTTGCACACTTTCAAATGGTTCATTTCCTTGAACTACTAATACATCAAAAACTTGTAGCTCAGGAACCATGCTTCCACTTGAGACAACATAAAATGGATTTTCCGTCCCAAAGACAACCCTTAGTCCAAGCCATATTATCAAAACACCTATTACAACTATTACAATGTCTTTTGTTATTCCCTTTGTTATTGTTTTACCAGTCAAATTATGTCATGTCCATTTATTTGCTAAGATAAATCTTGATATTTTCTAAATTCTAGTACCACAGTTTTCGCAAAATTTTGAGCCTTCTCTATTTGCAAGACCACAACTTGGACATTTCAAATCAGATTTACCTGAAGAATGCCGTTCTACAAAACTTTCGTTTTTTGAGCCTAGCAGGATAATCTCTCCAATTTTTTTGATTCGATTCCAGCTTATACTTTCCTCGGCTCCATTATACTTTGTAACAACGATAATCACAGATTGTGTTGAATCAACTCCCATTTCTCTTACGACTCCAATTTTTTTTAAATTCTCATCATATACATCCATGCCAATGATCGTGCTAAAATTGGACTCTTTTGAGGAATCTGCTTGGGCATCTGATTGTGGTTGTACAGTTCTACTTTGAGGTTGAACAGTTGGTTGAATGGCTTCTGTTTTAACACTAGGTGAAACAGTTTCGGTTTTAACAGATGTGGCTGCTTGAGCAGGTAATGGTTTTGAGAAATGGGCCTCTGAGATAGGCTTTGCGTTGCCTACTTCACTAGCTTGATCAGGCTTTCTAAATTCTCGATATTCAGCAATTGTAGAATTGCAAACATTGCACAGATATTTTCCTTTTTCAACTAGAATTAAATTTTCAGCTACTTCCTCATTTGGGGTTTCATATTTTATCTGAGGTCCGCCATCGTAATCTTTTTCACATGAATTGCAATAATGTTTTGAAATTTTTGATGAATCAATTCGTCCAATTGGTGCCAAAAACAGATCTGGGCCGCCAAGATTCCCTTTTCGTTGTTGTTCATCAGTAATAGTTGCCATTATGTAGCCGCCAGAACCTCTCAACTTCTTAAGTCGGGATTCTGTACTCATATCTGCATCTATTAAAATTCGAATTTAAATATATATTCACAAATTTTTTGCTAATAATAATTTTGAGTACTAGATGATCCACATGGCTTTAGTTTGTGAATTTTCTTTGCTAACATATTTAGGTACGTTACAGCAAATCACACTGATTATAATGGGAATTACAAAAATATCTGACACAAAAAGCTGGGAAACTACTGTTATGAGCTCTCCACATCCAGTCTTTGTTGATTTTTGGGCTGAGTGGTGTGGACCTTGTAGAATGGTTAGCCCAGTAGTAGAAGAGCTGGCAAATGAGTTCGAAGGTAAGGTAAACTTTGTTAAAGTTAATGTTGACGAGGCTAATGAGTTAGCATCAAAATACAATGTGTTTAGCATTCCAACATTGGCAATATTCAACAAAGGACAAATAATTGCCCAACAAGTAGGTGCTGCATCTAAGGATTCATACAAAAAAATGATTGAACGAGCACTAGAAAAAATCTAGGCTTTTTGATTTTTTCATTTTCGATCTAAAGTAATTAATAACTGAAAACCACCGCTCATATCATGTCGCTTGGTGAAGTAGACACACTAAATCTTTTAGCAGAAAAACTTGAAGCACTTTTTAACGACTCTCAAGGCTACTATGAGTCATTTCTTGATACTACCAAGCTCTACAAGAATGGCAAACTAAGTGAAAAGGAGTTTTTTGAAAAACTAGGTGATTATGTAGTTGCTTACTCTGCGTTAGAGTTTCTTTCAATTAAAGTAATTTTTGAAATAAAAAAGGCACTTGGTAAAATGGCGGGAGGATCTGCACTTGGACGAACTCATTCCCCTGCTTTGATGCCAGGAGTTGGCACAGCTGGAATGATGGGAGGTATGGGAATGCAATCTCCTCATGCTGGAACAAAAGAAAATCCGGTGGGTGTGCCACCATCTGTTGTATCGGCAAAACAGACTTTTGGTGATATTGGTACACTGCCATCACCAGATCCTAACTTGGTAATTCAATCATCACAAAGATCAAAATGCGCATCTTGTGGAAATGATCTTAGACTAAATGCAAAGTTTTGTACAATATGCGGAGCAAAAATTCAAAATTAATCGTGATTTAATCTAGAATCGTACCACATTCTGTGCAGAATCTGGCCGTTGTTGAATTTTTATCCCCACATTCTGAGCAATATTTTACATTAGTACCTGTTTCGGTAACTGGATTTCCATACATTCCAGTAGATCTAACGGCGCCAGTGGGAACGTATTTTTCATCATCAATTACTTGAACAGGTTCAAAATCTTTTTCTTCAACAAAGGTAATTATCCTTGGAACTTTTTGTTCTCTGTTATTTGGATCAAGAACAATATCTCCAAGCCAGAAAGAATATCTCATCAACGTTAACTCGGGAGTTGAAAAGGCAAGCGTATGAGTTGACATATAGTCTTCTGCAGCTTTTTTCCCGTTGAAAATCTTCATGTTTCAGAATGTTTTGAATTATCTATAATAGTTTCTGGTTTAGATGGACCGGGTGGGAATTGAACCCACGACTTCCGCGTTGCGAACGCGGCATTATACCACTAAACCACCGGCCCTTATGTTATCACAATAAAATCTGTTTTTATTCATTTACTCAAACGCATAATAGATAGAAATCATTGCACAAAACTAGATGACATATGATGCGGTAATCACCAATTCTCATGTTGTGACAAACCAAGGTTTGGTTGATAAAAACATCATAATTGATGATGGCAAAATTGTAGGTCTTACAACAGATGAACCTTCATGTGATGAAAAAATTAACGGGCATGGCCTTGTTTCGATTCCAGGAATAATAGATACACATGTACACTATGGAGTTTATTCTCCAATAGACAAGGCAGCTGTGACTGAATCACGTGTTGCCGCACTTGGCGGTGTAACAACTATGATGCGAATGCTTAGGCTTGGTGACTCATACAAAAGATCACTTGCATCTCAGCTTGAGGCAAGCACAGGGACTCATTTTGTCGATTATACTATTCACGCATCAATCTTTAACAAACAACAAATTGAGGAAATGAAGTTTTGTGTAGAAAACGGAATCACCTCCTTCAAACTATACATGAATCTCGGTGCCGATGTAGGCCACGTGTATATGGATATGGCCCCAAACACTACGTCTTTGCAGGAAGTAAAAGTTGAGGTAAATTTAGAGATTGTTGAAAATGTTGTAAGAGCAGCAGCATCGCTTGGCTGTCCTGTTTTAGTTCATGCTGAAGACTATGAAACATGCTCGTGCGGAATAAAAACAGCAAAAGAGAAAAAAAAGGATGGGCTTGCAGCTTGGTCTGATAGTCGTCCTCAAGAGGCTGAAGTAAAGGCAATACAAGCTGTATCTAACTTTGCAAGAAAATATGGTTGCACATTGTATTTTGCACATATTGGTTCAAGGAATGCACTAAAACAAATCCAAAAAGAGAAAAATGTAGGAACGAAGATCTTTGTTGAGACATGTCCTCACTATCTTACACTTTCATATGAGAATCAGAAAGGATATCTTGCAAAGGTAATGCCACCGATAAGATCAGCAGAAGACATTTCGTTTGTTTGGAATGCAATTGGTGCAAACCACGTTGACACAATCGGAACAGATCATGTTGCAAATCAGCTAAATTTAAAATTAAAAGGAAATGATGTTTGGGAAGCACTTGCAGGATTTCCTGGAATTGGGACGCTTTTGCCTATATTATTAAACGAAGGAATCAATAAAAAAAGAATAACACTTCAAAAATTAGTTCAACTTACCAGTACAAATGCGGCAAAAATTTTTGGGCTGTATCCAAAAAAGGGAACCATTGAAAAAGGTTCAGACGCTGATATAACAATGATAGACTTGAAAAAGAAAATGAAGGTGAAAAGCGAACTGTTTGGCGGATTTTCCGACTACATAGTATATGAAGGATGGACTCTTACTGGCTGGCCCATAAGAACAATAGTACGTGGAAACGTTGTGGCCGAAGATTCGGAGATTGTAGGAAAAGCTGGGTTTGGAAAATTAATAAAAAGACCAGTAACAGATTTTTAGATTTTAGATTATTATAAAAAAGAAAAAAGAAAATTTAGTTTAGTTCTTCTACTCTTGTAGTCACTCTTCTAGTCTATCTTCATCTGATGGTTCAGGTGTTGGAGTAGAAACTATGGGCTCTACATGTACTGAACCAACTTGCATCATTGTAAGACGTTCGCCTGTGTTTGTGTTATGGAATATTCCATGTGTAAAAGCAACTGCAAACAGTCCATCTTCAGTTGTTGGAGCATAATGTCCTGCTAGAGTGAGTCTTACTTCTTCACCGTTTTGAAGCATTCCGTTTCCTTGCAGCATTATTTTATGTCCTGTTACAACTCCTTGCAAGTCAAGTTCTACTTTTCTATCGCCTATGGTAATATCTCCACTTGTAGAAATCTTCCACATTCTTTCACTTGCTTTGAAAACATGGCCTGAAAGTGAGACAGGATTTATGAGCATGATCACCAACGATTGTCCAACCACTTGTTTCACCTTTAAAGGAAAGATCAGGTTCTCGATCTGGTTCATGTGATCTTACTTCGTCAAAAATTTTTGATTTTACTTCTATTCTGTCCTCAAGTGCAATATTTTTGATTTCTCGAAGTTTTTCCTCTCTGAGTTCTTTTTGGAGTTTTCTTTTGTCAACGTTATCATTGTTTGAATCATCACTATTTCCTGAATTACTTTGAGCAAAAACAGAAGATGAAAGAGGCACTATTGCTAATACAGTAAGGATTCCAAGAGCAGCAAAAAGTCGTATGTCGATTTTAACTTTCATTAATAATTGATTATTTTTTTATTTTTAATCGATTGCGCAGCTTTGCTACTGATAAATTATTAGTGATCTGGAAGGAAAATTATGTTATAATTTCGAATTTTCCGCCTGTGTTTGCTTTGTAAATTACGTCTGGTTTGCGTGAAAATATCCCAACTTCAAGAACTCCTGGCATTTGTTTTATTTTCTGTGCAAGTTGGTGTGGTTTTGAAATAATGCCAAAATCACAATCCAAAATTATGTTTCCATTCTCTGTGACAAATGGATATCCATGCTCAATTGTTCGAATAGCTGGCTTTCCATCTAACTTTTTAATCGAATTTGTAATTGTATTTCTTGCCAATGGGTGTACTTCAACAGGAATTGCTCTGTCGAGTTTTTTTACAAATTTTGATCTGTCTGCCATGATCACAACCTTTTTTGCAGCACTTATCAGAATGTTTTCTCGAAGCAATGCACCTCCACCACCTTTGATCATATTTTTTTCTGTATCAATTTGATCAGCACCATCAAATACAACATCAATTGTATCAACTTGATCAGCTTCGATTAGCTTTATTCCTCCTTGTTCTGCTGTAATCTTAATTTGCAGTGATGTTGGAATACATCTAACATTGATTTTTTTTTCCTTCAAGAATGTTGATAGTGATTTTACAAACGCAGTTGCAGCTCTACCACTACCTAAACCAATGACTTGACCATCTTTTACAAACTTTAATGCATCTATTGATAATGCCTTGACGGCATCATCAAATGACAACTATTCTACCTCTGCCTGCTCAAGCTTTGAAAGTGCTTTCATTATCTCGCCCTTTATCTTGTCAAGATCATCTTCGTCATCTTCTTCCTTGTCATCTTCAGGAAGTATTACCTTTGGTGTCGGTTTTTTCACTACAGGGGGTGAGCTAGAGTGCTCTTGTGATTGTTCACTTTTTGGGTGTTCTACTTGTGGAATAACACTAGTGTGTTGCACAAGTTCGACTTGTTCTTTTTGTGGTCTTACCAATTCATCTTTTACTTGTGGAACTATCACTTGAGTTTTGAAAAATGATTCAGGAATCTTCTCTGGTAATTCTGTGAGTGTAGTTATTTCAAATGGTCTGTGAGGTTTAGACGAAACTGGATCGGGTAATTTTGTTTGAACAATTTCTGTTTTAGTTTGAACTTGAGTCCTTGGTTCGATTTCTTTTATGCTCTTTTCAGGTACTTGCTGTTCATGTTTGGTTGTAAG
>JBBDOC010000008.1:0-41169 GCA_040877295.1 Nitrosopumilaceae archaeon
AATGCTTCTCTAAATGAAACAGATCCGCTTCCACATGCAGATTCGATTGATAATGACGGTTTTTCAGGTATTCCCAAGTTGCTCATTACTACAGGACCCAAGTGTACCTGCTTGTCTGCAACACCAAAAACATTTGAGATATAGCCAGCATCAATCTCCTTTGGTTCAATTCCTGCACTTTCTATTGCGTCAACAGAGGCCTGGACAGTAATGTCTGCAATGCTTTCCTGTAATTTGCCATATTTTGTGCTTCCAGCACCAATAACACAAACCTTTTCCACAATTGTCGCTGACAAGAATCCCTATAAAAATTCTTCAACCATTTTTGTTGCGATAAATCATTGAAACAAAACATACTAGCTGCAAAAAACATAGTACAAGTTGCTCCAGCTAGTGTGACAAATTCCCGAAATTTTGTAAAGTCAACGGAAAAGAAAGTTGATGTGTTTAGAGGCGAGATAGAGCAGTATTATGATAAGAATGGATACTTGTCTTGGTCTTCAAAAAAGAAAAAGTATATAATTTTAGGAACAAACTCGCCAAAAAACGGACTGGTTGACTGTCCACAATGTCATGTTGGTCAGCTAATGGTAATTCGCTCACGTACAACAAGAAAACGGTTTATGGGCTGTTCAAACTATTATAATGGCTGTCGAGCTTCATCTCCTCTTTTGCAAAAAGCCAAGCTTCGTGCGACCAAAATTCGTTGTGAATTATGTTTATGGCCTATTGTGTTATTCCGTTATAGCCGAAAACAAAAGTGGTCAAGACAGTGTTCAAATTTTATTTGTGAAAGCAGAAAACTCTAAATTTTAAAATTATTGTATAGATCAGTTCTTCTGTTCTGTAGTAATGGTAAAGCCTTTCTTGTTTTTTTGATCTCATCAAGTGATATGTTTACAATTCCAATCCCTTGGCGCTTTTTCATATCAAGCAGTATCTTGCCGTAAGGATCCACTACAACACTGCGACCACAGTAAATATTTCCTACTTGATCAGGTGCAATCATATAGCATCCATTTTCTATTGCTCTAGTTTTGTTAATTGCCAACCAATGCTCTTCTTTCATCTTTCCTTTTACCCAAGCAGACGGTACAACCAAAACTTCAGAGCCTGATGATGCCAAGATGCGAGACATTTCAGGGAATCTCAGATCATAGCAGATCATCATTCCCAGCTTGCCTAAACTTGTTTTTACTGGCCTAGTAATTTTTGAACCAGCCGTCAATTTCTTAGATTCTTTGAATCCTAGTGCATCATACAGGTGGATTTTGCGATACGTGGATAATATTTTGCCTGATTTTCCTACCAGAAACGCAGTATCATAAACACGATTTTTTTTCTTGCTTTTTTCATAAAAAGTTCCTACCACAAAAATCGAGTTTTCCTTTGCTGCCTTACTAATTGAGCTTACAAATTCTCCGCTTACCGTCTCTGCCAATTTGGCAAGTGTTACAGCTGATTGTGATGAATTTGTGTAAAACATCATAAACTCTGGAAACGCGCACAGATCTGCGCCTTTTTTTGCTGCAGTTTTGATATAGTTTAGAATTTTTGTGAGGTTTTGATTTTTGTCAGTTGATGCCTTGAACTGTACTACTGCAATTTTTGTCATCATGTTTTGTAAAAATGAATAAAATAAAAAGAATTATAGCTGGTTTCCTGCCATAAACCAGTTTTCTTTTGGGTTTTCATCAAAAACAACAATTACGTGATTTTCTTTTGTCTTAAGAATTTCAACTGCTGATTTTGTTACTGCCTTTGCAAACTCTTCTTTTTGTTGCTGACTTCGTCCAGGGTACAGTGAAACTGTGATCAACGGCATGAGTACATCAAAGTATGGTATGATTTATTCCTAATCAGTAATTGCCTTTCCATCCATATCTTGTGCCATATGTAAATTCAGAACCATGTGTTTTTTTGTACAGCAGTCCACATGCTAGTCCTACTAGAAATCCTCCAATATGTGCCATGTAGGCCACTCCTCCACCCGCAATACCAAAGCCACCAATCAAAAATGGCAAAAGGTTCTGGAGGATAAACCAAAAAGGTAAAAACCATTTTGCCTGAATGTGCATCATTCTCCAGAAAAACCCCATCATCAAAAATGTCGTAATTTTTGCGCGAGGAAACATTGCAAGATATGCACCAAGCACTCCAGATATTGCGCCAGATGCACCAACTGCAGGTATGGGACTAGTTGGCTCTACAACAATGTGTGCAAGTCCTGCAACAACCCCCCACATTAAATAAATTCCAAGAAACTTGGCCCTTCCAAACTTGAGCTCAATGTTATCTCCAAAAATCCACAAAAAGAGCATGTTTCCGCCAAGATGCATAAGACCTCCATGCATAAACATCGATGTCATCAATGTAGTCAATGGCATTGGCGGGCAAGAAACCTGAAACGGCCCCATACCAAAGTCAACAGATACTTGAGCGGAACCAGTTACACAGTCAGGGACTGTAGCCCAGTCATAAAATAACTCAAAGGTTTGTTCATTTGTAAACTCAAAAAACTGACCTGTGTATGCTACCTCATACGCAAATACGATAATGTTGATTATGATTAGAAGAATTGTAAGTACTGGCTTGTATCCCCGTGGATGAGGATTTTCATCTCGCAATGGAAGCATTGTACGAGTGTTTTATTTTCTCCTAGAAAAAGCAACCGACCCGATAACTATTCCTGCTATTCCAAACTCTATTGCAATTTATTTGATGTTCTACTTGATCTTGATTATTCCGTTTGTGATTAAGTATTGTATGCCTGATACAAAGTCTTGATCAGAGATTGTGCCATCTGACCACCATTTGGCGTTATTTTTGACCCAAATTGGTATTACGTTTGTTGCTGTGCCACTACCAGACGTTGTAGGTGGGATCTTCATAATTCCTTGATTAATCAAGTATTGTATCCCTGAAACAAAGTCAGAATCTCCAATTGTTCCTTCTGACCACCATTTGGCGTTATTTTTGACGAAAATTGGTATAGTAATTTCAGTTGGCTTGGTGGGTGTGCTTGGGCCAACTTCGAAAATTCCACTTGCAATGCCTGCATATTTTTGATCATAGTTTATTCCCTGCCCAAAAATTGCCAAGTTTATTTTGTGAATGTCTTGTAAGGGAATTGTAAGCTGTTGGACATCGATCCCTTCGCTTGCCATTATTCCTAGCATCTTTGGATCTGTTCCTACATTAGTGTACAGTTCCTTACCGTTTTTATCAGTTATTGTAAATCCATAGTGGATGTCTTTGAGTAGTTTTCCATTTACATCAAAAAATGAAATCTCAAATGGAATTTTATCCCCTGCACCATAGCTACTGTCCCATGATATGGTTGCAGTTGCACCAGAATCAAATTTTATTTCAAATGAATTTTTTGATATTGCGCTTTGTGGTAACAGCTTAAATGAAATTGTTTGGTCACTATGATGTGACATGCCTAATTCACTATTGATTCGTTGTAATTCAGTCCCTGAGACAAGAAAATGAATTACATTAGTATCTTCATATGAATATGGATCAATTAGCAAAACTCTATTGTCTACTTCTACGCCATCTACTAATCCTTTAAACTGCTTTCCTTCAGCATATGAAGTAAAACTTTTTGGCACATGGATTTCTTCATGTACAACTTGTACAAACTTAACATAATTTGGATCCCAATCAAATGGCATATCAAAAGAAATTGAACTGTCTTTTGAATCGAATTTGAAATTTTCAACATCATCATAGTAAGTTTTCACCATTACTGGGATTTGTTGTGCTTGTGCAGTTTTAATGAGGAAATCTTGTTCCTGTGCTATGCTTACAAATGTGTCATAACTTAGAACTTCTGCCACTAGAGTTTTAGGACTTTTAGCGCCTTCTATGTCTACTTTAATGTTGTACAAGCCGCCTTTGTCAAAAATAGGTCCTGTAATTACAGGTACTTCACTGCCTTGTGCTGTTAGACCACCACTAATTGGATCTGGAACGCCATAGTAGGTAGAACATTTCCACAGCTCAACTTCAGTACATCCAATTTTTGGCCTGAGTTTTACATTTAATTCGCCATCTGTATCGTAGAATAGGTTCCTAGCGAGTAGTTCTCCACTACGCCAAATCTCTACTCTATATGTTACACTTTTTAGATTTTGATCTGTTTTAGTGTCAAAAAATCGTATTGCCATATTGGCATTGATTACATCGCCAACTGTAATATCTGATGGATTTAGGATTGTGCTAACAGTAACATCCATGCCTGCAAAACTTATTGGCGGTGCCATATCCATACCCAAACCATGACCATACACATTATCTACAAGCAATGGAACAAAACAAAGTCCTACTATTGCAAATAGAATAGTTAGTTTATACAATAATTAATTTTGGCGTAATTCCTTATTTAAATATACGATGAAATTATCAACTCAGCAAATTACAATTAATGAGAATGTGGTACAAATTTTATTACATACTAAAAAAATCAAATCATTATTGCAATTTCAATACTTTATGATTTTATTGCCTTTCATGATCTATCCAGCATTTGCTCAAAATGATTATCAAGTATTGCCAACTGATCAGGGAACACTCAATGTAGGATTTAGTACAATTCCAGCTGAGTTACATGTTGGAGATGAAGTAAAATTGCAAATTGATTTTCTTAATACAAAAACTAACGACATTCAAGAACATATTGACTATAAAGTGACTGTAACAAGCAAGGGTGAAACTGTTTTTGGTCCCATACCTCTTACCCATACTGGAGTTGGTTCAGTAAAAATCCCTGTAGAGGTAAATACTACTGGAGATTATTTTACATTAATTGAGATTGAAGGAATACTTTTCCAACCTATTCCATTAGAAACTGTATCATTCAAGTTCTCAGTAGCTGAAGCACAGTCAAATAATGAATTGCAAAATGGGGGTTGTTTGATTGCAACTGCTACATATGGTTCTGAGTTAGCTCCCCAAGTACAACAACTACGAGAACTACGAGACAATACAATATTACAAATTAGATCCGGCTATGCGTTTATGTCTGCTTTTAACTCATTTTACTATTCATTCTCACCAACTATTGCAGACTGGGAAAGACAAAGCCCTATCTTTAAAGACGCAGTCAAGATTGCAATAACTCCCTTGATTGCAACACTTTCAGTCTTGGACTATGTCGATATTGATTCTGAGGAAGAGTTAGTTGGATATGGGATTGGAGTAATTTTATTAAATTTTGGAATGTATTTTGCGATTCCTGTCTTGATAATAACAAAAATTTCTTGCTTTAGCAGAAAATAACTAATAGTTTTTGAAAAGCAAGCAAAGGGTTTTAATGTGCCTATTTTAGTACCAACAACAATGAAGATTACAACAACTAGTACAATCTTCGTCTTTTTGGCTGTTATAGCTAGCGTAATTGCTACTCCAACGGCTTTTGCAGATCATATGACTGCAACAGTATCTATCCCAGCAGGTTCTGGTGCTTCTGCTGATGCACCATGTGTAGCAGAAAATACATGCTACATTCCATCTGAAGTAACTATTGATATTGGTGGTGAAGTCACATGGACAAATGATGATACCGCTGCTCATACTGTTACAAGTGGTACAGCTGAAAGTGGTCCAGCTGGAGTTATTGTGGGTGAACAGAATCTTCTACTGGCGGGTAACACCCTCTCACACAAGTTTGATGCTGCAGGTGAATATCCATACTTCTGTATGGTTCATCCTTGGATGGTTGGCAAAGTGATTGTGCAAGAAGCAATGGCTGAAGAACCAGAAGACGATGGAATGATGGAAGGAATGACAGAACTTTACGGTATGTCATCTGATGGTACAGTTAAAGTCGAAATTGAGACGACCACACCAACAGCTGGTGAGGCAATGACAATCAATGTAGAATTTACTGATGCTGCAACTGGAAGTGTTATAGAACACATAAACTATGACATTACTGCAACACAGGCAGGTACTTCAGTTCTTGAAACGATGGCTGCACATGAGCACATGGGAGATGTCTCTCACACTACAGCTACATTAAGCTCTGGTGATCCTGTAGACGTCACGATAACACTTCAAGGAATTGGACTACCAGGTGATGAAGCAAACTGGACAGGACCAATGGGCGATGTAGTTATGTTTACTGTAGTTCCAGAATTTGGAACAATTGCAGTTATGATACTTGGCATAGCCATAGTAAGCATCATAGCTATGACAACAAGATCAAAAATAATTCCGCGAATCTAAAACTTCCAATCTTATTTTCTTTTTATCATGGCAACTATCGCCAAGATTACACCCGCTGCACCAAGTGCTATACCAAAAACTCCAAAGTTGTATGCAGATTCTATATTATAGCTAGCTGAGCCTGTATCTATAGTGCCGATTTTTGATTTAATGTCAGAAACATCTTGCTGAAGTGAAGACATGGCATTTTTTAATGCATTAACATCTTGGCCAGATGAGCCTGTTGTAGGAGGAAAGTCAAGTACTGCTGTGCTTTCTACGTCTTCAACTGGTACAGAAACATCAACTGCCACTCCGTTAATTTCTCCTTTCAAATCAATTTCAATTGTTCCTGTTCTTGTTGGAATAATATCTGAGAAGTAGTGTCCTGGCCTTGGATCAGAGTTGATATCAAGTGTCTTTGTTATGCCACCAGATTTGGCTATTGCTTGCAGATTTTTGAAGGCGTTTGTTACGCCGGCTTTAACGTTTTCTGATTCAATTTCATTGATATCAAACGTTATAGCATTTCTAAAACCAACTATTGGGGGTTCGATTTGCCAACCTATCTCTATTTCATATTGCTCTACATTTACCGTTTTATGTCCATATGCTGTACCAAAAGCAGAACCTAGAATCAGAAATGTCAGTGTAGTGAACAGAACATATTTCACATTTTGCAACCATCATAACATGTTATTATCTTTACTCAGCTGGTACAAACATCAAATTTTTCAATTGTTTAAATTATCAAGTGTAGTTTGAAAAATTATGAAGAAATTTTTGATAGCTTTATTATTAATTTCAAGTGTAGGATTTCCTCTTGCAGATGCACACCCGTTTACAGTAAAGACTGATCCTGTGCAATCAGCTAATGTAGCACCTGGCATAACTCAGATAGTTATTCATTATTCGGAGGCCTTAGAAATTGATTTTAGTGAGGTAAAAGTTTTTGATAGCAATGGTAACCAGATTGACAACAGAGATACATTATATTTTGATGGAGAAGATTCTCTTATAGTTACAACACCGCCGTTAGAAGAAGGCGTGTATACTGTTACAAGCAAAGTACTATCAAAAGTTGATGGTCACCTAGTTGATTATGCATTTGTTTTTGGTGTAGGTGATGTAAGAATAGCTGCTGAATTAATTGAACAGCAAGGAAGCTCAGAGACATTATTTTTCCCGGAAGCTGGAGCTAGGTATCCAGGTCTTGTTGGGCAGACAATTGTACTTGGCGCTGTAATTTCGTCTTTGCTAATTTGGAATATACAAAAAAGAAAATTAATCAAAGAAAAATTTGATCAAGTCGAGCAAACTTTCCATCATAATTTTATGAAATTAATTGGATTTGGCCTGATCATTGTATTTACATCTAACATTTTGATGCTTTTTGTTCAGACTCTAAGATTACAAGTATCTGCAATAGATGCACTTCAAACTTCATTTGGCAACACATGGATAATTAGAATGGGTTTAACGATTATTTTACTAGCCTTATGGTTTGCAATAGAACGTAAACCAAGGCTTACAATAAAAGGCCAGATTCCACTTTTGATATTTTCTCTTACATTAATTGCAACTACAACAATGATTGGCCATGGTGTTGCAAGTGAACACCAGCCTGCAATAATACTAGATTATGTACATAACTTGGTTGCGTCAATTTGGATAGGAGGCATCATATTTTTTGGGTTTGCCTTACTTCCTACGCTTTCAAAGCTAGATGATACAAAAAAAGAAAAATTTTCGCTGTCGTTGATACCACGATTTTCTATTATGTTTATAATTTCTGTTGGAATTATAATAATAGTAGGACCGCTTCTTTTATGGTTCCTTGAAAGCGATGTAGGCTTGCTATTAGAGTCAACTTATGGCATGCTAATAATTGCAAAAATTACCATTGCTGCATTTATGATATCAATTGGGGGATATAACCAGTTTAAAATTCAAAAAAATGCTGAAAAAAACCTAAAATTAGATTCACTTGTTGTACATAAAAGACTAAACAAATCCTTGAAAATTGAATCGGCGCTAGGGATTGCACTACTTGGTGTTGTAGCACTTTTAGTAAATGGTTCTCTTCCAGCTGGAGAAATTAATCAAGTACAAGCTCAAGAAATAGCATATGGTTTTTCAACTACACAGTTTTCAGAACAAGCTGAATTTGATATTTCTATAACACCATTTTCAAGCGGAATAAATACAATTTCTGTTACAGCTTCTGATGTTAATGGAAATCTACTAAACGACGTTAGTAGCTTAAAAATCAAAGTATCAAATCCACAACGAAACATTGCACCAATCGATGTCACAGTTAATGAGATCAAAGATGAAAAAGGTTCTACCATACGTTACGATGGGGATTTGACCTTTGGATTTTTTGGTAATTGGCAAATCGAAATTGAAGCGTTGCGTACACAAAATGCAAATGAAGCAGTAATTTTAGATGTACTAGTAAAGCCAAGACTGGAACAACTAAAAACCGAAATAATCGAATACGAGTTTCCCGCGGCCGCAAAACCGCTTTATGCTTTTTTTGATGGAAAAGGCTCTATTTGGATTAGTGATCCATCAAAGCCCAGAATCTGGAAATTTAATTTAGATAATCAAGAGTTTGAGTCTTTTGAATTTGATGGCCAGGTCTCTGTGATGATAACAAGTGATCGTGAGGGAAAGATTTGGTTTACAGATCCACCAAGCAAAAAAATTGGCTATATTGATCCTAAAACAGCAAGAATTGAGCTAATACAGCTTGATACGGATGGTGTGATAGTAGGATTAGAAGCAGATCTTGAAGATAACATATGGGTTGCCGTTTTTGACAAAAATGTACTGATAAAGTATGATCAGAGTTCTGAGACGTTTGAAGAATATGCTGTTCCAACCGAATCTGGTGGACCTTTTGCACTTTTGTTAGATGTGGATGGAAACTTGTGGTTTACAGAATCACTAGCAGGTAAGATTGGTGTTTTAGATACAAAAACTGCGGAAATTAAAGAGTTCATGCTAAAAACTCCGTTAAAATCACCTGAAGCATTGTTTTTCGATATGGAAGGAAACTTGTGGATAGCTGAACATGCAGGATTAAGTATAGTAAAATTTGATACTGCGCTTGAAACTTTTGAGAAAATAGCTGTGCCAGATTCTAACTCGCTTCCCTTTGGCATGACACAAGACAAGTATGGAAACATCTGGTTTGCCCAGCATACCGTAGACAGACTAGGAGTTTATGATCCTCACAATGACAATTTAATCGAAGTACAGTTGCCAACCACACAATCATTTACGCAATTTATGAGCACTGATGATATGAGTAATGTCTGGTTTGTTGAACAACAGGGAAACAAAATTGGTTTTGTAAAGATAACAGAAACTTCACTTCAGCCAATACAAACTCAAGCTGAAACAATTAAAATAAAATATGTAGATTTTGTAGCGCCATTAATTGCGATGGGAGTAATAGCTGCATCATTATTTTTTGTAAAAAGCGTTTGTGATAAAAGAAGAATTGATTCTATCCTAAAATAGGAGAAAAAAATTCACTACAAAAATGTCGCTTGCTATCAAAACTAATGTTTTTAGTGGCAAAGAATCACTTGTAATTTTTATTACAACAATTGTGATCGGATTAATTTCTTTTGTTTTATTGTATCTAAAAGACAATTATTCTCTGATTTACTATGGTGATGCTGTTTCTCATCTATTTATTGCAAGAAAACTTGTTGATTCAGCAACCCCAGGAATCAGCCAGATTGGTACTGTCTGGCTTCCTCTTCCACATCTAATGCTTTTACCATTTTCTTTAGTGGATCAGTTGTATGTAAATGGTATTGCAGGACTTGTGGTAAGCCTTCCATGTCATGCTGCCACTTCGGTTTTAATTTACAAAATAATTCGAAACCAGATTGGTTTATCACATATTGCATTGATAGGAGGTTTCCTTTATGCATCAAATCCAAACCTAATTTATCTTGGAATTACTGCAATGACTGAAGCGCCATTTTTGTTATTTTTTGTTGCATTTGCATATTATTTTCAAAAATGGAATTATGGATTTAACGAATCTGAAAATAATCTAAAATATCTTTTCCTTGCATCATTTTTCATTTCGTTGGCTACCTTATGCAGATATGAAGGGTGGATTGTAGCAATGGTTTTTGTATCGTACGTTAGCTATGTAATTGCTAAATCACAACATATTAAAAAACACAAACTTAGTGCAATACTAATTTCACTAATTGCATTTTCAGGAATGATATTTTGGCTTGGATGGAACCAGTATTCATATGATGATCCACTAGAGTTTGCAAATTCACAATTTTACTCAGCTTCTTCTCAGGCAGCTGAAAGAACCTATAGAGACTATCTGTATCTCCAGCCTCTAAACGTCATAACAATTTACGGGATGGCTTTAGGTATGATAGCAGGTCCAATTTTGCTTTCTATTGCTGTAATTGGTTTTGTGTTTTATTTCAAAAACAAAAATCAAAGAACAAAATTGTATGTATTTTTGAGCCTTCCTCCCGTGTTTACTATAATTTCATTATTTTCTGGAATTGCAGAGATGAGTCAGTGGTGGTTTAATGCGAGGTTTGCAACACTTATTTTACCATTTGTACTAGTATTGACTGCATTCGCACTTGCAAAAATCGTGCAAAAAAATAGACGCATAGTTATTCCAGTAACTATAGTTGCAGTTTTTGCATTTCAACTATTCACTCCAATGTTTGGTGTAGTCACATTTCTTGATGCTCAAGCAGGATGGACTTACAAACAAACTCCTTATGCCATCGAAGCTGCTGAATTTTTAAGATCCGACTATGATAATGGTCAAGTCATGATTATGACTGGTTCTTCCCAAGCTCATAGAATAATGCAGGTATCAGGAATTCATCTCGTACAGTTTGATGAAGTAATAGAATCAGTTATTTCAAAACCAAGTTTTATGGAGCCATGGCTATATGATAAGTGGTTGATTATTGGAAAGGAGCCTGACTCGGATTCTGAAAATGCAGTAAATTATTGGATGGAAAGAACGGATATACTAAACCAACATTATTCACTAGTATTTGAAAATCAATATTACAAAATCTTTCTTCGTGAATAAAAACTACAAAATCTTGATTTTAATTTAAACATAACAAATAGTGGTACTACAAAATACATTCCAAAATTTAATAAAATAACTCCGATTCCATATCCAATTAGTTCTTCCTCAGAATCGATATCGACATAGTCCAAGACTGAAAGTGTTGTAATCATTGGAGTTATTGTTAGCTTTACAGCTTCTTTGAATACTGGATTTTGTCTTTCAAGATCAGCTACTGTTGGACTAAATGAATAGTAGAATGCATTGAATGCAGTCATAAATGATGTACCAGATGCGGTTGAAAGTACTGTATTGTCTCTTATTTCTCGCAAGAACTGGACCTGTGGCGCTAGCTCAGAGCCATATGTTGCTGTTGCAATTAGACATCCACCATTTTTTGAATTTGCTGCAGAGAGTTGTGTTTCATGCATAATGGTTTTTGATTCAGTTAGTGTTTCTCCAGCTACTTCAGCATTTGCTACAATCTCATAATTTCCAGATTCTCCTGATTTTGGAATTTTAAATGTCAATGCAAATGATCCTTGAGGACCAAGTGTTACAGTTCGAACCAAAATAGTTTCTCCAGAAGGATTTTTGATTTCTAATGCAGCAAGATCTCCTTCTACGCCACCTGGTATAGTTCCAGTGATTTCAACTGTATCTCCACCAGAAAATGATTCTTTGTTTGTATCAATTATTATCTCAGCTGCATAAGAATTTGATACAAAAAGTGTCAAAAATACAAAAAACAATAAGTTAGCTGGCTTTTGATTCATTATCTTATAGTAACTCGTGCAACAGCTTCTCCTGTCAATGGAGTTCCTCCTCTGCTTGGCCAGTCAGAAAATACATTTGCATAAATGTCTGATGTTCCAGAATTTGCGTCATTTGGAATAAAAAATGATATTATCATTTCTGATTGACCTAAGCCAAGGGTTGTTTTAAAAGAGCCTACTCCAAGACTTGTTTGATCAGAATCAAATAGATTTACAGTAACTAGTGATGATATGCCAGAGTCTGATGATAATACTACCTTAACAAATCCCATTTTTCCTTTATTAAACGATGATACAGAATTTCCATTTTGGTCAGTTGGTTGAATTGAACGTATAGAAACATTACCAGCTAATGATTGTACATTAAATGAAGCAGTATCTTGTATTGATTGACCAGCTACTGAAGTTGTTGCAATAATTTTGTAGCTTCCAGATACAGAATTTTCAGATAATTTAAATTGTAAGGCTCCTGTTCCGCTTGAATCAGTAGTTATGGTACGTGAAACTATGTTACTTCCATTGGGATCTGTTATTGCTATTCCTATATTTTGTCCTGAACCAACACCGCTTAGTTTTACTGAAACATCAACGGAATTTCCCGCTCTGTAAGATTCTCGATTAGTCATAACTGAAAGTGAAGAACCAGAAGGTGAAGGAGTTGGTGTGAATATTCCCCCACTTCCTACTATTACCTGTCCTGTCATCCATGGATGAACCATACAGAAGTAATCAAAAGTTCCAGCTCTAGTGAAAGTATGAGAAAAACCACGCTTAGAGCTAATTAAACTACTATCAAACAAATTACCTATACTATCTGGATCTGTGTTAAGGTTTCCACTTGTAACTGTGTGAACGACATTGTCCATATTTGTCCATGTTATAGTACTTCCAACTTTAACAGAAGATACAGCTGGCGAATAGCAGTTATTTGGTTCACAGCCGGGAGTACCTGTACCTTCTGGAATTATTATTTGAGTTGTTGAAACAGGAGATGATGTTGGTAGTCTAGGAATTATTGGAGTTATTGATGGCGTAAAAGGTAAATCAGAACCAGCTAGAAAAGTTCCTATTATTTCTATTTCTTCCGTTCCTCGTTCAAAGTTTACTGTAAGTGTTCTTTCTAAATCAGTTTTTGTTTCGTCATAATATCGTTCTTTTCCATCTACTAAAACAAAAAACAAGTCATCATTTCCTGATGGCAAGAGTGCATCAATCAACATTCTTGGAAGGGTTATCGTTAACTGACCATTGCTTGTTGAGTCTATTGCAATTATTAATGAATTTGCCGCAACATCTGGAGTTATACTAAGTACTCTTCCTCCAGTAATGGTGTAACTTAGAAGAAAGTCAGTGCCTTCTACACCAATTGTTGTAGATGGCCTACTACCACTTGCAGCACTAAACTCAAACGTTGTTATTGCAGTAGCCGTGTTTTGAGCCGTTTCTCCATAAGATGTCTCAATTGTATATGTTCCAGAAGATTGCCATAGATAACCACCTGCATTTATCGCTACGCTAAATGTCTTATCCGCACCAGCTTCAACTTGCTCAATCGTTACAATATTTCCATCTGGAGCTATGACTCTCACGGATACTGGTTTTCTTGGAAGTACTTCACTGACTTGTCCAAAAATTTGTATAACATCACCATCTCGATAAGACGATTTATCTGTGTTAACTGATATTCTTAATGGTGTTGTTGGTGTACCTCCACTCACAATCACTTGTCCAACCATCCAGGGATGAACCATACAGAAGTATGGATATGTTCCTGGTACATCAAACTGGTGAGAAAAAACATTTCCGGCCATTAGGAGACTGCTATCAAATACAGTTCCGAGATTGTCTGGATCCACACTAAGATCTCCACTTGTAACCGTGTGTGGTAAAGTATCATCATTTGTCCATGTTACTTCTCCACCAACATCGATAGTTACTTCATATGGAATGAAGCATTCATTTGTTGCTGCACATGCATCAGTAGAACCTGATCCAGGTGGGTTTGATACTTCTGCAGTCATATGATCTGCAAAAGTTTCTGGAATTGATGAAATAATTATAATTGAAGTTGATAATAGTAGAATGAAAATGGTAAAATCTCTTCCATGTTTCATTGACTTTAGAAATCTTATCTTTTAATTAAGTCTGATCGTGAAATCTTTATGGTTGTTTTTTGTGATTTAAATTAAGTCAAATTATACTGTTAATTTTGCAATCAACCCACTAGATTTTATGCCTAGCGTGGCTCCAAATATTGCAATCAACAAAAGCACAATAGCACCTGATGGCGTTATATCAAAAACATAAGAAAACATTATTCCTGTTACAACTGAAAAAACTGCAAATGATATTGAAACAAGTACTGTTTGCTTAAAGCCGCGTCTATACATTATTGCAGTTACGTTTGGTATTACAAATAATGCAGAGATTAGTAAAATCCCTACTAGCTGAATCGATGTTACAACGGTAATTCCTGCAAGAAATACAATAAGATAGTTTATCTTTTCAACAGGAATTCCGCTAACCTTTGCCTGCTCCTCATTAAATGTAGAATAGATCAGATTTCTGTACAAAAGCAAAATTACGATTAAAATCGAGCCTGTAAGTGACAAAATCAGAATTGTGTTTTCTGTGCTGACAAGCAAAATACTTCCAAAAAGAAAGCTGAAAATGTCTGTAGTAAGACCTCCTGAAAGGCTTATCAAAATTAGTCCTACTGCAATGCCAGATGATAGTAAAACAGCAACTGCGGCCTCACCTGAGATATCAAATTTCTGGCGAATCCTTGTTATGATTAAAGCACTTGCAAGTGACACGATATAGGCAGTCCACAGTGGATATATTCCAACTAGTAATCCTGCAGCTATACCACCAAATGAAGAATGTGCCACTGCGTCGCCAAACAAGGAATATCTTCGTAAAACCAAAAACAGACCAACTACAGAACAAAGCAATGCTATTGCTATACCAGAGATGATTGCCTTTTGCATGAAACTAAAATAAAAAATATCAAGACTCAATTTTGATCACGATGGTGCATGTGCTGCTGCATTGATGATTCAGAGTATAGCTTTAGCAGCTGATCGTTTTTGAAAAACTCATCTGAGACTCCATGGAAAAATAATGTCTTGTTCAGACATGCAACCTTGTTTGCAAGACGATTCACTGCATCAAGGTCATGTGATGATAAAATTACTGTAATGTTTTGCTTTTTGTTTAATTCAGTAAGAATGCTGTAAAAAATTTCTGTGCTTTGCAGATCAATTCCAGTTACTGGCTCATCTAGGATCAAAATTTTTGGATTATCAGCTAGCGCCTTTGCGATAAAGACTCGTTGCTGCTGGCCTCCTGATAGCTCGCCAATTATTCTATGATCTAGTTCATGAATCCAGACTTGCTGTAATACATCGTCTATTCGCTTTTCGTTTGGCTTTTTCATGCCCATTCGAACCACTTCTCGTACAGTAGCTGGAAAGTTTTTCTCAAAGACTGGCTTTTGTGGCACATATCCAATTTCATTAAGGTATTTTCTTGATTTTCGAATGTCTTTGCCAAAAAACGAGATTTGGCCTCTATAGCCTCGAAGCATGCCTAGCATGCAGGCAAAAAGTGTCGTTTTTCCTGCGCCGTTTGGACCAATTATTCCAAGAAAGTCGTTTTGTTCTACAGAAAAGCTGACATCGTCTATTACTTTAAGGCGATCATAGTCTACAGTTAGATTTTTTATTTCAATTACACTCAACTGCACAAGCCTTCCTTTAGATTCGCAAGATTTTGTTCCATTTTTGCAATGTAATCTGTATTTTGATCACCAATTTCTAGTGGCGATAGTACCAGTACAGTACCGCCAATCTCGTCTGCAATCACTTGTGATGTTCGAGTATCTACAGCCTCTTCTGTAAATATTACATCAATGGCCAGGCTTTTTGCAAGATTAATTATGTTTTCAAGGTTTTTTGAGGTTGGCTCATCGTGCGGCTCGTTTGATTCAAGTATTGTGTGTTGAGTTAAACCATATTGTTCTGCGAAATATGAAAATGCGCTATGAAATGCAACAAAATCTTTTTTTTCACACTGCGATAATTCGTTTTTTATTTTTTGATCAAGCTGGTCTAGTCGTAAAATGTAAGAGTTTGCATTTGTGTTATAATATTCTCTGTTGGCTGGATCTATTTCCATTAATGCATCTGCAATGTTTGCAACTTGCGTTTGTACCATTACAGGATTAAGCCAGATGTGTGGATCAGCTTGATTGATTAGACTATCATTTGTAATGCCTTTGCTTGTATCAACTATAATGACGTTTGAATTTGTTGATGCAAAATCATTTGCCCAGTTTTCAAAACCGATTCCATTTATTATGATTAGATCAGCTTGATGCATGGATTGAAGATCTTTTACTGTCGGCTCCCAGTCATGTGGCTCTATCCCAAACGGGATTATCTGTGTTACTTCGACTTTGTTGCCACCAACATTTTTTGTAAACTCGTAAATTGGATAAAACGAGGTAATTGCAACGATTTTTTGGTTTTTATTTTCTGATGCATATGATACAGAGTTATCCATATTCCAGACAGCAAAAGATGCTAGTGGAATGACTACTGCAATTGCTATGATGGCTGCCTTTACTTGTTTATCCACGTCTGAGACCCCTTAATGTTATTAATAAACTTAAGAAAAATTAATAATTTTAGCTAGTAAACTTATAAGATATTTAATAATAATGAGGCTATGCCGATAGTTTCAATCTCATTAAATGATGACATACTATCTGAGCTTGACAAACTGCAAAAGTCAATGGGATTCTCTGGAAGATCAGAGGCAATAAGAGCAGGGATTCGAAGTTTTGTAGCAGACGAAAAACAAAAAGGAGTTCTTTCAGGAAACGTACATGCAATATTACTAGTAGTTCATAACGATGAGTTTGATCACATAGTGTCTGGAATAAAGCACAGCTTTGAAGATTTGATTACAACACACCTTCACAGCAAGATAGAGGGAGACAAGTGCATGGAGCTTTTCATACTTGATGGCGATGCAGAAAGAGTTTGTACTATTACAAAAGACTTTCAGACAAACAAAAAGATGGATAACGTAAAGCTTGTTACTCTCTAGAAAATGAATTTAGTAAAAATAGTAATAATTTTTCTAGTAGGAATAGCTTTTTTTATCAATAATGTCTATGGACACGGCCTTGGTTTAGATGCAACGACAATTGATTTTAATGGAAAAAAAATTTTAGTTAATGTTGAGCTTCCTCTATATTTTGAAGAAACTGAAAACAAAAAAATTAGAATTAATGCATATGATAAAGAAACTGGTACAAATGTAGAGAGCATAACATTTCTTTTAGCTATTTTTCATAATAATGAATTGATCGTTCGTGATTATTTTTTTGCACCACAGGGTACTTTGTTAATTGATATGATTCCAACAGAATCAGAGTCCAAGATATCAGGCCAGCAAAACTCTTTTGGTGCATGGTATACTGGCACTCAACCTCTTCAGATATTATCTCCCTCTTTTGATAAAGGCGGATTATTTCATTTTGAAATCGAAATTACGTCAATTGATGATGCGACAAGTATGTTAGAAGATTCAAAAATTTATGTAGCTGATGTTAGTACAGTAGAAACTGGTCACTATAACGAAGAAGATACAACGTTCAAAATCACGTCTTATTTTGATAATATTTCATATTTTGATTATAAACCAGATGAAAATATCTTGGAATTTGAAATGCCTTTTGATTGGAGTGAGCAAAACATATCACACATACCAGTTGTACATGAAGAGGTTCATTTTCCAAAAAACTTTGCAAAATTTTTATCTCCAAGTTATGTTGGCAAAGTAAATGATATAGTGCTTTTCAAATCATCTGTGACAATTGACGATTATTCTGATGAGAATAATAGAATTGTACATTTTGTATTATTACAGGATCATTTAAGATTTTTAAAAAATGAATTAAAAAAGTCTGGCGAAAATATTCCAGAAAGTATCAAGTTTACACTAGAGCCAAGCCAAAATGTAGAGTTTCCTTTGAAATCATTTACAAAAAACGAGGAATTTCAAGTTGACTTGTCTTGGGAGCCAATAGTAATTGAACCGCAAAAAAATGTAAAATTCATCTTTACAATACGAAGCGGTGCTACAGGTGAACCATTAAGACAGTCTACCTATGATTTTGTAATAATTCAAAATGGAAAGGAGATTCACAAAAAATCAGGCATGGCAACAGTTGGGGGTGGATTTGAAGAGTATGCTTTTTTGGAACACCAATCAGGGCCAACAATAATAAAATTTGACAATATAAGAGGGAGCGATGCTAGTACGGAGTTTGGTCTAGTCGTTGTTCCAGAATTTGGCGCTATAATTATGGTATTTTTTGTATCAATAATTGTGGCATTGGTAATTAACAAAACAGTTTTTTCTAAAATCCATTTTCGTTAAGAAGCAAGCCCAACAGAGCTGCCCTTGTATATTTTCCATATTCAGCTTGTTTGAAATATCTTGCTTGCTTTGTTTTATCCACCTCAACTGAAATTTCATCCAGTCTTGGCAAAGGATGTAAAATAATTGCGTCTTCCTTCATTTTCTTTATTACATCAAGACCTATCACATAGCTGCCCTTTACCTTGAGATACTCTTCCTCATCAGGGAATCGTTCTTTTTGTATTCTTGTCACATAAACTACGTCTAAATCATCAATATACTCTTCAAGAGAGGTTGACTCTGTAAAGGAAAGCCGCTTTTTGATATCATATGTTGAATCTAGTCGGATTTTAAGCACCTGAGGCGATATAAGATGTACCTCAACGTCATAATTTCCCAATGCGTGTAATAACGAGTAAACTGTCCTGCCGTACTTTAGATCCCCAACTATTCCAATTTTAAGGCCGTCGATTTTGTTTTTTTCCTTTTTAA
Organism: Nitrosopumilaceae archaeon; assembly: GCA_040877295.1. Lineage (GTDB taxonomy): Archaea > Thermoproteota > Nitrososphaeria > Nitrososphaerales > Nitrosopumilaceae > VHBM01. Next base: position 19,009 of record JBBDOC010000008.1, read on the forward strand.
TTGTAAACAAGTCCTGAATTGCTTGTGTGGGATGTTCTTCGGTTCCACTTCCCCCATTAATGACTGGTTTTGATGAAACCTCTGCTGCAAATCTGCTAGAGCCATCAAGGGAGTGTCTTAAAACTAGGACATCAGAATAAATGGACATTATCTTGACTGTATCAGCAAGACTTTCACCTTTCTGAGTAGAAGCCGAGGATACATCAGAAATTCCAAGCGATGTTCCACCAATTAGTGCCATGGCTGCTTCAAAGCTCAGGCGTGTTCGAGTACTTGGTTCATAGAAAAGATATCCTAGTGCTTTACCCCTGGCGATCTCTCGGCGTTTGCTAGGATCCATAGCTATGATCTTGTTTGTAGCCTCAAAGATTATCTCAAGTTTTTGTTTATTTAGATCTCGTATGGAAATTATATCTTTTTGAAAAAACTCGTTCATTCTTTGAATAATATATACAGGTGCTATACAAAGTATTCTGATGCAAGAATCAGAGCTTATAGTTCGTCGTATTAAGGAAGGAACAGTAATTGATCATGTTGATGGAGGAAAAGGCCTCAAGGTTCTAGATGCGTTAGGGATTGATGGCAAAGATGGAAGTGTAATAACAATAGCACTCAATGTTCCAAGTGGCAAATACAAAAAAAAGGATATCATCAAGGTAGAAAACAGATTCCTAAAAGATGATGACACAAACAAGCTTGCCGTAATTGCTCCAAGCGCTACTGTAAATATTATCAAAGATTACAAACTAGTTGAAAAACGACGTGTCTCGCTTCCAAATGAGATAGAAAGAATTTTTCGGTGTTCTAATCCTGACTGTGTTACAAACAGCAGCGAGCACATCGAGTCTGTTATGGATGTAATTGATAAAGAGGGTCGTGTTCTTCGATGTCGTTACTGCAACAGACTTTTAGATGTAAATCAATTAAAATATCGTTAAAAAAATCTTGAAGATGATTAAGACTGTTTTTACTGTTATCTTGAGATGATAAATTCATCTCTAGGTTTTTCATCTATCAAACTTGACATGATTATTTAATTAAAAATTAAGAAACACACGTAAATTTTAGAGCTTTAACGATAAGATACTAATTATTTGCAACATTTGAAAATATTTCTGGTATAAATTTACCAAGCCTTGTTACATCTTTTTGTTGAACTCCAAAAAGTGTTTTAGCTAGCATCAGATGAATGTAACCCATAGTGTTTTTACAAATCATAAGAATCCTTGAAAAGCATAAAAGTATGATCAAAGACTTTTCATTTTTGCTAATTTCAAAACCATTCATAAAAATTTATAATACCATATGTAAAGCCATAATTTATGATGCGTAGCCTCCGATCGAAATTGTTCGCTATTGCCACGATCGCAATATTGGTGGTAACGCTTTCTACGGCCTTTTCAACTAATGTATATGCACAAGAAGCTTCAGCTGGAGACGCATCATTAACAAAACCGCTACTAGCTATTGCAGCAGCAATTGCAATAGCTGGAGGTTTGATAGGTACTGGTAATGCACAACAAGGAATTGGTGCAGCTGGTATGGGTATAATAGCGGAAAAGCCAGAGAAGTTCGGTCAGGTGCTGTTCTTCTTTGTCATTCCAGAAACTCTTTGGATTATTGGTTTTGTATTAGGAATAATACTATTACTTGATATATTATAGGACAAGGTTCAATGAGCATAGATTCATTTATCCTTGAGGTTGAGAACAGGAAAAAAAATGAAATTGAAGCTCTTGATAAGGAATTAGAAGAGAAGAAGGCTACAATAGAAAGTAAAAAGAATTCTACCATTAAAGAGTTTCAAGAACGTTATGCAAATGAGGCAAAAATAAGATCTGAGAGAGAAGCAGCTAGAATAATCGAGGCAGGAAAGCTAGGAGCAAAAAAGATTTTGTTTGATGCCATCAACACAAATTTAGATTCGACATTTGAGGTTATAAAAGAAGAACTTGGTAATTATACCAAGAATTCAGAATATAAAAAAGTGTTAAAGAAAATGGTCGAAACTTCTAAAAAAAAATTAGATGAAGAGATTATAGTCCATTGTCGCAATGAAGATAATTCGGTTTTAAACAATCTTGGCGTCACCATAGGTTCCTCTATTCACACTTTAGGTGGAATAGTAGCAGAAAATAAGATAGGTACAAAAGAACTTGATTTAACTTTTGAGGAATTATTGCGAACTCACGAAGATGAGATAAAAAATACCATTCTGGAGAAAATACTATAATGGGAACATCACAGTTCGCTTCTTCTTTTGGTAGGCTACAGTCAATATCGGTAAATTTTCTTTCTAAAGATTTCATGCAAAATTTACTTAAGGCAAATGACGTCAACGAGGTGATCAAAATGTTAGAGCCTACTTGGTATGGACAAGAGATCAAAAGAGCTGCATCAGTCTATCAAGGTTCAGAACTTTTAGAAGTTGCATTGAACCGTCATCTAGTTGAAGTTAATAAAATTCTTTTAGAAGCGACACCATTTAATGGTAAAAATGCTATCCGAGCTTATCTATCAAAGTGGGATATTTACAACATTGAGCTAATCTTATCTTCAAAAAGCATGGGACGGGCAATTACTGAAACAGAATCATTACTAATCTCCAGTCGTAATGTTCCTGCTGGCATTTCTGCTGGAAATATTTCCCATGATGAGATAAAAATTATTCTCGCCGAGTCAGGAGTTGAGGGGGTGGTAAGTAAACTTGCAAAATATGGTTATGGAGTAATACTAATGCAACAACTAGACGCATACCAAAAGACAGGTGACCTTACACCAATGATGTCTGCCTTACACGCAGATTACTACCAAAAGTTGCTAGAGTCCTTAAAATTTTTTCAAGGTGACGAAGGTATGATTAGAGAATTAATTAGAATAGAGATAGATAAGAAAAATGTTCTAATCATTTTGAAAGCAAAAGAATCGAACTTGGATAAAGAAATGGTCGGAAGACATCTTGTAGAGGGAGGAAAAATTTCCACAAAGGAATTACTGGACATATATGGAGTAAAGAATGTTACAGAAATTGTAGGAAGAATAGAAGCTTACTTTAAACTAACAGAAGCACTTGAACAGTACAAGACTTCAAATAGTTTGATTGATTTTGAAAATGCTATTACTAAATTCATCAATACAACATACGTAAACAAATTGAAAAATATCGCACTGTGTATTGGAACTATTTTCTACTTTATCTTAAATGCAGAACATGAGCATGAAAATCTTAAAAAGATAACATATGGAAAACGCTACAATCTTTCAAATGAACGGATAAGTTCGATGTTGCTGATATGAGTGAAAAAATGTATAAACAAAAAACCGAGACAAGTGGTAGAATAGCAGTAGTAGGAGATCGTGAGCTTGTTATTGGTTATCGACTTAATGGAATAGATGATACCTTTATTGTTAGTGGTGACGATGCCAGCAAAAAAATGCAGGAACTTTATTCTTCCAACGAATTTAGTTTAATTATCGCAAGTGAATCTGTTCGCGGCAAACTGCCAGCAAAGTTTCTCTCACAAGTAGAGTCTTCTATTGAACCTCTGATGTTATTCATGCCTGCACAAAAAGAAAGCATGCATGAAGAATCCCTATCAGCTTTAGCAAAACGAGTGCTTGGAATAAGCATCAAAATGGATTGATGATAAAATGGTAGATGCTATAGTTTCACGTATCTCTGGACCTGTTGTTGCAGCAAAAGGCCTTGGAGGCGCGCAAATGTTTGATGTTGTGCGTATTGGAGAATTGGGTCTTGTGGGTGAAATAATTCGTCTAGAAGGGAAAAATGCCATGATCCAAGTTTACGAAGATACTACAGGTTTGAGACCTGGAGAAAAAGTAATCAATACAAAGCGACCACTTTCAGTGCAACTTGGGCCAGGACTATTAACGTCAATTTATGATGGCATTCAAAGACCGTTAGATATCTTAAGAGAACAGAGTGGTGACTTTATCAGTAGAGGAAATATCATTCCTGCTCTAGATCAAAAGAAAAAATGGGACTTTATTCCAATCAAGAAAAAAGGGGATCATGTATCACCTGGTGAAATCATTGGCGAAGTTCAAGAAACTAAAATAATAAAGCACAAAATAATGATTCCTCATAATGTTAATGGCGAACTAACAGAAATTACTGAAGGAAAATACACTGTAAACGAAAATGTTGCAGCTGTAAAAACAAATAGTACTACTACAGATATCGGTTTATCAAGTTGGTGGACTGTTCGAACACCAAGACCAGTTGCTCGCAAGCTGCCACCAGAAGAACCATTACTAACAGGTCAACGTATTTTGGATACTTTTTTCCCAGTTGCAAAAGGTGGAACCGCGGCAATTCCAGGTCCTTTTGGAAGTGGAAAGACTGTAATTCAGCAACAGCTCGCAAAGTGGGCAGATAGTGAGATTATAGTCTATGTTGGATGCGGAGAAAGAGGAAACGAGATGTGCGAAGTTCTTTCAACGTTTCCAAAGCTAGAAGATCCAAAAACAAAACGGCCACTAATGGAACGTACAATTCTAGTTGCTAACACATCAAATATGCCTGTAGCAGCACGTGAAGCAAGTATCTATACAGGCATTACAATGGGAGAGTATTATCGTGATATGGGATATGGAGTGGCACTGATGGCTGATAGCACATCCAGATGGGCTGAAGCACTCCGAGAGATATCAGGAAGATTAGAAGAAATGCCAGGTGAAGAAGGATATCCAGCATATCTAGGAAGAAGATTGGCAGAATTTTATGAACGTGGGGGCAAAGTCATAACAGTTTCTCCAGATGAACGTGTAGGTTCACTATCTTTAGTGGGTGCAGTTTCTCCACCTGGTGGAGACTTTTCAGAACCAGTATCACAAAACACGTTAAGAGTTACACGAGTATTCTGGGCATTGGATGCAAGTTTAGCTTCGAGAAGACATTTCCCGTCTATCAATTGGTTGACAAGTTATTCTCTATATGTTGATGATATGTCAGAGTGGTACAAAAATAATGTGTCAAAAGACTGGATTAAACTAAGGACCGAAGCACTAGAAATTTTACAGAAAGAAGCAGAATTACAAGAAATTGTTCAGCTGGTTGGATATGATGCTTTGCCAGAACCAGAAAAGGGTATTTTGGATACTTCTCGCTCTATTCGGGAAGACTATCTTCAGCAAAGTGCCTATGATGAGGTCGATACCTATACGTCAATTAAAAAACAACACATGATGCTTTCTGTAATTTTAGAATTCGGTGGAATGGAAGCTGACGCAATAAAGAAGGGAATTCCATCCTCGAAAATAAGTGCGCTTGAGTCAAGAAAAATGTTATCAAAAATTAAATGGACTAAAGAAGAGCAAGTAGAACAGCTAGTTAAAGAAATTAGGGCTAACATGAAACAACAGTTTGATAACCTGTTAAAGGAGGCATCTGACTAGATGACAGGAATATCGTATAAGACACTCTCAAAGATTGCTGGACCACTGATATTTGTGGAAGGGATAGATAACGCAGCTTATGGCGAAATGGTCGAGATAAAACTTGTCAACGGGGATATACGTCAGGGACAGGTTCTTGATACACGACAGGGTTTGGCAGTTGTTCAAGTTTTTGGTCCTACACTTGGATTAACCACTGAAGGCACTTCAACAAGGTTTCTTGGTGAGACTGCAGCAGTATCAGTATCTGATGAAATGCTTGGAAGAGTGTTTGATGGCCTAGGAAATCCTAAAGACAATGGTCCAAAAATTGTATCCAAACAAAAGTATGATCTTGTGGGATCTGGAATTAATCCATATTCTAGAGAAGAGCCATCAGAATTCATCCAAACAGGAATGTCAAATATTGACGCAATGAATACGCTGGTAAGAGGTCAGAAACTTCCAATAATGTCAGGTTCTGGTCTTCCACATAATTTGCTTGCATCACAGATTGCAAGACAAGCAAAAGTTCTTGGAGGATCGGAAAGCTTCTCTGTTGTATTTGCAGCTATAGGCATTACCAGTGAGGAAGCAAACTTTTTCATAAAACAATTTGAAGAGAGTGGGGCACTTGACAGAACAGTTTTGTTTCTAAATCTATCATCAGATCCTTCAATGGAACGTATACTTACACCTAGACTTGCCTTAACCACAGCAGAATTTCTTGCCTATGAACGTGGAATGCATGTTCTAGTAATATTGACCGACATGACAAACTATTGCGAAGCATTAAGAGAAATTTCTGCTGCTCGTGAAGAAGTCCCGGGACGAAGAGGATATCCAGGTTACATGTACACAGACTTGTCTTCAATTTATGAACGTGCTGGAAAGATAAAGGGTAGAAATGGTTCAGTGACACAGATTCCAATTCTTACTATGCCTGCTGATGATATTACACATCCAATCCCAGATCTCACAGGTTACATTACAGAGGGACAGATTGTGATGAGTAGAGAATTACACAGAGCGAACATCCAACCACCAGTTGACGTTCTTACCAGTCTTTCACGTTTAATGAACCAAGGAATTGGAAAAGGACGTACAAGGGAAGATCATCGAAGCCTTGCAGACCAACTTTATTCAACATATGCACAAGGCAAGGACGCAAGAGCATTAACAGCTATAGTAGGGGAAGAAGCATTAAGTGACTTGGATAGGAAATTCCTTAAAATTGCTAATGATTTTGAAAAAAAGTTTGTAAATCAAGGTCTGGATGAGAATCGTGATATTGAAAAAACTTTAGACCTTGGTTGGGAGCTACTTAGCGGTCTTTCAGAATCAGAAATGACTCGTATCAAACCAGAATTCATAGCAAAATATGCGAGGGCTGATACACAATGGTGGAAAAAAAGCCACGATATAAGGTGACTGGAAGTGCCTGTAGGTGCTGACATACGTCCAACACGCCTTGAATACATACGTGCCAAACGACGGATTCGTATAGCACAAAAAGGACTAAAACTTTTAAAACTTAAACGCCAAGCGTTGATTCTTGAATTTTTCAATATCAGTAAAACTTCGGCTAGATTGAGAGGCGAATTACAATCTGAATTGATTAAGGGTTATCAAAGTATCAGAATGGCAGAGATGTTGGATGGTGAAATACGACTAGAAAATGAGGCGATGAAAATACCGCAGCTAAAAAAGTTACAGATACTGCCAAAAAATGTAATGGGGGTCCGCATTCCAAAATTGGAAGGTGGGAACAGGGAACAAGCTATTACAGAATATTTATTGGAACTTCCTACCTCTATAAGCGAGGCAGTCAAGGCATTCCAAGAGCTTCATAAGATAGTTTTAGATGTTGCGGAAAAAGAAACCACTTTACGAAAACTTCTTTATGAGATAGAAAAGACAAAACGTAAAGCCAATGCAATAGAGAACATTTTCATTCCAAATTTAGCAGCTGCTGTGAGGTTCATCACGTTTAGACTTGATGAGATTGAGCGAGATACGTTTACTATGTTAAAGACTGTAAAAAGAAAAATGAGCGAAAGAGAGCAAGAAAAAACAGAGGTAACAATTGTTGCATGATAATTTTGCAAACCCACAACACAGGAAATTTTATTTTATAAGAAGAGCGTTTAAGATCGGCAACGTTGTTATCGCTATAGTAGTAACGTTGTTTCTAGCCAAACATTTCTTAGGTATATAGCCATGTCAGATACACAAGAAAAATACATTCACTCGCTTAAAAAAATCAAAGAAGCCGAGGAAAAGGTAAGGACAGAAATTGAAAATCACCGAAAAAAAATTGATGAGGAAATTAAGGACTTGCAAGATGAGATGGAAAAAGCAATAGCAAAATCAAAAACAGAAGGCGAAAAACTTGTAGAATCAAGTATTGAGCAAGCTAGACAAAAAGCCACTACGGAAACAGAAAAGATCATAAAAGACGCAAAAGACAAAGCAAAAACCATAACAACGCAGGTAAATACACAGACCACACAAGAAATAATCGATATTTTGTTAAAGGGCATGGATTAATGATACTAAAACCTGTTCCAATGGCACGTATAGCAGTACTTGGACTAAGAAGATACAGGCAAGCTGTTGTATCGGTTTTGCATGACCTAAACGTCGTACAGCTAGAATCATTATCGAAAGATGTTACTGCTCTACTAAGAAACGAACGTGATAGTGACATGTCTAGGCAGGTTTCAGATCAACTTCTTCGAATTAAAGCACTGAGGACTGTACTTCCTCCTATTCCTGTTACAGAAAATCGACGTTTTGCATCAACTGAAGATCTCATGCAAACTGCCAAATCAATTGATATCCATAGTGAAGTTGCATCTCTAGAAAGACAAAAGGAAAACCTTCTTACCGAAATACAAGGGACAGAAGATAATATCAAACTTATCAAGGAATTTACATTTTTTCCTGAAGACTTGGAAGTCCTTCAGTTATCATCTGCTAGCTCTTACTTTGGTCGAATCTCGTCTGAAAAATTTCCAGACTTTAAGAAGGATATAGAAGCACACAAGCAAGACATTTTTTTATACTCTAAAGAAGAGAAAAAAGTCACTTACCTAGTTCTTGTTGTTTTTCCCAGCTTTCCTTCTCAAGCCTTTGCTACTTTGATTCAGTCACATGATGTAAAAATTGAACCGGTACCAAAACTAAGTGGAAAACCGTCTGAAATAATAGAAAATCAAAATAGAATTCTTGATGATCTTTCTATAAAATTAAAACAAATTGATGAACAACTTGAAGAGATTTCTAAAAAGCATTTTAGAAATATTGTTTATGTAGAAGAGCAGCTTGAAATTGAAAACAAAAAACACGAAGTCATTGCTAATTTGGGAGTAACTGATGATGCCTTTGCTTTAGAGGGATGGATTCCAAAACAAAAAATTGAAGAGGTAAAGGCTACTTTACAAAAGCACAGCACTGGAACTGTAATTTATGAGTTAGAAACAGAGGAAAAGCCTCCCACTTTGTTGAAGAACCCAAGGAGGTTCAAGTTGTTCGAGGCTTTCATAAGATTCTATTCGCTGCCAACTGGCAAAGAATTTGATCCTACAATGATTTTCGCTTTGATTTTCCCAGTATTTTATGGATTAATGGTTGCTGATACTGGTTATGGTTTAGTAATACTTCTTGTTTGTTTGTGGGTGATTAGACGTATTGAGGGAGGAAAACGTAACCTAAACATCATGCCAAGGCAACTGCGAAGTTTTGCAATGCTGATATTGAAAAAAAGACAGATGGTAAAATTATCAAAAGCAATGATTCCTGGCTGTATTATTGCTATAATTTTGGGATTTGTCTTCGACTTGCATTTTGGGTTCCATGCTAATGGCTATCTGTTTGATTATCTAGGTAGTGTTGGAGTTACTGGTCTTCCTGAACCAGGTGAGATCTTAAACCGACCTTCACAAGCATTTCTAGATCCAATTCACGACGCAGGCACCCTTTTGCTAATAGCTGGATATGTTGGCATTGGAATGGTATCATTTGGTCTAATTCTGGGTATAATGAACTCTCTTAGAGAAGGCGAAAAACGAGAAGTTATTGGAAAAATTGGCCGGCTGGCATTTGGTTGGGGAATTGTTCTAATGGGACTAGGAATTATCCATGACGAAGCACTCAATCCGATGAATCCACATTTCATTTCAAACAACCCGGCAGGACTTCTATACTTTGGATTACTTTTTGGAGGAATTGGATTAATGTTTGTTGGAGAAGGTGTGAGGGCAATGATGGAATTGGCATCTATAGTAAGCCACATACTTTCCTATACTAGGCTGGTTGGAATTTTGCTAGCATCAGTCATACTTGCACATACCATAGATTATATTTTCTTAAAAGCACTACACATTTCAATTCCATTTATCATTCTTGGCACGTTGATATTGTTTGTAGGACATTTATTCAATATAGTAATTGGAGTATTCGAACCCGGCATTCAGGGTGCTAGATTGATTTACGTAGAATTCTTTTCCAAATTCTTCCATGGTAATGGACGAAAATTCGAGCCTTTTGGAACTATACGAAAGTTTACACAGGAACAATACGATCTAGAGGCATTAAAGAAAGAACAAATAACTGCTTAAAATATAAAATAAGATTTCTTGGCAGTATTTGTTATTCTTGTAACTTACTTTCTTGAAATACGTCAGAACCATACCAACAATATCTAAAGTAATCAAGACACCATTCATGAAACATCGGATCATTGCTGTAAAACATTTCACTCAAGTCAGATTCACCTTTAAGGTCAGGAAACAACACGCATGCCTCCTTTTCATTTAAAATCACCATGGTCTCAACCTTGTCTTTCATTTTTCTTTCTACCAGTCCCTCTTCAATTAATTTAGAAAATCCTAGCTTTGAGAGGAGTTCCTTCCTGCCTTTTGGCACAATTGCCGACTTTGAAAAGATATAGTAAAACTTTACACCAGTCTTTACTTTTTTTACTAGCGGCTCAATAAGATCCAGTGGCACTTCGGATAATAGCTCGTAGGTGTATTCATCTGCGTTTTTGTAGATGGATTTCCACTGCTCAAGTACCTTGACTACGCCTTTAATGTGCTGTCCGCTAGCAAGCTGACCTGCCCTCATCACAAATTTTATTGGAATGTCACCAAATGTATGATCTTCGAAATATTTCATGTTTTGAGATAGAAACACGATTGATGGTACTTGTGTGCACATTGTTCTGCCAAAAGTTGTCAATGTATACTTGCCATCTTTATCTTTGATGATTAGTTTGCTTTCCTCTAATCTTGTAAAATTACGGTGAACCTCTTGCTTTGTTGCGTCTATTTGTTTTGCCATTTCAGTAATTGTAGACTTTTTTTCTAAAAGTTGAAACAATATTTGTAATCTTTGGTGACTTGCAAGCTCTAGAAAATTTTCTGCTGCCTTTTCATAAAGATCTGTCATGACAAGCTTTTGATCAATACTTAATTAAAAAATGTAGTGTACTAGGATAAAAGAATCCCAGCAAATGCATCAATAGCAGCTTGCTTAAATTTTTAAAAAAATTATTCAACAGGAAGTTCCAATCTGTTTGCCCATTCTGTCCACGAACCTAAGTATACTCGAACTTTTTTAAAACCGATTTTTTTTAATGCCAAGAAGGCATTTGCTGCCCTATAAGCACCCTGGCAATATGTTACTACTTCAGAGTCTTTTGGAATTTTGTATAAAGCTAAAAGATCATTATCTTTTTTCAAAGTTCCATCTTCGGCAACATTAAGACTCCAATCTACATTAATCGCAGTTGGGATGTGTCCCTTTCTTGCAGCTCTAATAACAGTGCCATCATACTCACCTTGAGATCTAGCATCAATGATTTGTATTTGGCTTAGGTTTTTTTTGACGTAATCAAAAGTTGCAACAAGTTCGGAATTTATTTTTCCTGAAAATTTTGCTGGCTTGAAGCCATTTAATTTTGTTTCAAGCGGCAGTTTTTCTTTTTTCCATTTTTTCATGCCGCCATCTAACATGAATACTTGAGGATGAGAAAAGTACATCAAAAGCCAAACACCGCGAGCAGCAAGCATTCCTGAGACTTCATCATAAAAGATTACTTTTTTTTCATTTGTGATACCAGCAAAGGAGAAAAGCTGTTGCATTTGTTTGTTGAATGACTCAACTCCTTCCTTTGTTGTATCAAACCAATGAAATGCAAAAAGATCTAAATTTACAGCGCCTGGAATATGGCCTTCTGAATATTCCCTAAATGATCTTGCGTCTATTATGACAAGATTTTGATTATCAAGTATTTGTTCAAGTTCTTTTGTCTGTATTAACACAGAAGAGCTACATTTACGAAATGTAAATTCATTTGTTTTTTAAAGATAAAAAAGGAAAAAAGAGAGTTTTGGTTTTTTACTCGTTTACGTATGCTCGTTCGCCGTGCTGTGCAAGATCGAGTCCGATTTCTTCCTCTTTTGGAGTGACTCGAATTCCGCCAGGCCATACAGCATCCATTATCTTTAGGATAACGATTGATACACCAAAGGAATAACCGACTGACATTGCAGCGCCTATTATGTTGATTCCTTGCTGCTCATATCCTTCTGGAGTTCCTGTCCATGCGCCAATTCCAACACCTGTATCCCAGATGTGTGGACTAGCTAGTGTACCTGTCAGGATTGCACCTGTAAGACCACCCATTCCATGTACTGCCCATACATCAAGTGCGTCGTCCCATTTTCGTGCATTCTTGAATGCTACACAACCATAACAGATTGTTCCTGCAGCTATACCAATTATTATTGCTGCCATTGGTCCAACAAATCCTGATGCTGGCGTAATTGCTACAAGACCAGATACTGCTCCTGTTGCTGCACCTACAATGCTTGGCTTTCCTGTGTGAGCCCAACTCATTAGCATCCATGTTAGTGATGCCATGGCTGTTGCCGTATTTGTTACAGTCCAGGCGCTAACAGCTACTCCATCTGCTAATAGTTCGCTTCCTGCATTGAATCCAAACCAGCCAAACCATAGCATTGATGCGCCAAGGACTACCATTGGAATGCTGTGTGGCTCCATTGGAACCTTGCCATAGCCTAGTCTTCTGCCTAGAATCAATGCTGCTGCAAGTGCAGTGAATCCTGATGTAATGTGTACAACAGTACCACCAGCAAAGTCAAGTCCAAAGTTTGGTGACAGATCTGGGTTTAGATCTAGCATACCTCCTCCGATATATCCGCCTCCCCATACCCAGTGTGCTACTGGATCGTAGACGAAGGTGGCCCAGAGTAGTATGAAGATTAGAAGTGCGCTGAATTTCATTCTGTCAATTAATCCACCAACGATTAGTGCTGGTGTGATAATTGCGAATGTCATTTGGAACACTGCAAACAGCATGTGTGGAATTGTTCCAGGCCATGATGTGGCACATTGCTCACCCTCAACCATTGCATTCATCTGATATGCAGCTGACCATGTGTCTGCACATGCACCCAGAGTACCTCGTGGTGCATAGTGTGATACATCGTTGAATCCTGCATATTGAAGCGAGCCCATAAACAGATTTGCATCGCTGTCTATTGGGCCAAATGCTAGGCTGAATCCCCAAAGAACCCACTGCACCGAGATAAGACCAATTATGATAAAGGTCATTCCGATTACGTTTACTGCGTTCTTTGATCTTGATAGTCCACCATAGAAGAATGCTACTCCTGGTGTCATAAACAAGACAAGTGAGGTTGCAGTCAAAACCCATGCAGTATCACCTGTATCGATCCTGCATGGCAGCATGCCTCCTTCGCCGTCATCATACCAACATTCATTTGCATTGCCTGTGTAGATTCCTGAAGTTCCTTTCACATAGCCGTCCATTCCGTCGTTGACTGATTGGGCAAAAGCCTGTGATAGGGCTCCAGCTGAAGTTAGTGCTACCGCTACTAAAAGTAAAAGAGCATACTTGCGGTTTCTAGAATTCATTAATGAGGAGCAAAAATGAAATTATTTAAGGCTTGATAGGTGTAAATTACCAAAAATGTAAATTATTATAGTTGATAATTTAATGATAGTATCATAAAATGATGAAATTAAATCATGGATGTATTATGGCTTCAGACGGAGGCAAGACTTGCGAATAAATCCAAAATTATCAATTTTTGACACATTTAAAACAAAAAATGAGTTAACTGGGGGGGCATTAAGACAACGGGCCATAATTGCTCGCTTAGCAACAGAATCAAGTCCTTCTCTTAGAACACGAACTGCAATTTCTCAAAAAATAGCAGAAGAAAACGGTATAGCATGGAAGAATATCTACTCTGGAATTTTTCATGACCTTAACGAAGTTTTGCTTCCTTTAGGAATAGCAGAAGAAGCTGGAAGACTGCCTCTCAAGCGGGGACCAAAGGCATTACAAGAAGTTGGAATACCTCATTATCGATTAACCCAAAGCGGCTTGCTTGTTGCACTTTCACTAAAGGAACTTGGCAATAAGGGACAGCTTTTAACACAGTTTTTTTCCATGTCTAAATCAGATCAAGAGTTTCAAAATACTATACTAAAGCTAACAGAGATTGCACCACGCTTTGTATTTTCACTTTTTGAAAGATATGTTAAAGCCTATTGTACTGGAAATCTAGAAAATTTACTGCCCTTTAATCTTGCCAACTTGAAAAAAATAGGCGATGAATCACTTGCAGTACAAAGAGAGATTCTTGAAGGGTTTACAAAGCTATCAAAGCTTGAAAAAGAAAAGGTCCTTAATTTTGTTCAAGTGATAAGCTAAATCTGCCAAACATTAAAATCATCATTTAAAAATGAGTTTTTTATGGGTTCTACCGGTGCACAAAAAGTATACGCACCTGTAAAATCATACAGCCAAAGGGGTAGGCTGTTACCAAAAAGTATTCTTCAGACATTAGCAGAATCTAGAGATTTGGATGAACTTGTAACAAGAATCAAAAATACAAAATATGCTGACGGTGTTTCAAAAATTACAAGGCCCTATACTGCAGAAAAAATAGAATCTGCTTTGCGGAGTCATTTTGCAGATACCCACTTTTCAATTGCAAAAACTGCAGGAAATGCAGTATTAGATGCATATTATATCAAATTTCTTATCTGGAATCTAAAATTAATACTAAAAGGAAAAATTCTGAACAGAAATCAGAATAATATAGAACCTTATCTTAACTTGCATGCAAAGGAATTGATCAAAAAACACGTGGTAATTGATGTTATATGATGGGCGATAGAGACTATAGGCAGGTTATCAAAAATACTATAGATTCCATAAGTAGAGAAATCGAACCACAAATAGATGCCAAGGACACTAAAATCATACATCTTCATGAAGTTGTCAGATGTCTAAGACGTTCTTACTATGACAGGGTTGATTCTTTAGAACCTCAAAGAACGAGTTTTAATAATTTAGTTGGTGGCCTGCTTAGAAAAATGCAGTATGGTTCAAAGCTTGGAGAATATGTGATCGAAGATATCAAGCTCAAAGGCCAAGCTGATATTATAGTAGATGATGTAGTCTTTATTTTTAGATCTACGACATCTCTACCGGAAACACCATTATCTTCTGATGCATTATACCTAAATGCGTGTCTTTGGATTTTTAACAAAGTTGATGGAATTATTGTGTATCTTTCAAGTGATGGAAAGGAGACATCATTTTCTTTTACAAAAGACAAGAGAATGTTTGAAGAGACAATTAGACGTGTTCGTGTACTAAACAATTTACTAGAAGAAAAAAAGGTGCCCATACTCGAGCCATCAGAAGAATGTTCCTCATGTCAATATTATGAAAGATGTTATATCAAACAAAAAATGGGTCGTGGAATAAATCTACAAGATATACTGGGCCTAAAGAAATCTGAGTAAAAAGATTGTTAGTGGTGTTTTATTTTGCAGTTACTCTAGTGGTTCGTGATGTCCTTTTCCACGGAGAGCAAAACAGACTACTGCTAGTGCAATAGCTACACCAATTGCTGAACCATATGCTGCTAATCCTGCTTCTGCCATTTGTCAACCTCAACATTTTGAATAATATATAATTTTGTCAAATTTCTTTGTGTTTAAACAAATAATCATAATTTTCTATTACAATGATACAATAGACCTAGTTAGGGAAACTCAAAAGTGATGTTATTTTCACCGCCACTTATCATTGAGCTGAGATTGAAAAATGCCTCGCCCTTTACCTGCCACTGCGGAGTGTTGTCCATTAGTGCAGACCAAAGCTCAGGCGTGTTGCCGGAATTTTTTATAGTTATTTTGTCGCGAAGAACTGTAGGCTGTTCATTTAGTATTATAAAATAAGTAGAGCCTGTAACCATGCCTTCTGCACGCTCACCTATTTGCCCTGTCTTTAATTTAACGCCACTTTCATAGATGTCATATTTTACAAGCTGTAGTATGACTGACTTTGAATTTGGATTGCTAACTTTGAATTCAATTTCTAAGGTTGCTGCCGTATCTGTGACCTCGATAATAGAAAGATCCTGTAATTCAATTTCTAGTGGAAGGACCGCTCTTTGAGCTTGTTCACCTGATGGAAAAAAAGTTCCAGTATCAGAAACATCACTAATTATTGACGAGCCAGAAAATGCTATCACACCTATAACTACAGCAAGAGCAGCAACAGCTGCTCCGACAAAAATTTTTGGATTCAATGGCAAGATTGTATTGCAGGTATCATAAATGTTAATATGTAAAATGCTTATAGGAGATAAACTAACATAGCATGCAATATTTTCAGGCAGTAAAAATCGGAAAAGAAAGAGCAGGCAAAGCTCAAATGATCTTATTCAAGATTGCAGGATTTTCAATGTTAACATTGACAACAAAAAAAATCGATGGTAAATTTTTCCCTATAGGAGAAGAAAACTATGCTGCAGTAATTCAGACTAAAGATGGCTTTGTAACAATCCTGGTGGATAGTGATGGTTATACCAAAGCCCAGTCAAAGACACTTGAAAAAAATGAGGCATTAAAGATTTTTAAAAAAATTATAGAGTCTGGAATTGGAGAATATTCTGGAGACAGTGTGTTGATATGGACAGAGTCATACCCAACAGTACAAAACAAAATTAGTTAGGGAATTATTATTTCTGTTCCTACTGGAACCCCTTTGATTGCTTTTTCAAGCTTTTTAATGTCTGCCTTTAGGACGCGTGTTTTGATTTTAGAGCGCTCGATTACTTTGAGTGCTACAATATCCATCAAATCATAACCGCCTGCAACAAAATCTTCATGGATTAATAGTCGACGGAGACTTTTTAGATCAACTCGCTTGAACTTTTTTGCATTTTTGTTCTTGTTTGGATCAGAATCATAGATGCCATCAACGTCTGTTGCATTCAAAAATGCTGCGGCATGTATTTTTTCTGCAATTAATGCAGCAGTTGCATTGGTACTCTGGCCTGGGTGTAATCCACCTGTAACTACGATTAACCCGCTATCTACAGCATGCCTGACTTCTTGCAAATTTGTAGGCGGATGAGGATAGGCTTTGTTTTTTAGTGCATAAATTAGCAGTTTTGCGTTTAATCGTGACACTTCGATTCCTAGCTCATCCAGCGTTGATTCATCTGCTCCTGATAAACGAGCATGAGAAATGTAATGGCGTGCGATTTTGCCACCACCTGCAACCACTACTGGCTGGCATATTTTGCTAACTCTTACCAAAAACGTAGCATAATCTTTGAGAGTTTTGGTATTATCCATTCCAAAAACTTTTCCTGACAGTTTGATTACAATTCTTTTTTTCATTATGGTATCAACGAGGTTGACTTTGCTGCAATTTCAACTTTTTTTCTGTTTTCTTTTGTTGTGTAAATTCGCAGTATGTTCATAAACCCTGACATGGCAGAGACCAGCGGAATTTTTGATATGGAGATTTGTTCTGCAACCAGTTTATTTTTGTCTCGTGATGTCAGAATTATGAACTGGGACTCTTTTTTTGCTGGATTTAACGGGATGGAAGGAGTAATCGAGCTGTCTACAAAGATTTCACCGCCGTCTACTTTGGATTTTTTTGCCAAGTCTTCTTTTAGCTGACTGGTTTTGATCTTCCCTAGGTTTGTTTTGCTGGTAAAAATTCGCTCATACACACACTTGAACAGGTCTCGGTTTTGGTAGCTTTGTGCTATTTTTTTAGCTTGTTTTAATTCAGGAGTAGTTCCAGACAGGTTGATAAGCTGCGTTACTACATAATCATCTGTAAGTTTTACATAATCACCCAAGTCTAGTGAGGTAAATCCTAGCTCAGAGTCTGCCAGCTTGATTGACTCAAGCAACATTACTTCTGCTGCACGCACGGTTTTGTGAAAATAGACTGCCTTGAACATTTGGTATCGTGAATGCATCATTGACTCAAAGGAGTATAGTGCAGATTTTTCAAGTGCTAATTTATTTTTATACACATCAAGTGATCGTGTTATTCTTTTATGATCAATTTTTGCGTGCTCTGCTCCTGTAAAATAGCCGTCACGTGGGAGATAATCCATAAGATCTGCACTAAGAGAGCCAGAGAGCATCTCATTCATGAATTGAAATTTTGATTCGCCAAATGCAAGGTTTGTGATAAATTTTTTATTAAAACCTGATTTTGATAAAATATCACCTATCTCTGTTTTTGTTATTAGGTCTCGTCCAATGTTTTCGTGAGTAATTTTCTTTTTTTGTTGCAAGACTTCTTCAAAAAGATGAGAAAACGGCCCATGGCCAATATCATGTAATAGAGCTGCAATACGCAAGTTATCGATTTGAGCCAAGTCAAGTAGTCCTTTTTCATGTAATGTTTGACCTGCCCTTGTAGCAATGTGCATTACACCAAGTGAATGCTCAAATCTGCTATGCTGCGCGCTTGGATATGTCAGGTGTGCGCCAGTAAGCTGTCGGATTCTGCGCAACCTCTGGAAAATTGGGTTATCTATGATTTTTAGCTCCAAGTCAGTAACTCTGATAAAGTCATGGATTGGATCAATAATGTCTAGATATTTTTTTTTCATAGTAGCTTTGAAACTATATTCATAATAGAGTGATGGATTTCTTGTTTTGTTCCTGTTGCATCAACTAATTTCCAACCAAATCTTTTTGCCAAAAGTCGATATGTCTTTGATACTTTTTGTGAAAAGTCTTTATTTTTTTCAAATCTATCTCGTTGTGACTTTTTGCGAACAAATGACTCTTTTTGTGTAACATCTAAAACTATTACCAGGTTTGACTTTGGAAGACCTTTGTCCAGATTTTCTAGCCAGTCTAGCTTCATGCCATTTACAAGTCCATAAACAAAATTGGATTCATAGTACCTGTTCATGATTACAACAGAATTTTTTGAGTTAGCTTTTTTGATTTCGTTTGATTTTTCCCATCTATTTGCAGCCAAGAGGCAGTGTATTACTTGAGAAGGATAGCTTCGTTTTCCATGAAGGTATCTGTCTATCTCTTTTCCTATAGGCGTTGTATAGTCTGGAAAGCTGAAAATTTTTGTTTTGATTCTTTTTTTCAAAAGTGCGTTAGCCAGTAGTTGTGATTGAGTCTTTTTTCCTGCCTGGTCTCCGCCTTCAATTGTAATAATCATGTGTGTGATCAGAGAATAATTTGATTAATTAAAAATCTATCAAAATTTATAACTAAAACTGACTTGTTTTAGGAAGTGGGTCTGATAAGATACTTGGCAAAAGAAGCATTACGAGAAATAGGCAACAAATCACGTGAATTCTATGAATTTGTACTTCCGCCAGTAGACATGCAGATTGATGATAGCAACTTGACAGTTATAATTGACATGCCTGGATTTGATAAAAAAGACATTAGATTGAAAATTCAGGGAAACATTCTTTCTGTCAACGCCAAAAAAAATAACACAGAGCAGCTAAGCGGGACAATTATCTGGAAACAAAGACCAAACATAATTGACAAAAAAATTAGGCTGCCAATTAGAATCAAGGAAGGCGAAGAAGAGGTCAAGTCAGCAAAGTATGCAGACGGTGTTCTCACCATTCAGATTTCAGTAGCTGACGGCGGAAAACATATTTCTATTGACTAGTGTTTTCTAAAAACAGCAAAAATTCCCATTATAATTAACGAACCCACCATACCTGTAATGCCAATTATATTATTTGAAGAATAAAGAAGTGCAGAGCCAACAAAAACTGCTGAAGACAAGATACTTCCAGAAAGCAAAATATTTGATTTTGGTTTAGAGTTTAGCTGAAGCGATCTGTTTTCATCTAGGAATTTTTTTATCTCAGGTGCAATTGAGATCGTAGCATCAATTGACTCTGCAAATCTTGTAAATGAGTGTTTGATCTCTTCAATGTATGCGTCCTTGATCAGTTTTTCTTCTTCTAGAATATTTTTCAACACTTTGACAAATTTAAAATCAACCTTGTGTATTTTGTAAATTCCTTCAATTATTGATGACATTCTTAGGTATAATGCAAGATGCTTTGGCAGAATAAACGGAAAACGTCTCATTGTCTTGTTTGCAAGCTCCATTAGTGCTTCCACTTCCATCTCATCAGGCTTTTTTCCATGCATTGCACGAATTGACATCTCAATTCCCTTTTCAATTACTGCGCGATTAAAATCAGACATTAGCATGCCAAGATCATTCATCGCATTTACGGTTCTACGGGGATCTTTTTCAACTAGGGCAAGATACAGACGCACTAGACGCAATCTTGTTTCATTGTCAAGCTTTCCTACCATTCCAAAGTCATACAAAATAAGCGAGCCGTCCTTTGCTACGGAGATATTACCTGGATGCGGGTCTGCATGAAAGATGGAATGCCGCAATAGCATGGTAAAAAAGACCTTGTGAACATCGATTACCAGTTTTTGCCTGTCTATTCCGCTTTTGTCAAGGTCTTCTACATTTGTGACCTTTATGCCTGGAATATACTCCATTGTAAGGACATTTTTTGAAGAGTATTCATCATGGACTATAGGAATTCTGACATTTTGGTATTTTTCCATGTTCTTTTTGATTGCCTTTAGGTTCTTTGCCTCTATGGTATAGTCAAGCTCCTCATGGATTGTCTCAATAAATTGTGCAAGCATTGCACGGGCTGAAAATTTTAGGTTAGGGTCTACAAACCTCATTGCAACAGGTAGAATTTTTTTTAAAACCTTGAGATCTTCGGTTACTATATTTTCGATTTGTGGTCGCTTTACTTTAATTACAACATCTTGGCCTTTTGTCTTTGCAAGATAAACTTGGCCAAGTGATGCACCAGATATTGCATTTTCATTTATAGAGTCAAACTTTTGAGAAATTGGTCCTAGATCATTTTCTATGATTGGTTTGACTTGAGAAAACGGAGCTGCCGGGACATCGTCTTGCAGCTTTGCAAGCTCTTCCATGTAGGGCTGTGGTAGAATATCAGCTCTTGATGAGAGCCACTGGCCAAGCTTGATGTATACTGGGCCAAGCGATACAAATGTGTCAAGTGCTTTTCTTGCATTTTTTCTAAATCTTTCAACATCAACATTTTGTCCTTCAGTCTTTACCCACTGCTTTCTGTCTTTTCTTAATGCAATAATCAGAGGAACGAGTTTTACGAGAACCTTGATAGTTCGAGCTGTGGCCATGACAACACCTAACTTTTTAGTTTTTTAGCTAGCGAGTACGCAAGATATCCAGCAGCAAGTGATGCAAACAGTACTGATACTGCAGCTGTTTGTTTTGCAAAAATAGAATTTTTTTGTTTGTTTTTTATGTATGAAAAAACTTTGGCCCCGCCTATTGCTGCACCTGCCAAGCCAACTAGCACTTCTGGCGCATCTAAAATTAGATGACCTAGTGGACTTTTTCTTGGATCAATTCTATCCATATGGACAAGATACTTGTCGTCATGTTCACGAATATGCAAATTCCCATAGCGGTACTGCCTTTTTGCGCCGTTTTTTTGTCCTAGCTTAGTTTCTTCTGCGCCTTCAAGCATAATTGGGCGTACATCCTTTGGGATTTCGATTTCATCCCACCTCATAAACAAAAGCTTGTGTTTTTGAATATATTCTTAGCTTGTCGTGGTTCTGATTTTAACGTAATTATTTTTCCTTTTTTCTATTCTTTATCTTAAACACTATCAATGTTGGTGCTACAAAGTACATTCCAATGTTCAATAGTATAATTCCAATGCCATATCCTAGCATCTCTGCATCTGAATCAATGTCAACATACTGTAGTAGTGATAGTGATGATAGCAATGGAGTAATTGCAATCTTTACAGTTTCTTTAAACATTGGATTTTGTCTTTCTAGATCAGCTACTGCTGGTGAGAACAGATAGTAGAATGAATTGAATGAGGTCATAAATGATGCGCCCGATGCAGTTGATAATACTGTATTGTCTCTTATTTCTCGCAAGAACTGAACCTGTGGTGCAAGCTCACTACCATATGTTGCAGTGGCAATTAGGCAACCACCTGACTTTGGTTGCTGAGATTCCTGCGCTGAAACCTCCCACCACTTATCAACTGATGCTGTATCCAATTTTGTTTCCTCAACTTTGTCACCTGATATTATAATAGAATTTCCTGGAGTTATTACCATTTGAGGACGACTTGTATCAAAAGGTATGAAAACAACTTCTCCATCTATCACATACATCTTTGTTGTTTCATCGTCTACCGTAACCGTAAATTCTGTTTTTTTATGGACAAAAATGCCTTCCGGAGTAACAATTGCTTGAGGATTTCCATCTGCATTAGAAGCTGAAGTTTCAAAATAAAGAGAACCCTCAGTAATAGTGTATCCTAT
>JBBDOC010000009.1:0-41041 GCA_040877295.1 Nitrosopumilaceae archaeon
TAGCGCACCGGACTTTTAATCCGGTTGTCGTGGGTCCAAATCCCACCAGACCCGCCATATCTGTGATCAGAGACAAGCTCCATTCTGGCACCAATTTTTCTCAACTACTGCCCTATTTTTTGACAAAGTTGCCAAAAATTTCCAACCTTGTGACATCAGCTCTTCTACTTTCTCAATTGCTACAACCATCTGAGCTGGTTGCTGCATTTTGTTTTCTGTATTTTGTATTGCTTCAGTTTGTAGTTCTAGATCAAGCAGCTCTTCGCTTCGCATAAAGGCCTCTCGCATCTCCTTGACAAGTTCGTCTGGCAATATTCCCTTGTTTGTTGTGTATTTTGACTCCATGCTTCCCTTGTGGCCCATAAAGAAGACACGAAAGTCATGTGCCATCTTTCCTCTTGCTTCTGCAACTAGAAGCTGCGTGTCAAAGTATGCCCTGAATATGTACGGTCTCCATCCAAATCGAGGTCTCAGCATTTTTCGAATGTCCTTGCTTATCTTGGCAGTTGGAATGAACTTTTTTCCTTTGTTTGTGCCACGATAGGTTTTGTAGTTTGTATCAGGTGCTATCACTGCAGAGTCAGGCCCAAGTATTTCGCCTCTTGCTATTCTGTCATTAAGATATGCAAGAAGCTTGTTTTTTCCGTTTTCTGTCAGAAATGTAAAGTACTGGTGCCTTGTCTTTGAGAGTGTCTTTCTTACAACGATCATTGGAGGCCTTTTCAGACAAACTGCTTTAGAGTCCTGTATTGCAATGTCTGGAATGTCTGCAAGTGTGAGGCCATCTGTTGCATCGAAGTTTCCAAGTACCTGTAGCCTAAGCCCTGTCTTTGAGACAAGTGCTATTATTGCTGTAGTTCGAAGTGGTGCGCGGTTGAATACTTCGGTCATCTCTTCTTTGTTTGGAACCCTTTCTCCTTCAAGTGTAGGCGTACTATCAGAATACCTGATCTTGATTTTGCGTTTTATTTCTACGTCAAAGTGGCGAAGCCATGACTTTAGCGCAGAAAGTGTGCTGTCAATATAGCCGGGCGAATACTTTTTTTGTTCCATCCACGATATGTGATCCTCAATTAGATCAGTTACTTTTCGGAGGTTTTTTTGGCCAAGCTTTGCAAATTTTGCAGATGTGATGTTATTTACCTCGCAGAATTGCGATATTCTGCGAAGCCTCACCTCTGCAGTCAATGGACTGCCCCTTGCTAGATTTACGTACCAGCGGCTCAGATCTTGGTCTGCAAGCAGTCTTTCTTTTTTTGTTTCTTGTCGTATCTTGGTTTCTTTTTGTTTTTTGGCAGTAGTGATGTATTGTTGTTTTTGTACCATTTTGTTTCCCATATCAGACCGCACCTTGTTGCGGTCCTCATTAGCTAGAACAATAGAATCTGTAGTATTTACCCTTTCCACTTTTGGTGTGATCTGCAAATTTTCTTCAACTTCGATTTCTGTTGCCACAATTATCTTTATTAGTGGCTCAATATAATGTTCTCGTATATGGGAACGTTCTCTATTTATGGTGAAGTATGATGTTAGGCTATTACGAAAAAGTATTGGTTAAAGTATTAGAAAAAAATCCAAACATAAACACACGAAAGTTCATCAGTCTATCAGGCATTGGCAAGGTAAACTTTTACATTTATTCTCAAATCCTTGATGCAGAAGGATACATCGCATACAGGCAGATAAAAAACCAAAGGGTATGGTATATTCCAAAACATGACGAGCAACACGACCTTGGCATGAAGCTTTCAGAGGCAAAGGTCTTGGATAAAAGATACAAGACAATACAGTCAAAGGTGCTAAAAAGCCTCAGCGAGGTAAAACGAAAAAATGTCTCAGACAAGATAGACGTGTACGGCGATGCAGTGGTGTTGATCCTTGCAACGCTTGCATCAATGAGGCTTGTCTTCATATACAGAAAGGGCAAGGTTCCTTCATACTATACAAAATTTGTAAAAAGACTAGAATTGTTGCTAAAGAAAATATCAGATGCCAAGTTTTTTTCTGATTATGGATTTGGAAGGACTGCAATTGATGCAATTTCGCATGATGCTGAGAGAAAAATCGACAAATTCTTAGGAATTGACTCAGACAAGGGCAAAAAAGTATCAATTTATTGATGCAAAAAGTGTCATTTTAGGCACGGCGTAAAAAGGGGCTAAAATATGGCAAAATATTGGGTAAATACTGGGTTAATACCGCCAAAAAACAGGTAGATACTGGCGAAATACCCCTAAAATACGAGTAAAATATTACACTAAATTGGATCTAAAATGCGTTGTAATCTTTAAAAAATGAAATCCTTTTTAGGTTATTTTAGGGTAAACGATTATTCAATGGCAAGCAAAATGGAGTCAAACCAAGAGATTAAAAAAATAAAGGCAGAGTTTCAACGATACAGGCAGGATACTGACAAGGAGATAAAGATCCTAAACAAAAAGATTACAAAATTACAGAAAATGGTAGAAAAAAACATCATACAAGAAGATAGTCCTGACGAGTATGAGGTTAAAGCAATAAAGGATTTTGAAGCCAATAAAAGCAAGATACAGTTTGTGCCCCTTGATTCATTAAACTAGACACATAACCTTGCCAATCAGGGTTTTAGTCAAAAAAGAAATTTCTGATAAAATTGATGGATTTCCTCCTACTCTGAAAGACAGGATCAAAGAGGCGTTAAGGGAACTTGAAGCTACATGGCCAGTAACAAGACTCGATATAAAGAAGCTAAAGGGATATGATAATCATTATCGGATCCGCATTGGAGATTATAGAATTCTATTTCTCCGTGATGGTGGTACTGCAATGGTTTATGATGTTTCACATCGGAGCGATGCATACAAAAAACATTCTTGAAGGCAAAAAAGTATCAATATACTACATGGAAATTGTGTTATTTTAGGCACAAAAAATAAAGTGGCAAATGGATAGGTAGAATCTAGGTAGAGGATAGGTAGAAGCTAGGTCTAAGGGTAGGTTATAGGATCTAAAAAGGTAGGTCATACACCAAAAATTTTACCATTTTTTCTTATCGGGATGTTTATCGTTGTAATGATTCCAGAGCACTTCTTCTGTTATTCCCCTAAAACCGCAATGTTCACATTTGTAAGGATATTTATCCAAATGATTGTTAGCTTTATGCTTGAGCAGATTAGTTTCTGATGATGGCACATAATTGCAATAAGGACAGGTTAATGCATTTTCTTTTGATTTAGATGGAACAACAGCTCCTATAATTACAAGAATTATGCCAATAAACCCGATTCCGATAACCCCATAAGTTGCATATTTGTATTCACGACATACTTCAGATTGACCTCCAAGAATCTGTGCTAATTGGCCAACTCCTGAAGTACAGATATCATTTACTTCAAAAACAGTATATCCTTTTGAATTTACAGGATAAAGAAAACCCAATATTGCAATTCCAAGAAATACAGCACCAGTTATACCTGCAGCTCTATGTGTCATTTGGCTCTAGAAATGCTTAGATCAATACTTAAATGCCACCATAGGTTATATCATAATGATATATCATAATGGAGTATACTAACAATGTCACCTACCTCAAATGAAATTGATAAAATAATTCTCAAGTATATTGAAAAGGAGAATTGGCCAGTTACAACAGAGATGGTAGCAAAAGGAGCTGGCGTTAGCTGGAATACTGCACAGATTCACCTTTACAAGTTACAAGCAGAAGGCAAAATCAAAGGAAAAAGAGTTGGAAGACAGAATCAATGGATGAGAATTAAGAATTAATTATTGTCTTCAAAACCCCATCGTTTTAGAATGTTTGAGGTAAATTGATCTAATTTGGTTTGATCACGATGAGCCTTATCATCCACAACATCATAATAAATCGATGTTCCAGTTCCATATGGTATTCTTAGCCATCCAGCATGTGAAAATAATTTGAAAGAAGCAAATCCTCTTTGTCTGTTGTTTCCAAACGAATCTTGATCAAGTTTTTCTGCAGCTCCACGACGTATTGGTTCTTTACGATTATCTTTCCATGCCTGTACTGTTGCTAACCACATTTTATGTAGTCTTGACTCTGAGTCTTTGATAGAACCAAGCGTATACTTGTATGCATCTTTTTTTGGATTCAACCTAGCAAAAACTACCCAATAATCTGGATCATCTTGCTTTGTATAAAAATAATAAACTCCATTACTTTTGTTCTGGTCTGCATGTTCATAAAATCGTGGTATTAAATTTTCTGTCATATCATGTGTTGGTTGCATTTTTTGAGCAAGGTCTTCCAATGATTTGTAATTTATAATTTTTCGAACTTCTATTTGATGATCACGTTTGAATAATCGTAAAATTTTTTCGCCATTTTTTGTAGCTTTACTAATTACGTTATTAGCTATTAACGTTTGAAGATTTATGTTATACACAGATTTATTGTTAAAGTGTTTGTCAAATTGATTTTGAGTTATTTCAAAAATCCCATTATCTTCAGTTGGATGTTTTAAAAAAAATTCAATTATTTCTTTTTTCTCTTCATTTAATTTCATGATCTGGATATTGACAACTTAATTATAAGCATTAAATTGACAAATTGTCAAATAATTCTCAATTTCACAAAATATTACCAAGATCTATGTTCATGATATGACAAACGTGCTGGCGCTTACACAATCACAAAAATTAGAAAATACAATTTTTAATCAAGACTGTATAGATGGAATGAGATTAATTCCAACGAATCATGTAGATTTGATTATTACTGATCCACCTTTCGCAATTGATTTCAAAGCAGCTCGTGCCAATTACAATAGAAAAAAATCTAATGTTTTAGAAGGATATAATGAAATAAAACAAAAAGACTATTACGAATTTTCATACAGATGGTTAAAAGAAGCATATAGAATCCTCAAGGATTCAGGAAGCATGTTTGTTTTTTCTGGTTGGACAAACATAAGAGACATTCTTAATGCTATTTGCGAAGTTGAGTTTGAATTAATTAATGAAATTATTTGGAAATATCAATTTGGCGTCGTAACAAAAAACAAGTTTGTATCATCACATTATCATTGTCTTTATGTATGCAAAAATGATTCAAAACGACGGTTTTATCGAAATTGTAGATTTATGGATGGTAGTGAACGGTATAGGGACATGGAAGACGTTTGGATCATTAAACGTGAATATTGGAGAGGAGAAAAAAAAACTCCTACAAAGCTACCAAGTGAAATAATTAGAAAAATATTACAATATGCAAGTTTAGAGGGAGATTTGGTTTTGGATCCATTCCTAGGATCAGGTCAAGTAGCTGTAGTAAGTAAAGAAATGAATCGAAAATATCTAGGATTTGAGATAGTAAAAGAATACTTTGATTTTGCCAAAGAAAGATTGAACAATAAACATCATAACGAAATATAATTATTTTATTTCAAAATCAATAGCAACTTTGAATTCCTAGGCTTTACATAAAATTAATGAGTGTATGAAATAATTCAGTTAGGTTTTAGTTTTATGATGTTTTTCATGACATTTTTTATGCAGCAGTCTACCGTTATTGATCACAGTTTTGCCCCCTGCTGAATGTTCTATTTTATGATCCGCAGATGCAGAACTAAAGTCAATTTCTTCATTACAGGCTGGACATAATCCTTTTTGCTTGTGCCAAAAATTAATTCGTTCTTCTGAAGAATAAAATCTTTTTTTATCTTTTTCAGTTATTTTGCCTACTTTTTTTTTATATTCATTTAAAATCGTTTTAAATCTTACTTCTAGCGATTCTGAAGAAGTTGCTTGCCTACCATATTCTTTATACTTTCTCAAGTCTCTGTAAAGTTTCTTATTCATTCCTCGTGGGACTTTTTCCGAATATATATTAACTTTATTTAGATCATGCATAAAATCCATAACGAAATCTCTAAAGATAATTGCATCACCTTTTTTCATTACTTTAAATTGTTTAAAATAAGATTGTAGTAGGTAAATGGAAATAAGATCTCTTATTTCCAAAGTTTTAAGTCTATTGTGTAAATAAGTTCCTAAAAATTTAATGTTTGCATTGAGTCTTTCTAGTATAGAATTTGGAATTTTCTTGGTTTTATAATCATCATTTATAGCTTGAAAGTCAGGGTAAGTAAGACTTGGAAAATCTTTTTTCTTAAACCTGCTTTTCATTTCTAATAATAAAAATTGTGCTGAAAGAAACCTATCTTTAAATCTTCTAAATTTTTTTGGGTTTAGCTTAACAAAAAATATTCCCTTATTGTCTTGAAATGCATTAAACCATGATTCCCGAAAATTGCCACGGAAAGCATATACTTTTTCTGGAGTGTTTAATGGGATTCCTTCTTGTAAGCGTATAAAAATATTTGAAATTTCATCTTCGGTAAGTTTATGATTTATTTCTAAGTAAGGAATAGAATAAGCTTCGAATTTTGATTTTTTTGCGCCTAGTTGGCTAAATTTTGTACCTGCTTGTGTCGTCACTCCTTCCTCTTCATCAATAAAATGTTCTATTGTTTTGACTCTTTGTTGTCCATCTAAAATTTCTTTACTATGGTCTTTATTTTCCCACAAAACTAAAACGCCTATTGGATATTGTTCTAAAATCGATTCAATCAAAGCTTGTTTTTGTGAAGGTTTCCAAACTTCACTACGTTGATAAGATTCGTTAATTCTCAACTTTCCACTTTTACATTGTTCATAAATTTCAGCGACTGTTAATTCGCCTGTTTCGAATATTGAAAGGCCCATTGATTTGCTCTAAATAGGGTAATTAACTAAAACCTTATGGTGTAACCACGTAATAGTTCTAATAATACTTCATTAATCCATATCTAATAATGAAGAATTTTTCCATTATTTTTAGATATTTTTGTTTTAAAGTTATTAGGTTTAGCTTTTTATTATGCATGTAAATGTCAACTGAAAACAATATTGAGAAACTAAAAAAGCTGATTAACCAAATTAAAAATTTAGAACCATCTGTACTTGATACTGAATTTCTTGTTTGGAAAAAGAATGTAGAGAGAGTTTTAACAGCTATTTTTGCAAAAAATAGTATACAACATCAACAATTCAGTGAGATAACTTTTTTGTATGATCCTGAAAGAGATTTAAAAGAGGCAGCATTATTACTTGAAAGCTTCCTTGAAGAAATACCAACAAAAGATGAATTAACAAAACCAAAGAATATCACCGATAATACCAAGGTTTTTGTGGTTCATGGTAGAGATGAAGAGGCAAAACAAACTGTGGCTCGATTTCTAAGTAAATTAAAACTTCAACTAATCATTCTTCATGAACAAGCGAGTAAAGGAAAAACGATTATTGAAAAATTTGAACACTATTCAGATGTAGGTTTTGCGGTTGTTCTTTTAACACCTGATGATCGTGGTTGTTTAGAAATGGATTTTGAGAAACACAATGAATTAACTGATAAAGTTAAACAATTAAAATCAAGAGGAAGACAGAATGTCATTTTGGAACTAGGTTTCTTTTTTGCTAAATTAGGACGACAAAACGTTGTTGTACTTGTAAAACCTGACGTCGAAAAACCAAGTGATGTTGATGGAATTGTATACATACCATTTGATAGTGGTAATAACTGGCAGTCTGATTTAATTAAAGAATTAAAGGCAGCTGGAATAAATGTTGACGCAAATTCATTATATGAATAATTAAGAGATGTTTGACAAATAAGATGCTCAATCAAAATTCTAAAAAATAAAAAATTTGGAAGAGGGTTTTAGTTTCACCCTTTTCACCCTCTTATTTAGGCGGTGCAGAATGGAGCTTGTCTCTCAGATCTGGCAGTTGAGACACCACCAGACCCGCCTATTTTGTAAGACTTTTAACTTTTATAGTAAGATTTGAAAACACTGTTTTTACTTCATTGCTTCGTTTTGTTATTCCAGTCTTGTATGCGCTGATTTTATCCATCCTATGCTGAATCATCCTCTTTTGTTCACTAATTCCAGATGACCCTTGTGATATTCTGTTCTGAAGTGATGAGTTAATCGAGGTCAAATCTATGATTTTTTTGATTGATTTTGGATCAATGCCTTTTGTTGATTTTTTAATTTCATCTACTGAGAGTTCATCAAGTGCTTTTTTTGAATTATGTGCTATTTTTACCAGATTTCCTACAATTTGATGAGCTGTCCTAAACGGTATGCCATTGTTAACTAGTTTTTCTGCAACATCTAGTGCAACAAGATATCCTCCTTCTATCGCTTTTTTCATATTTTGATTATTCACATTGATCTTTTCCAACATTGATTTTATAACAATGAGCGCAGTGATTGCAATTCTAGATGAAGACCAAATTGAGGGTTTTATTTGCTGTAAATCTCGATTATATCCAGATGGAAGTCCCTTTACTATTGAAAGAATGGTTGTAAGGTTTCCAATTACTTGTGCCGTTTTTCCCCTAGTAAGCTCCAAAATGTCAGGATTTTTCTTTTGAGGCATAACACTTGACGGAGATGTAAAGTCATCTGGCAGTTCAATAAAGGCAAATTCTGAAGTTGACCATATAACAAAGTCTTCTGCAAGTCGGCTAAGATTTGTCATAAGAATGGCAACTGCTGCGACGTATTCTATTACAAAGTCTCGTGTACTTGTAGCATCAATCGAGTTTTCTACTATGCCTTTAAAGCCAAGCAGTTTTGCAGTACTCTGCCTATCTATTGAAATACTAGTTCCTCCAATTGGTCCTGCACCTAGTGGAGATTCATTTACTCGTCCATATGTCACATAGAGTCGTTCAAGATCCCTAAACAAGGCATCTGTATATGATAGAAGATAATGTGAAAACAGTCCAACTTGGGCTTGTTGTAGATGTGTGTAAAGTGGCATTATGGTTTTCTGATGTTTCTGTGCTAGTGACACAAGCGTTTGAATCGTATTCAAAAGACATTGACATGAAAGATTGATGTCGTCTCGTATTTTCATTCGTATATCAATTGATACTTGATCATTTCGAGAACGGCCTGTATGCATTTTGCCACCGCTTGCCATTCCAATTTTTTTGATGACATGTTGCTCAATTAGTTCATGAATGTCTTCAGAATCAGATTTTTTTTCAAATTTTTCTTTTTTGAGCTTTTCAAGTGCTGAAAGAATTTTTTTTGCGTCATTTTTTGTTATTATTTTTTTTTCGTAAAGCATTATCACATGAGCTTGACTGCCAGCTATATCATAAAATGCAATCTCTGCATCATCAAAAAGTGATGAAACATACTCTAGTGTAATCTCATTTAGATTATTTTTTAGTCTAGACCGATACATTACCATAAAGTTTAGAATGGTTATATATAGCATCAACGTTTTTTTTCATAATGGCACAAGATATCAAACAATTACGTGTACAAATTTTTGATGAGCTATCAAAGATTGTCGATCCTGAAATTAACACGCCAATTACTGAGCTTGAGTTAATTGATGAAGTTGACATCAATGATTCTAATGTCAAAGTGGATCTACATTTGACCAGCCCATTTTGTCCTGCAGTTTTTGGATTCAAAATATGTCAGGACGTTCATGACCATCTATTGAAAATTGATGGTATTGATGATGTCAAAGTCAATGTGTCAAATCATTTTATGGCTGAGGCAATCAACAACCAAGTAAACAACAGCCCTAATCCAAAAAAACCTAAAACCTAACTTCGAAAACCTAACAGATATCCTCTTAGCAGCTGTATTCCCATGGCAGGATCTACACCTTTTGGGCATACGACACTACAAGACCCAGCAAAGTGGCATCTCCAGATGCCATGTGGTTCATCGATTATTTTGAGTCGTTCGTCTTTTCCCTTGTCTCTGTTATCTGCGATATAGCGATATGCTTGGGCAAGTGCCTGTGGACCGATAAATGATGAATCAGTGGCCATTGTGGGACAAGCTGAATTGCAGAGCCCGCATTTTATACAGTTTGAAAACTGGATGTATTTTTCTACTTCTTCTGGTGTTTGTAAAAATTCCTTTGTTTTTGAGGTAATTTCAGAGTCATCTCTTATGATATATGGTTTTAATTTTTTGTGAGTTGCAAACATTCTATCAAAACCAACTGCTAAATCTCGAATTACAGGAAAGTTATTCATCGGCTCAACTGTAACGACACTGGAGTTAAGCTCGGTAATTTTGGTAAAACATGCTAGTCGTGGCTTTCCATTGATTACCATACCACAAGAACCACATGTTGCTTGTCTACAAGAATATCTTACACCAACAGAGTGATCAAGGTATTTTTTCACCTCTAAAATTGCATCTAATACGGTAGTCCATTTCTCATATTGAACCTTAAATTCCATAAACGACTTTGCGATACCTGCTTGTGGGTTGGATCGTGATATCCTCAGTATGATTGATTTTGATGGCGAGGCAGTTGTTTGCGATTCTTCCTCTGAGAATTGTTTTGTAGTTGTAGACATTTTTAGGTCATTCCCAAGCTTGCCATGATTATGGTACGTGAACCGTATGCAATTACAGCAACCATTGCAGCAATGCAACCATATGTAACAGCCTTTTCATATCCTCTTCCTTGTTTTAATTCAAGCAGTATAACTCTAAGACCATTAAACCCATGAATTGAAATCAAAACCAAAATTAACTCAAGCACTAGTGCGTATGGTAGAAATTCATAGTTTGCAATAACACTTTCATATTGTAATGATTCAGAAAATTCTTGAGTAAGTCTGAATAAAATATGTACTGCCACAAGAGCTACTGCTCCTAGGGCGGTTCCATAATGTACTTTCATAATTATGCTTTCGCGCATTTTATTCACCAAACATTACTCCAAGTCCGTACATCATTGCAAGCGCTGCAAGTCCAATTGATGCATAAATGCACATTTTGTTTTTCATATTAATTGAGCGTGGCGTATATGGATAATCAGGCCTTCCAGGTTTTCCTACTCCTATTCCACCATGCCCAAGCATGAGTCTTATTCCATTTGCAGTATGAAATACACACATTCCAATTACAATTGCTAAAATAACATGTCCTTCAGTTGTTTGTGTAAGTTCTAGCATTTTTTCCCATGCTGCTTTTCCACTTAGTATAGTACTTGTTTCATAAATGTGTGCTATAAAATAAACAAGCAGTCCTATACCTGTCAGTCTCATCAACCAGTATGCAAAACGCTCAATGCCATATCGACCAGGATTTAGCCATCCTTTGATTCCTTCCTTGTTTTCTTGTCTTTCCATCTAGTATTTCCTTTCCACAGGCTTGTATTTTGTTATTGTTACTGGGTGCTTCTTCATAATTGGTTCTTTTGAATCATAGTATGCAAGTGTATGGTGTAAGAAATTGACATCGTCTCTTGTTGGATAGTCGGTTCTTGCATGTGAACCTCGTGATTCCCTTCTGTTGATAGCTCCTATGAGCACGACTTCTGCAACCCTAAACATTGAATCAATCTCCATAACATTTGTAAAGTTTGTATTGTATTCTTTTGCCTTATCGTCAACATGTTTCCACGTTTTATCACGTAATTCACGCAATTTTTTTAATCCAGCAATAAGATCTGTTTCATTTCTAAAAACATATGCCTTATCATTCATTGTATCTGTTAATTCTTGTCGTATCTCATATGGATTGACATCACCACGTCCACGAAATATTCCATCATAGATTCTTTTTTCTTCGGCACCAACTAGATGTGTAGGAAATGGTATTGATGGCATACCTTTTTGAATATAATCTACTGCAAGCTCACCAGTTATTCTGCCCCACACTATACACTCAGAAGTGGAATTTGCACCAAGACGGTTAGAACCATGTGTGCTATTACATGCTGCTTCACCTGCGGCCCATACACC
Source organism: Nitrosopumilaceae archaeon (assembly GCA_040877295.1). Taxonomy (GTDB): domain Archaea; phylum Thermoproteota; class Nitrososphaeria; order Nitrososphaerales; family Nitrosopumilaceae; genus VHBM01. The sequence continues at coordinate 11,801 of JBBDOC010000009.1, forward strand.
TTGAAGCTCTGTTGCTCCATCTATGTTAGTATGAATTCCCCCCATCATATAATGACAAACTGGCCTTACATCAATAGGCTCATTTGCTGGGTCAACGCCTGAAAACTTGAGCGATATTTCACGAATACCGCCTAGCTTTTCTTTAATAGTTTCATCACCTATGTGACGTAAATCTAGTTTTAGACAATCAACTCCTGTTTCATGATGAAATCCACGACCTTCGTTGATTTCTGTCATCATTGCTCGTGAAACAATATCTCGCGGAGCTAACTCCATTTTACCTGCTGCATATCTTTTCATGAATCGTTCTCCATCTTTATTGAGAAGATAGCCACCTTCTCCTCTCGCACCTTCAGTTATCAAAATTCCAGACGGTAAAATTCCTGTAGGATGAAACTGAACAAATTCCATATCTTTTAGGGCCATTCCTGCTCTGTAGGCCATGTCAAGACCATCTGGAGTAGATGAGAGTGCATATGTTGAATAGCTATAGATTCTACCAGCACCACCAGTTGAAATTATCATTGCTTTTGCTTTTATTGTATAGAATGTGCCATTGGAAAGCTCAATTGCTGTTATTCCTAAGAATCGCTGTCCATCATGAATAATTGATGTTGCATACCACTCGTTTAAAAATTCAATATTATCAAATTTTTGACATGTATCGTACAATGTCTGCATTTCAAAAAATCCTACCTTGTCTGCTGCATAAGTTGCTCTTGGAAAGCTATATCCGCCAAAGTTTCTCTGGTCAATTCTTCCATCTTTTTTCCTAGACCATGGCATTCCCCAATGTTCTAATTGCAAAATCTCTTTTGGCATTTCAGTACAAAGCCTTTCCGCGACATCTTGATCTGCAAGAAAATCACTGCCTTTGATTGTATCGTAAATATGCGATTCGATCGTATCTCCCTCGTCTTCAAATAATACAGCTGCTGTGCCACCTTCTGCTGAAACCGAATGTGAACGCATTACTTGGACTTTTGAGATAACTACGATCTTTATTTTGGAACTTTTTTTTGCTGCAGCGATTGCTGCGCGTAATCCAGCAAGACCAGAACCAGCTATAATCAAATCATATTCGATAGAATTAACCATTTGCCGACATCTAACCTCTAGAATCCGGATAAATATGTATTATAAAATATGACAAGAAATCTTCAAAATCGAATCATTAATATATATCGCTAGCGATATCGCTAGTGATGTGCGCTAGCTGGATACAAAGGGTGGGCAGTACAATTCCAAGAGGTTTTTCTAGATACTTTATCTTGGATCTTCTCAAAAAAAAGTCGCTTACTGGAAAGGAGATAATTGATTATGCGACAAAACAAAGTGAAGGCAAATGGAAACCATCACCTGGTTTGATCTATCCTCTTCTTGGAAGGTTGCTTGATGAAGGACTAATCGAAGAATCAAAAGATGGAAAATATCAGATTACACGAAAAGGTAAATCCACTGCAGATGATCTTGAGACTATCACAAACATTGTAAAAAATCAGCTTGATGTTTTATTTAGAATAGGAAAGGTTGGACGATTTGCTGCAATGGATATACTTGAAAGAATATCAACGATGGCTACAATGCTAAGCTCTAATGTTTCTAACATGACAAAGGAAGAAACTGAAAAATATAAAAAATTTTTACAAACAGAGCTTAGAAAAATCGATGAGCCGGAAAAGAAAAAAGGTAAAGAAATCAAGATAGAGTAAACTTGTACTAGAGATTACAATTTTTCAAAGAATGTTTGTTGCAAACCATTCTTCTTTTTCTGATTTTCCTGTGATATCGTTTTGACCATTTTTTAGAATCAGTTTGTTATCTTTGAGATTGATCGAAACGCCGTATCCTCGAAGGAGTTTGACGTTGTAATGTGATTTATGGCCTTTAAGAGTCATTACATGCTCATTGATTTTTTAAATTTTTCTAAATATACGATGAAGTTTTTTCCATGAGATATTGCGTCAGTAGCTTCCTTTGGTGTTGGAGTTTTCCCTTTATGAATTACATCATTTCTTACTTTATAACACTGGTTCTGCCATCGGACATATTCATTAGATTGAAAAATATCATTTGTTGTCGCACTTTTCAAAAACGGCTTCAACTTCTCTAATCGTAAATTAAGAATTTCAGAAATTTCTTGTTCGGTTTTACCTTTTTCCGTTAAATCTTTCTTAATGATGTTGGAGATTACATACTCAACAGCATTTTGAATCTCAATGCATGCCATTCTATAATTTTCAAATAATAGATAATCGTGTGCGTTTAGTTGTAATTCGTACTCAAAACGCATTTGTATGTCATTTTCTAAAATTTTCTGTAGTTTTTCAAGTTGAGATTGTTCTAATAATTTATTGCTCATGTTTTTACCGGTTTGACCTTCACCACCAACAATAAAGGAACCAAAACCGTGTACCAATTTCCCTTCATCATCAATACACTCACAATTATAGGCGTCTACATCCATTCTGACAAAGTTTCTAGGCAAATAATTATCAGAAACCATTCTGACTGCATCTAATACTCTGTTTGTTACAGTCAGTGTTTTATTTAGAAAGGAATCGTATTTGATTTCTCCTAGTGGTGTGGCGGTATCAAGATCAAAGGTAAATCTGATTGAGGTGTAATTATATTTCCCAAATCGATCATTCCACATCCGCATGTCTTGACTGCCACGAATTTTTGGTGTCTGTACTTTTTCGGAATCATGTCCTTTGATTTCAGGTTTTTGCTTTACTTCTACCTCAATTCCTATTTTTTCAGACCCAATTTTTACAAAGTCTTTACCATATGATGTTGGTAACCCAAATGGTAAATCATATGAAATTTGAATTTTCACTACTGGTTTTTTAGACAGCGGTTCATTTGGTCTAGTGAAAAACACTCTCATTTCATTGATTGCAAGAATTTTTGATTCAGATTCTTTATCTTGTACCACAAAAAAAGTGATGCCTAGATCATTGAAGAACTTTACGTCAACACAGCATGTTTTCAAGCGTAAAAAGGGGGCAAATCATTTTTTACTGATTGTCAATAAACTCGTTTGTATTAAAAAATAGAAATGATATCTTATTTTTTCTAAATTCTTCAGTTGTCTTTATACATAAATAATTAACATGGAAACATCATTTCATTGAAAAATCTTCGACATATGATAAATGACAAATCGAAACCGCTTGTCATACCAGGTATTTTTGATGCAATTGGTGCAAAGATTGCACAAAAAGTTGGATTTGAGGCAATGTTTCAGACAGGTTATGGTACTTCAGCTACTCTTTTTGGAATGCCAGACTATGGTTTTATTGGTTCAACTGAAACTGTAGAAAATGCTAGAAGGATTTGTCGTGCAGTTTCTGTACCTGTCATAGTTGATGCAGATACTGGCTATGGCAATGCGTTAAGTGTTTGGAAGCTTGTAAATGAATTGGAATCAGCAGGTGCTGCTGGAATTTTCCTTGAAGATCAAAGGTGGCCAAAGAGGTGTGGCCATATGTTAGGAAAGGAGGTTATTAGAAAAGAAGAGTATGCAGAAAAGCTAGCTGCTGCAGTAGATGCAAGAAAAAGCAAGGATTTCATCATAGTGGCAAGAACTGATGCGCGAGCTACTCAAGGGCTAGATGACGCAATTGAGCGTGGATTGTATTACAAAAATATTGGTGCAGATGCAATTTTTGTCGAAGCACCAAAAACCATAGAGGAAATGAAAAAAATTGGCAAATCAATAAAGGCGCCACTTGTTGCAAATATGATCGAAGGCGGAGCTACACCAATTAGCTCAGCATCAACACTGCACAAAATTGGATTTAAAATAATTCTTTATCCCTTATCTGTTCTTTTTGCAAATGCGTATGCATCAATGCATATATTGAAAGAGTTAAAAAAAACTGGAGCCACTACCAAATTTCATAAGAAACTTGTAAGATTTGAACAATTTAATGACCTTGTTGATTTGCCAAAGTTTAGAAAATTAGAATCAAGATATGGTTTTTCTACAAAAAGAAAAAATGTCTAGTAAAGAGGTCTTAGTTGTTTCTCTTTACAGCAATTTCTATGGTGGAGACGTTTCTTGTTCTTCCGTCTTGTGACTCTAGTAATTCAGAGCCTATTTTGATATCGCCGATAGAATACCCAGCATTCTCTGTTTTGCGTGCAACGATTTGTGCAACGTCTACGGCTCGTCCAATAGTAAGGCCTCTTGCTTTGATAGTCACTTGTGGTAAGTTAGCCAGCTGAATTAGTGTAGATGTAACATACGCCATTAGTGGTTTCTTACCTATGTATATGGTGTCTCTGTTTTCGTTAGACATGCAACATTTATGATTTGAGGATAATTTAAATCTAAGATTACAAATTTGATAAAAAATTATGATTTTACGAAAATTTTTAGTGGTGACTTTTCTACACATATTAGATTTTAATGAATGCGTCATTTGAAAAAATAATACAAATTTTAGACCATGGTTCAAAAGAAGAAAAAATTGATGTGCTAGAGTCCTTAATAGACATAAACGAGCCTCAAATAATCAATAAAATAATTTCAAAACTAGATGATCCTGATATCGAAGTTAGAGGAGAAGTGTTTAGTGTTTTAGTATTAAACAATAACAAAATCGCACAATTCTTAATTGATAACCTAAATTCTGAAAGTAAGAATGTTAGAGGGTTTTCTGCACTAATTCTTGCAAACAGAAAAGAACTGGATGCGGTTCCCTCACTTATCAATTTGACAAAAGATTCAAGTTCAATGGTACGATCATGTGCAGTAGGTGCGTTAGGATATCTAAATGCAAAAAATGCACAACAAGCTATCCATGACTGTTTGTTTGATTCTAACATGGAAGTAAAAAAAAGTGCACTCAAGGCAGCAATTGATATTGATTACAAAATTTCTGAAAAGGAAATCAGTGAAATCACAAAAGAAGGTGATGATGAAATTACTAGTCTTTTAACTCAAGCTAAAAAGAGATAAAATCATCCGTATGATTCGTATTTGACTTCAAAGCTTCCATCTGGACGTTTTTCTCTTTCACTTGCAAAGCCACGGGGTTTAAGAAAGTCCATTACACCGTCAATTGTTCCTTGCCAGCCACATATGTAAAATATCGTGTTTTCTTTAGTGATTTTATCATTAACTAATTTTTCAAGTGGTGAGGGTCCACCATCTTTTGATCGCAAAAAGGTCTCAGCTCTTCCTACCTGACCGCCCCATGATCTGTTAAACCATTCTTGGGGTCTGCTAATTGTTGCACGGTATTTAAAATTCCATTTATCCTTTCCTTTATCGATGCTTTCGTACTCTAGATCGGTGAGTAATTCTTTGTAACCTAGCTCATCTACATAACTTGCTCCATGTAATACAACTAGCTCTCTTTTGTCGCCAACTGCGTGAAGATGTTGTGCATAGCTAACAAATGGTGCAAGTCCCGTACCGCCACCAATGCAGATTAATCTTCTTTCATCCTTTTGTCCATTGGCAAGTGTATCGTTAATGGTAAATGCGCCTGTAGGTTTGAGCCAGTTTATCTCATCGCCTTCCTTGACATTAAACAGCTGTGTTGTTAAACGACCTGGAAGTGGTTTTCTTACCCATCTAATGTACAATTCAATATATTTTCGATTTTCAGAATGTGATGCGATTGAATATGCTCTTCTGATTACTTTGTTTTCATTTGGTACATGCAATCCAATTGTTAAAAACTGACCAGCTTTGTATTCTGGTACAGCGCCATCTTGTGGAACAAGTCTGAAGATAGATAAATCTTCTTTTAGTGACTGAATGTATGTTATGGTCGCTTTGCTATCTACTACCACTTCATTCTTCTCAGTTACTATGGTTAAATATCTTATGTTGAATTTGAAAGAAGCATTGAGAATTAGCTAAACGTTAATAGTGTAACCAAAAAATCAAAAGAGATCAGAATTTTTATTCTGATTGAAATTGGGCCGGTCGTCTAGCCTGGTAGGATACGCCCTTGGCATGGGTGAGATCGTGGGTTCAAATCCCGCCCGGTCCACTTAATTTTCTAAAAAGATAATACAAACACGTAGACTGTAGGTTACGGGGACGTAGGTTAGCTTGGTGGACTGCCAGCCTCGGGCGCTGGATGTCATGGGTTCAAGTCCCATCGTCCCCATAGAAAGTTCAATCATTGAAATAGAACCGATTAATACGTAAAGCAATTGACCATTTGTATTTATCTTGCACATCTAAATCCGGTTACAAATGCTCATGTTGAAATCATTGAGGATCTAAAAAAAAGTGCACAAGTTATAGTCATGCCAGTCATTTTTATGAAAAATGATCAAGAGATAACAAGCCGCAGCTTTCCCTTTAATTTTGAGATTAGAAAAAAAATGCTAGAATCTGTTTTTGGAACATCGATTGCTATTGAAAGAAACTATACATTTTATGCGCCGTTTGTCTGTTATTTGCCACCATTACTTTCTCTACGATCTTGGTCACTAAGAAATCAAATTCTTGATGGAATAAACGATGACTACTTTACATATACTGGTGATAAGGCAGAAGGATACATGTTAAAGATTTATCGATTAAATCCCAGAATAGGTGTACGAAAAGAACTATCCGCCTCATCTGTAAAGGAAAAGTTGTATGATGCAGCAGCTGGCAAAAACACAGGCTGGAAAGAGGATGTTCCGCAACAGGTAGTACAGATAATTGAACAAAACTGGAGTGTGTTAGAGAAATACGCCAAGGCAGAAGATAGAACAACTAAGATTTTGGGAATGAAATTTCCAAATGAAGGCATGTGGTCAAAATAGATTAATTATAGGTGCCTTTGAGAATTTTTGTGAAATTTCCTATTTCAAAATTTATCTGGTTTGATGGCAAATATGTTACAGCTGAAAAAGCAAAAGTTCCTGTAACAACACATGCCATACATTATGGAACTTCAATCTTTGAGGGAATTCGTGGTTATTGGAACTCTGAAAATCTTTATATTTTCAGATTAGTTGATCATCTAAAGCGATTTAGAAATTCAGGAAAATTCTATTCTATTTCCCTTAATTTTTCTGATAACCAGATATCAAATGCAATTGTTAATCTGTGTAGAAAAAACGATATTAGACGGTCCTGCTACATTAGGCCATTTTATTTTATTGGTCAATATGGAATAAATCTTCATGTAAATGAAAAGTCGCCAACTCATGTTGCCATATATACGGCAATTTTTGGGGATTTGTTCGACAAAAACGGAATAACTACCTGTGTTTCTTCTTGGCGAAAATTCAGCGATGCTATAACTCCCACCCAAGCAAAAATGGGTGGAAACTATCTCAGTTCAGTTTTAGCAACGCAGGAATGCAAACGAAATGGATTTGATGAAGCAATACTTTTGGATCTTGCAGGAAATGTTAGTGAAGCACCTGGTGAAAATATCTTTCTTGTAAGAGATGAACAATTGCTTACTCCACCTATCAGCTCATCAGCACTTGAAGGAATTACAAGAGACACGATAATTACATTGGCCTATGACATGGGTTACAAGACAACCATCAAAAAAATTCCAAGAAGTGAGCTATACTTAGCAGATGAGGTATTTCTTACTGGCACTGCTGCAGAAATTACTCCAGTTATTCAGATTGACCATAAAAAAATTGGTAAAGTAGGAAAAATAACAAAAAGTATGATAGTTGCGTATAATGATGTAGTGATGAATAAAAACGACAAATATTCCAACTGGTTGACTGCAGTGTATTAGAATGAAGGTTGTACAGATTGGAACTGGTGGATGGGGCAAAAATCACACACGAATTCTTTCTCAACTTGGTGTACTTTCTGCAGTCTGTGATACAAACAAGGAGCGAAGCAAGGAGTTTGGACAAAAATATTCTGTAAATCATTACGATTCTGTGGATTCACTTCTAAGTTCAGAAAAGTTTGATGCTGCTTTTGTTTGTACTCCTACATCCACTCATACACAAATTGCAACTCAATTACTCCAGCAAAAAAAGCATGTATTTGTAGAAAAGCCAATGACATACAGATCAGAAGAAGGTGAGGATCTACTCAAGCTTGCACATAAAAACAAGGTCTTCTTAACATGTGGTTACATTGAAAGGTTCAATCCTGCAGTAAATTATGTAAAAAAGTATGTTGATTCAAAAAAGTTTGGTGATCTTATCATGCTAGAGTTTCATCGCGAAAATAGAATGCCACTTCATATCAAAGATGTAGGTATAATTTATGATACTTCGGTTCACGACATTGATACTGCAATATGGTTGTTTAATGATACACCAGAGGTTGTGTTTGCACGAGCTGGCAAGATACGACACGATCATGAAGATTTTGCAACCATTATGCTTGGATTCAAAAATAATAGGATTGCAATAATATCATCCAACTGGATTACACCAAAAAGAGTACGACACTTTAACGCAATCTGTACAGAGGGGATAATCTCATCTGATTTTGTTACACAAGAAATTAGAATTGACACAGACAAAAACTCCGAGATCCCAAGAAATGAAAAACAAGAACCATTACTTGTAGAAATCAAAAACTTTCTTGATGCGGTCAAGGGAGAAAATGATCTTATTGTAAAACCTGAAGATGCAGTAAATGTTACAAAAATAGCAGAAGCTGCTCTTTTATCAAGCAAGCAAGGCGCGCCAATCTATCTTGATCTGAAATGAACAAAAAAATGCTTGATATTCTTGCATGTCCTTTAGATAAGCACCACCCATTGGAGATTTTTGAGGTGAATTCAAGAGATGAGATAATACTAGAAGGAGCGTTATACTGCATAAAATGTTCTAGGTTTTATCCAATAATTGAGGAAATTCCGATTATGCTTCCTGATGAGCTACGTGATAAAAAACAAGATATTGATTTTCTTCAAAAAAATCAGAAAAAACTGCCTGAAAAAATAATTAACCAAGCATCTCCATGGCATTTGTGATATCTTTTGGTTACTAATTTTGTATCAAAAAAGGCAAAGATTGGAAAAAATGTAAAGATTTGGCACTTTACATATGTTGGCGACAAAACTGTAATTGGTGATAATGTCAAAATTGGTTCCCTTGTTCACATTGATTATGATGTAAGAATTGGAGCAAATTCTATGATTGAGGGAATGGTCTACATTCCTCCAAAATCAAGAATTGGAAAAAATGTCTTTATGGGTCCTGCAGCAACTCTAACAAACGATCCTTATCCACCAAGTCAGAAACTAGTTGGAATTACAATCAAGGATGGTGCAATCATTGGATCACGTGCAGTCATCAAGGCAGGAGTTACAATTGGAAAAAATAGTGTTGTTGGGATGGGTGCAGTAGTTACAAAAGATGTGCCAGCAGGAGTTGTGGTTATAGGTGTTCCTGCAAAAAAAATGTATTTGCGAGATGAGTACAACAAAAAACAGAAAGGATGGAAAAACAGCTAAGATTTAAGCTGTTTTTTGAACATCCAGTTCTTTATCGCTGATAAAATAAGGATCCAGACGCTAACAAGCGAAAGTGCAATTGCAACCTTTATGCCAGAGTTCAGTATTGGATCGAGCCCAACAAATCCTCCAAAAGAAAATGGCCCTAGCACTGTGACTATCAGAGCACCGCCAAGAAGGATCAATAGCCACATTGCAAACACAAATACAAAAACTTGCCATGTAATCATATTCGTACACTCATCAAAAAAGCAGTAATCACAGACAAGGTACCAGAAAAAGCAGCCAGTTTGAATATTACAGTGCCAATTTCCTTTTCAGTCATTGGTTTTCCTGCAACAATTAATCTAACAATAGTGATTGGTGCATCTTTATCATGTGTAGCACCAAGCTTGTAATCATCTGAAAGAAAAGTGGGATTTTTTATCTGTCTGTGCTCTACGATTTTTTTCATGCTACTTAAAAACAAAAACGAGTTCATTATTGCTGGAAGAAGTGCCACTGCAGCAATTACTTCCACATGGCCAACAATTGCGATGGCTCCATAAGTTGCACCAAAAACTAGTACACCTGAATCTCCAGGAAAAATTCTGCTTGGAAACTTGTGATATCTGTAAAATGCAAGTGAGACAAAGCCGAGAGCTAGGCTTGCGATTGCAATCTCGTAATTTTGCATTACAAATAATGCGGCACTTAGTGCAAAGCTTGCAATTGATGTAAAACCACTTGCAACTCCATTTAAAACATCAATTGAGTTTATTGTATTTCCTGTGATTGGAATCATAAAAATCACAAGACCAATATACAAAACTGGAATGTTTACAGAACCAAATAACGGAAATGCCAATCCTGGATCGTATGCACCAAGCAAAAGAATTGGTATTGCACAAAATGCGAGTGCTACAGGTTTGAACCATCCACCCATAACTCGTCTGTCGTCAATTATTCCAACGCAAAATGCAAGTGACGATGTTATCACAATAGCTAAAATATGAATCGATGGAAAAAATGCATAAAGTACAAGTTCTGATGTAATAACTCCAATTATGATGGAAATTCCTCCAGGTCTTGCAACCATTGCTCCACCTTTTCTGTTATAGTCTTTTACCACAGAGTTTCTTTTTTCTAAGAATTTTATTAAAAATGGAGTGATTGTAAAGACAGTAAAAAATGCCACGATAGAGACAAGTACTGCTGCTATGATTTGATTTTCCAATTAACTTTCCTTTCGTAGTTGAGATTTTATGTTCTCTGCAAGTGTCGGACCTATTTTATCAATTTCGGCCAATTTATTTACAGGCATCTTTGAGAGATCTGAAAGAGTTTTGATGTTATTTTTGTATAGTCTTCTAGCACGAACACGTCCTATTCCTTTTATCTTTACAAGCTCGATTAGTTCCTCCTTTATTCCATAAACTAGCCTTTTTCGCAAAACTGTAAGTTCATCAAGTAGATCTGCTCTGCCTACAAGTTTTGCAAGCTCATAAAGGCAGTAAACAAGCCAGTTTCCATTTTCTACCATTCTGTGCGTATCTCCTGCTTCTACGTTTAGGGTATCAGATAGCGATATTTCAGAAGATTCGCTAATCCATTCGTGCATGGCCAAAAGGCTTCGATTACAATCATACTCCGATATTGGCTCAATTAGCTCAGACGAACGATTTTCAAGCAAAATGCTCAGTTTTTCAAAATCTTTGTTTCTGATTGAAAGCTTTGGGAAAAACTCATCAGAGTTTGTAATCAGGTGCAAAAAACCAAATGTATGTTTTCTTTTTTCTGATACTGATTCTAGTGCATCTCTAAAGTATGTTGCAGTAAGTGGATCTATGTATAGTTTTGAAACCTTTTGTCCAAACTCTGTTGCAACAAACCTGTCGCCTTTTTCAATAATCAGGCTTTCATTTAAAAGAAATTTCAAAGCTAGTGTTATTGCAAATTTTATCGATGGTTTGCTTGACTGTAATCCTCCCAACGTTTGCAAAAAGAAATTGATAATTTCGTTGTTTTGTATTCCAGGTGTTGTAACGATCAGACTAAGAACATGTGTCCTGATTGCTTTGTCATCAGTTATCTTTGACTCAATCGGTTCTGGTTCTCCTTTGATATAGTAGTCTAGTAGCTCGTTGCTGTTTGCGTTTCCGACTATTATTGATTCGCCATATTCATCATATTGTGGTCTTCCCGCTCTTCCGCAAAGTTGCTTGTATTCTAAAATACTAATTGGTTTGTTTGTTCCATAACGTGCATCGTATCTATTTATGTTTGAAATAACTACACGTCTTGCAGGTAGGTTTACACCTGCTGCAAGTGTAGGTGTTGAAGCAAGAAGTTTGATCCTACCGTTTCGAAATCCTTCTTCTATTGTTTCCCTACAGTTTTGATTTAAACCGGCATGATGAAATGCTACTCCTCTTTTTACAAGTTTTGCAAGTGTCTTGACAAGCTCTGTATGTTCGTTATCTGAAAGAATTTTCTCTGAAATTCTTTCAAGCTCCTCAATTTCTGAATCTTTTAGATATTTTACTATGGCCTCTGCTGCCTTTGTTGCAAGTGAGGTAGAACGTGTCCTTGTTTCTGCAAAAAGTAATGATTGACCACCATCTTTTACGGATTCTACTCCTAAATCAACTGGAGGGCCTCTTATGCTTGATTCTATCTCAAAATATCGTCCGTCATGCATAGTCACGCTACCATGGTCATAAACTCCTTCAGTAAGAGGCACAGGTCGCCAATTCGTGGTAACTGCTTCACAGCCTAGCCATTTGGATAGTTCATCTACATTTGTTATTGTGGCACTAAGGGCAATTATCTGTGGTTTTGACTCTAAAAGCTTCAGTTTTGTTAGAATCATCTCAAGGGTTGGGCCTCTATCTGCATCACCAATAAGATGTACCTCATCAGCCACAACAAGTCCTATGTCATTTATCCAATCTGCACCATGACGTATGATAGAATCCATTTTTTCATTTGTTAAAATCAATACATCATTTTTTGCAAGTAATGAATCAGTAGAATCATAATCTCCAGTTGAGATTTGAATTTTAATTTTTTTGCCAATATCTAATGGCTCTAGTTTCTTAAACTCTGAGAACTTTTCAGCTGCAAGTGCTCTTAGCGGTGTAAGATATACTACTTTTCCAGAATTTGAAGAAAGATAATTAATTATTGCAAGAGTTGCAATGAGTGTTTTTCCACTAGCAGTAGGTGATGAAACAAGAAGATTTTTTCCATCCAATAGTCCTGCTTTAACACTATCTTCTTGTGGAGGAAAAAGATTCGAATATCCTTGTTGAGAAAGAAAATCGATTGCTTGTTTTGGAAGTTGTAGCTCAGATATCTTCATACCCGGTTATAATGACCGGGTTTTGATTCATAAATAGATGCCTCACGGAGCATACGTTTGAGATAGCTTCTTGCTTCATCTTCTGTGAATTTGCCTGATTTTACAAGCTCTTTTACGAATAATCTTTCTTCAACAGCCATCTTGCTTTCTCCTTCAAGTGACTTTAGCACATCCATGAAGAGCTGCATCTTTGATACTTCACTTCTTGGTCTTCCCTGAAGAACGCCTAGATCAACTTTGCCCGTGTTTACATCTACTCCTGCATCACGTAGCATGCTTTCAATTAGAAATATTGCCCGTTCTGCATCTTCTGCTTCTACCTGATCTTTCATAAGCAACCTTGCTCTTGCAGTGGCAAGTCTTATGAGACCTTCAAGCTGTCTTGGAGTAACTGTAATCATTTCTTCTGACTCGACGTTTCTCATTTTCATGTAATATTCAAGAATCCTTTCTTCTGCATCTTTTGTTAGAACTGGCTCGATTCTTTTCGCGTATGCTAGATATTTTGTAAGGATATCAACATCAATCAGTGAACGTGTTTCGATTCCTGACGGTGAATGTAAGTTAATGATGTGTTTTGCAATTTTTGTGTCCCTTTCCTTTGATGGAATATCCCTTACAACAAAGATTAGGTCAAATCTTGTTAGAAGTGGAATTGGCAAGTTTACGTTTTCTGTGATGTTTTTGAATGGATCATACTTTCCATACATTGGGTTTGCGGCAGCAAGAATTGATGTTCTTGCGTTTAGTGTTGCGACAATTCCTCCTTTTGCAATGCTTGCAGACTGTTGTTCCATTACTTCGTGTAGTGCACTTCGATCTTCTGGTTTCATCTTATCAAATTCATCAATGCATACTAGTCCTTGATCACCTAAAACAACTGCACCTGCTTCAAGCATCATGATTCCTGTTTTGTCTCTAACTACAGCTGCAGTAAGACCAGCAGCTGTTGAACCCCTACCTGAGGTGTACAATCCTCTTGGGGCAATCCTTGCACAAAACTTTAACATCTCACTTTTTGCAGTACCTGGATCACCTACCAAGAAAATGTTGATGTCTCCTCTAATCTTTGTACCATCTTGAAGTAATCTTTGTGTTGATCCAACAACTAGCAAAAGAATAGCCTCCTTGATAATTGAGTGTCCTTGTATGTGAGGCGCAAAAGAATCAACTAATCTTTCGTAAATGTCTGGATTTTTTGAATATGATTTGATTATCTTTTCTTCTTCTGGTGAGACTTCTTCTCTTTCTGTTTTTCTTGAGCTCTTTATACCTCTACCACCAAGAAATTCGATGTTGTTCCCATCTATTCGGAGTCTGTAAAGTCCGCTTGTTGTTCGTATACTAGCTATCTGATCTTGTTCGATTCTAACAGTACCAGTCAGTATGATACGGTCTCCAGGTCTTGCGTTATCAACAAGATCCTGCTTTATGCTTACATCGACATAATGAGGAAGCTGTCCAGGAGGTAGGTCTTCTGGTAACTCCTGTAGTCTGAGAATTTGAAAATCAATAAACCTGCTTGATTCTGGGTCAATTCTAAATTCCTTTTGTGTACACTTAGGGTCTGAACATTTTGTTGGCGTGTTTACACTCAAACCTTTAAGTAAAATCACATTGGTTTTGTGACCGATAGGACACTTGTAGATGATTTCTTTAGCTAAGGGCTTTATCTCAGAAGATCGAACAACCATTCCAGAAACGCTTGTCATCTTGTTTATGATTTCGGCGTTTATTTGACGGAGACTACGCCGAATTGGAAAGTTTATGATCCTAGCCCGAATATCGTCTTTGATCTTTTCTGCGTATTGTGGAAATCTTTCTTGAAGAATCTCTTTTATTGCCCTTGCAAAGGCATCTAAAATTTCATCTGGATTTTCGTTGAATTTTGACTCTATTCTAGAGTTTAAAACAAGGTCATTGTAATCAACAACTATGTATGTAGAGTCTTTTGGCAACATGTGGTCAATTTGCTCTACATATTTGTAAGAGCCATCTTTTTCCTTAAACTGCCTGAGAAATTCCTTTACCTCATCTGATAATGCCGATGGTGTTGGTATTTCTAATGCGGTCACTTTGTATCACCTAAAATTTGATTTCTAAAGTCAGTTGCGTTCATGTAAATATTTTCATAGAAGAGTCGCTCCTCAATGGTCAGCTTTTGTGAAAGACTTGAAGTTAATTTTGATGAATCTGCAAGGTGGACAATCTTTCCTTGTCTTTTTCTAACCAATGTGTTTAGCATGCTTTCTACCTTGTCAAAGTCTTGCTGTGGCAAAGTTTTCATGTATGACTTTAATCTGATGTAAAAGTTTGGATCCAAAGTAGCTAGCTCAAACTCGCCTTGTACATTTTCTTTTACCATAGCCTGCTTTAGTTCTATTACCATATCGACGTCTTCGATTTTTGCATGTTTTTCTGACTCGAGTACTTGAGATATCCACCTTGGAACATTGAGAATTTCTCCCTGTTTTCCTTCAATTTCTATTCCACTAATGTTTAGCTTGATATCATGATTCAGAATAATCTTGACTTCTTCCAGACTATACCCTGTGGTATGTACCTTTACCATATCTTGTGCTTCGATCATGTTAGGATCACTGATCCCAAAGAGGATCTTGATGTATGGGATCGATCAAAACTCTTCACAAAAAGGTCTGATCATTTGATCCTCAAATACACTTCGAAGTTTATTAATAAGGAAATGGAGGCGATCAAATGTGTCACTACAGAATTTAATGTGGGTGGAAAAATATCGTCCCACAAAGCTTGCAGATCTGGTAAATCAAAAGGATATTGTTGGAAGCATAAGTGTTTTATTAAAAAATCCACAAGAGATGCCTCATCTTTTGTTTTCGGGATCTGCAGGTGTTGGAAAAACAACTGCTGCTCTATGTATATCTCACGAAATACTAGGAGAACATTGGCGTAACTTTACCTTAGAGCTAAATGCATCAGACGAACGTGGAATCAACATGGTAAGAGAGCGAGTAAAAAAGTTCTCGCGCTTTGCAGGGCTGGATACTGAGATCCCATTTAAAATAATTATTCTTGATGAGGCAGATGAAATGACATCTGACGCACAGACTGCCCTACGACGAATAATTGAAGACACATCAAAGCATTGTAGGTTTATCTTAATCGCAAACAACATTTCAAACATTATAGACCCAATTCAAAGTAGATGTGCGGTTTTCAAGTTTACAAGAATTGCAGAAAAAGATGTGGTGATGCATCTAAAAAATATCGCAAAAAAGGAAAAAGTAAAGACCGATGACAAAGGACTAAGCACCATATATGATTATTCAGAAGGCGACTTGCGTCATGCAATAAACGTAATGCAAGCAGCTGCAAGTTTAGGAAGTATAACTGAGGAAAATGTCAAAAAATCTGCTGGACTAACGAAAACAAATGATGTTGATGTTGTGTTAAAGCTTGCACTTGGTGGAAAACTTGCAGATGCAAGAAACAAAATGATTGAGCTCATCAAGGTTTACGGAATGTCAGAATCTGATTTTCTAAAATACATCAATCAAAGTGTGTTTAAGCAAAAAAATGATCATCTAGAAGAGATTTTACAGGTAATTGCAAAATATGATTATAGAATTTTGTCAGGGGCAAATCCTGAGATCCAGCTTACAGCGCTTTTAGCTGAGCTTGGAAAGTTTGGAAAATAGCGCAGAGAGAGGGATTTGAACCCTCGGATGCTTGCGCACACAGGCTCTCAAGGCCCGCGCCCTACCGAGCTAGGCGACCTCTGCGAAATTCGATGCTAACAACTGATTAAAATTTGTTTTAATCGTGATTTTATAATATCAAATAACACCAAATCTATGAAAAATAAAGAAGGAGAAAAGGTGTCTAGTGATGTGCGTGTGGGTTTGCCTGTCCAGAACCTAATTGCTGATAAGTTCCTGCGGCCTTTTCGTGGTACTCCAAGTTTGATTGATCAACCTTAACAGCCAGAGGAGGACACACTGAAACACATGCCATGCACCATATGCAATCATGCTCTCGAATCGGATCGGCTTTGTCGCTAAAGTCCTTTCGCTCTTCTTTAACAGTTGAGCCAGTTCCTTCAAAGGTTTCATTTATTGCCTTTATGGCAGGAATGTCTTTTTCTGTTCTATACCATTGAAATACTTGGACTGGACATGCCTCAATGCATGCGCCATCTGCAACACAAGAATCCCAGTCAACTGCAACCATTGTACCACTACCACCTAGTGGAACCTGTTTTTCGCCGTGAGCCTTGTATGCAGCCTTTACTACGTCGCTTTCAAAAGCCTCAGCTTTTGTTCTACCAGGGCCCCAAACCCAATGGTAGTGTTCACCGTCAGTATGCATGATTTTTCCAATAGTTTTTAGACCTTTTGGAAAGTCTTCTGCGATTGGCATGTAGGTTTTTCGGATAAATGTTATTTAAATCTAGACCAAATTAGTTAAAACTAAATGAATGATCGGTGAAGTAAGTAAATTATAACACTGTTTTTACGATCTTACGTCCTTACGTTCATATCTTTTGTAAATAAAATCTTGATGTTGGATATTATCAAATATGATGTATACCGAGGTCCAAACATCGGTGTTTATACTAAAGTCAATGACAGTTTTGTCTTTTTGCCAAATGGATTTGCAAAGACAAAAGCAAAGAACTTGGCAGATTATCTAAAAACTGATTTTATTTTTACATCAATTGCAAACACTAGGTTGATCGGTACCCTTATGGTTGCAAACAACAATGGAATACTTTTGCCAAACATCAGTTTTGAACATGAACTAGAACATTTGAAAAAGTCAACCAATCTAAATGTCGACGTTTTGGATACAAAGTTTACTGCTCTTGGCAATCTTATTTGTGTAAATGACAAAGGTGGCGTAATCTCACCTATGATTCCAAAGGAAAACCTCAGAAAAATTCAAGATGTTTTAGGCGTGGAGATTATTCAGAAAAAGGTTGCAGGATACCACCAAGTAGGCGCAATGATTGTTGCAACATCACATGGTGGGATAATTCATCCAGAAACAGATGACGAAGACATTAAGACAATCTCAAGTGTTTTGGGTGTAAATGTAGAGCCTGCCACAATAAATGGCGGAATTCCATTTGTGTCATCTGGAATTTTGGCAAATAACAAGTCAATTGTAGTTGGTACCTTGACAAACGGTCCTGAGATAATGATGCTTACTCGGGCCTTTACAAATTAAGAATTGATTTTGGGTTTTTTAAAAGCTCATCAACTGTGATTTGCTTTTCCTTTCCATCGTCCATATTACGTAAGATAAGTAATTTTGATGAGAACTCTTTTGGTGCTACAATTACTGCAAATTTTGATTCAGAGGCAGATTCCATCTGTTTTTTTAGTGATCTTCCTGAAAGGTCGATTTCAGTCAGGATTCCTTTTTGTCGTAGTTTTGATGCAAGACTCGTTGCATGTTTTTGCATCTCATCATTTACATACAAAACAGAAACCGACTTTGATGATTCTATCTTTGCAATTCCTTGTTCTTCCATTGTCAGTATGATTCGCTCGACTCCACCGGCAACTCCTGTTGCGCCAAGATCTTCTCGCCCAAATGCCTTTGCCAAGCTGTCATATCTTCCGCCCCCAGCTAAAGCTCCAAGATCAGATTTTTCATCAAAAACCTCAAAGACCATTCCAGAGTAATAATCAAGTCCTCTTACTATTCCAAAGTTTATTCTGATGTTTTTTACATCACGGTTTTGAAGCGAATCCCATAGGTTTTTGAGATCAGGCCAAGATTCCAGCTTTAAAACGTCAAATTTCTTTTCAACCTCGTTAAGGCTTCCTTTTATCTTTGAAAATTCTAGTATTTTTTCCAATTTTTCCTTAGAATAACCCTTTTTTTGGTACTCTGAGAGGATTTCATTTTTTGATTTCTTTGAGATCTTGTCAACTGCCCTTAAAATGTCTGAAATCTTTGTTTTGTCTTCTGTTCCTAGTATAGACTTGATGTAAGACTCTACTAGGTTTCTGTGGTTTATGTCAACTATGATGTGTTTTAGTCCTAATGCATCAAAAAGCCTTGAGGTAAACTCAATTATTTCAGCTTCTGATTCTATGCTTGGCTTTCCGTAAATTTCGATATTCCATTGATGAAAGAATCGGTATCGCCCCTTTTGTGGCTCGTCATATCTCCACACTCCACCAAATGATAATATCTTTGCTGGAAGTTTGAGTGACTTTTGTGATACTACATACCGTGTTAGACCTACTGTAAAGTCAAATCGCAGTGCGACCTCACGTTCTCCTTTGTCTTTGAAATAGTAGATTTCGTCTCTAATTGAAGGTCCACCTTTTGCCTCAAGAACTGATAATAGCTCAATTGGTGATGGCTCTATTCGTTTGAATCCAAAAAGATCAGATAGTTCAAGAAATTTTTTTCTAACAAGTTCGATTTTTTCAAGCTCATCTGGTTCAAAGTCTTTCATTCCTCTAGGTAGTTCCAAATTACTGAATCGTTACTAAATAATGATTTAAGACTTTACGAATGAACCTTCATGCTCTTTCTATTAATACCTCATAATCATTTCAAAGATCGAAATGAGCTACAAGTTATTAGATCATGCAACAGATGCTGTCATTGAAATAACTGCTTCTAATCTAAAAGAAGCGTTTGCTGTTGCTGGTCAATCTGTTATAGATGTTACATTAGACTCAGAAAAAGTAGAAGAAAAAGAACAAAGATCACTTGAAGCTAAAGGAAAAGACCTCCAATATCTTTTGTTTAACTGGCTTGAGGAAGTAAACTATCAGCTAATTACAGAAGGTTTTGCAATTCATAGATTCACACTTGATATTTCAAAAAATTCAGAATACAAGCTAAACGCAACAGCATATGGCGAGCCACTTGATTTACAAAAACACCGCTTTAGGGTTGAGATAAAGGCACCGACTTTCCATGAAATGGAAATAAAGGAAGGAAAACAAGTGGTTATGAGATTTCTTTTAGACTTGTAATGATTCATAAATAATCAAAGCATATATTTTGTATTATGGAAGATCCAGAGCTTGAAAAGATCAAAGAAAAAAAGCTAGCTGAGCTTCTAAAAAGACAAACAGAGCTTAAGACTCAGCAAGAACTAGATGTAATTGATCTAAACGAAGCAAACTTTGATCAAGTAATTTCAAGTGATACTCCGACACTTGTTGATTTTTGGGCAGAGTGGTGTGGCCCATGTAGAATGATGCATCCAATTTTTACAAGGCTTGCAAAAAAATACACAAAAATTCGCTTTGCCAGATTAAACGTTGATCAGTCACAAAGCATTGCAATGAGATTTGGTGTGCAAGCAATCCCAACCTTTATCATGTTCAAGTCAGGTCTGCCTGCAGATAAGATGATGGGTGCTATTGGCGAGCCAGGAATACATCTGATTTGCCAGAAATACTCGTAAGTAATAATTTAAAAAATTAATATCTTCACTGACTTTGTTGTAGAATAGATGTCTGATACAAAACCTAGAGGAAGTAATGAACAAGTTTCGATTATAGTTCCAACGTATAATGAATCACAAAACATACTTTCCATCTTAAAATCAATTGAGGAGAATTTACCAAAAAATAATTCTGTTGAGACTATTGTAGTAGATGATAATTCTCCAGACGGTACAGGTAATATTGTTGAAGAATACATAAAGACTGTTAAAAAAATGACAGGATACACTGTTGGAGTTATTCGTAGAAAAGCAAAGGAAGGACTAAGCTCTGCAATCCTAAAAGGAATTGAAGGCGCAAAGGGTCAAACAATTGTGGTTATGGATAGTGATCGTTCTCATCCACCAGATATTATTCCAAAAATGGTAGATACACTAGCTAATTCCGAATGTGATATTGTTGTTGCATCAAGGTATGTAAAGGGAGGATCGGTTTCAGGGTGGTCAGTAAAACGAAAACTAATCAGCAAGATTGCAACAAAAATTGCACAACAGGGACTTGGGGTTGGACAAAAGGATCCATTGTCTGGATTTTTTGCATTCAAGCGAAACATACTTGATGGCTTGAAGTTGGATGCAATTGGATACAAAATGTTACTTGAAATTCTTGTAAAAACAAAAGGAGTTCGTGTAAAAGAGATCCCATACACCTTTACAAACAGGATACAAGGAGAAAGCAAGCTTGGAACGTCTATAATTTTTGATTATATTAGATCTGTATGGAAATTATACAGATATGGTGCATTACAAAGAAAACAAGAAAAACGTGTCTCTGTACGTTTTCTCTCAAAAGCTGCCAGATTCTATACTGTTGGCGCATCTGGTCTAGCTGTAAACTATTTAATGTCACTTTTGTTTGCAACTGAAATTGCAAGCCTTTGGTATCTTCATGCAAATATAATTGGGATCATATCCTCTATGACTACAAATTTTGTACTCAACAAAATATGGACATTTGAAGATAGAGATTTTGCTCCAAGAAGGGCTCTAGTACAGTATGGAAAATTTGTGGGGTTTAGTTCAGTTGGGGCGCTAGTACAGTTAGGATTGGTCTTTTATCTTGTTGAGAATTATAGTTTAATGTACCCACAAGCACTGATATTAGCTGTAATTGCCGCAGCATTTGGAAACTTTATTTTAAACAAGAAATTAACTTTCAAAGAAAATCTCTTGGATTAATTGTACATACTATAGAAACTGACAAAACTATCAAAACTTTAATTTCACAATGAAATCTGGTTTGTTATAATGGGCACAAAACCTATTCCTAAAGGGTTTCACACACTCACATCTAATCTTGTAGTAAAAAATGCTGCTGACGCAATCGAGTTTTACAAAAAAGCATTTGGTGCTCAAGAAATTTATAGAGATTACGCACCAAATGGAAAAAATATAATCCACGCAGAGCTAAAAATTGGAGACTCGATCATATTGCTAAATGATGAGTTTCCTTCTTGGAATGTACTTTCGCCAAAATCGATAGGAGGTAGTGCAGTCACAATCCACATGTATGTAGATAATGTCGACAAGATATTCAATCAAGCAGTAGCTACAGGGGCTAAAGTAACAATGCCACTTATGGATGCATTTTGGGGAGATAGATATGGACACCTAGAAGATCCTTTTGGTCACAAGTGGTCTATTGCAACACACAAAAAAGATCTTTCTCGTGAAGAAATCCGCTAGGCCGCAGAGGAATTCTTTGCAAATATGGTTAAACAGTAAGCTGTTAATTTTAAAATTCAGAAGGAAATAGTTTTGCAAAATAGGTTTTCTTTAAACAGTTTTGACACATACAATCTTTTAATTCATCGATTTTGTCGCTGGTTAATTTTGGATACGAACTACACCAGCACGTGTCTTTATCCTCATCACAGTCAAAGGCATTTCCACATTTTGAGCAGATTTTTTCCAATATAATACAAGAAAACGACTGTCTTTTTATGATTTTAGTATGCGTACGCAGTGTCTATTTTGCGTTGAATTGCTACTATATCGTTTAGTGTTGCAATCTCTTCAGAAGAAAGTTTGTGTGCAAATTTCTTCAATAGTTGTTTTGCCTCATGCGATGGCGGAAGTGTATAAAAAATGTCTTCTTCGCGTATTTGTCTTCCAATTGTAACACCTTGTACTGAGCATGCAACTTCTGCGCCAGCCTTTACAGAGTTTACCGTTTTTTTGTCTTCTTGAAGCTGATGGATAACGCCAATTCTTTTCCCAGTTTTGTTCATAAACTGTACTTTTTGTCGAAGTGTTCCAACATCTACTCTAATTCCAAACACTGCAGGATCGTTATTTCTAAAGATATATCCTTTTAGAAATGTGAACTTGGCAACTGGTGTAAGCTCAGAAAATATTGCATCCTCTTCATGTAGCTTGTCTTCATCAACCCATGCAGTATAATTGTCAATTAAGCTGTAGATTACCTTGTCAGTAAATATTTTGATGTGGTGATCGTCGGCTTCCTGTTGTGCCTCTGACATTACTTTTACATTAAATGCCAAAACAACGCCTAAGTGTCTGTCGTTTTCTTTTATTGCCTTTGCCTCTATAACATCACGCCGGTTTACAGGTCCAATGTCGCCTTTTGCTATTGGCACCTGTACGCGTTTTAGCATCTCAGTTACTGCCTCAAGTGAGCCAATTGTATCACATTTTAAGATGACACCGTTTGATTGTGTGTCGATGAAAACTGATTTCATCTCAGCTTCGATTAGTTTCTTAAATTCTAATGCTTCTTCTTCTGATTTTGCAACATAAACGGTGCTTCCAGGCAGTACACCTTCTAGGTCAGGTGATGCAATTTTGATTCCAGCGGCTGCTTGTACTTCATTGACTGGTTTGAATTTGTCTCGTGGATCACGCATCTCATCAAGGGGTTTAGGAAGAAGTATCGCCTTTGGTTTTGTTGTGATAACAGAGTCTCTTTTTGCAACTACAACGAGGTTATCTTTTGTCATATAACCATCAATTAGGATCATGTTTGCAGTTGCGCCAAGACCTACGTCGTCGTTTACTTCAAGAATAATTCCACGACTAATTTTTTCTTCCTGCTCTAGTTTTTTCTTCAGATATTGTTGTGTCAGACCAACTAGAACTGCCAAAAGTTCTGGAATTCCAACACCAGTTCGTGCACTGACTGGAACAATAGCTACTTCCTGTTTGAAATCCTTTACACGATAAAATGCCTCAGATTGATATCCTAAAACTGAAAGTGTTCCAACTACGTTATATAGCTGTTCATCAAGCATTGTTTGAATGGATGGGCTTTGCTCCTTGATAGCCTGCGATATGAACGGAGTATTGGTTTTTTTCCATCCAGAAAGCATATCGGTTTTGTTTAGCGCTATAACAAAGGGAACTTTTCTACTTTCTAGGATCTTTAGACTTTCGTTTGTTTGTGGCTGGAATCCACGGTTAATGTCCACAACAAGGATTGCGATGTCTGCTGCAGAACCACCTCGAACGCGCAGGTTTGTAAACACCTCGTGTCCAGGTGTATCAATTACCAAAATTCCAGGAATCTTTGTTTCTACTTTACTCATCTTTTCATAAATCGGACCACAAATTTTCTTTATGGTCTCATCTGGAAGAAAGCTTGCACCAATGTGCTGGGTAATGCCGCCTGCTTCTCTTTCTTGAACTCCAGTTCCTCTGATTTTATCAAGTAGTGATGTCTTACCAGAATCTACATGACCTAATACGGCCACTATTGGCTGTCGTACTCGCACTTCTAATCACTCGAATACTACCTTCACTTCCTTTTCAAAACTTTCCTTAGAATCCGAAGCATGAATTATGTTATCTGTAAAGCCTAACCCAAAGTCGCCTCGAATTGAGCCTGGTGCAGCTTCAAAAGACTTTGTTGAACCAATCATCAGTCTTGTTGTCTCAATTGCATTGTTTCCTTCAATTACAGCTGCAACTACTCTGTCTGATGTGATAAATGAAACAAGTTCATTAAAAAATGGTTTTGACTTGTGAACAGAATAAAAATCTTCTGCTTGTTTTTTTGTAAAATTGAACATTTTTAATTTTATAACTTTAAACCCTTTTTTCTCAAAGCGAGAAATTATTTCGCCGATCAGATTACGCTGTACGGCATCAGGCTTTACAATAAAGAGGGTTTGGTCTGCCAACTTACTTCTTTACTTTAATTCCGCCCTTGACATACTTTTTAGTCCACTTTAGTTTTCGCGGATCACGTTTCAAAACAAGCATGTTCTTTTTACATTTTGATGAACAAGACCAAAGGACGGTTCCATCATTTTTGACTAGCATTGTGCCAGATCCCTTTGCAACGGGTCTGCCACAAAAGCTACATGGTTTTATTAAAAGACTCAAAATTAATCGCCTATCTTATCTTCTTTGCTTCTCGTTCGGTTTCTCTTAGCATCAAAACGTCAGACATTCTTACAGAACCCTTTACATTTCTTGTAAGAATTCGTCCCTTGTCTCTTCCATCTAAAACTTTCACTCTAACTTGAATTACCTCACCAGCAATACCTGTTCTTCCTACAATCTGAATTATTTCTGCTGGAGTAACGTCGGTTGCAGTAGTACTCATTTGGCTGGTTTGCCACCCTTAATTTTTTTAATTGATTCTATCACTTGATCAACTATGTGTTGTGCATCTCCTGCATCCAAGATTGCGGCAGCAGCTGATGTTACATCAATTCCAAGTGCCTTTCCAAGATCCTGTTTACTTGGAACAAAAGCATATTGAGCACCTTGCTCGTCACAGATAATTGGAAGGTGTGCAACAACCTCTGGCGGTTCTACGTCTTCAGCTATTACAATTAATTTGCTTAGCCCCCGTTCCACTGCTTTTGTTGCTTCGTTTGTGCCTTTTCTTACCTTGCCACTTTGAGCTGCAACTCGTACAGCCTCATAAATTGGATTTACAAGGTCTTGTGGAGTTTCAAATTTTACATAATACGCCTTAGCCATACATATTCACCCAATAGGGATCATTTCCATCCCAACATTGCTTACGATTGGTTTTAAAAGTGTTATCGGAAAAGAATCGAATGTATCTTCGCTAAATACTCAGACATTAGTGTCTCAAGCTTTTCCTGAGAGTTTGCTTCAGCATATACTCGGATTATAGGTTCTGTACCGCTTGGTCTAACCATTATCCAGTTTTTTGTATCAAATGTGATTTTAATGCCATCAGTTGTGTCAGAGTTTTGACTTTGGTCAGCTAATGTCCTGATTAGTTTGTTTGCATCCTCTTTTGAACATGTTATTTTGTCCTTTGTTGTAAATGATGGAGGCAATAGTTTTGTTTCTTCTGACATTGTTTTTCCTAAAAAAGAAAGCAGATCTAGTACTAAAGCCAGAGTCATTGCGCCGTCTCTTACCTGATTATGTTTTCCATACATAAATCCCCCATTTTCTTCAAATCCAATCAAAGCACCGGTTTGAACCATCTTTCTTGATACCTCAATGCTTCCCACTTTAGTACGAATAACATTCGAGCTTGTATTTTGTGCCAATATCTCAATACTTGAACCAGAGTTAAGGCATGTCACAATTGTAGAGTTTGGATTTTTTGATAAAATAAACTTTGAAAGTAAAAGTGCGGATTTATCGCCAGTTAGAATTTCTCCTTTTTCATCACAAAAAAGACTCCGATCACCGTCTCCATCAAAAGCCACACCTAGATCTGATCCTGTTTTTACTACAGTTTCTGAAAGTTTTTGGAGGTTGTTTGGAGTTGGTTCCGATCCACGTCCTAAAAACATACCATCGATCTTTTCATTAATAGTAATTACTTCACAATCTAATTCATTACACAGCATTGGAGCAGTTACAGCTTGAGCTCCATTTCCCAGATCAAGTACCACTTTGCATTTTTTAGATTTGATCTTTTTTTTATTTACATGCGAGATTATTGCATCAAGATATACCTTAATTGCGTTTTCTTCAGGTTCTGTTTTCCCCCATTGTGTAAAATCCTTTTTCCATTTTTTATTAAAGTAAATATCTTCAATTACCAATTCATCATCTCTTGAGATCTCTACGCCGTCAGATGCCACAGGCTTGATTCCGTTGTATTGTGGAGGATTATGCGATGCTGTGATCATAATGCCTCCCGCATATCCAAGCTTTTTAGTTGCAATCTCCAGACATGGAGTTGGGATCAATCCAGCATTTTTACAATCAAAGCCAGCAGAGTTTAGTGTAGAACAAACAATTTTTGTTATTGTAGGACTAGACGTTCTTCCGTCGTATCCAACAAGTATTGGTCCTTTCTTAAAGTATGTTGCAATTGCAAGAGTTATGTCATGGATAAATTCTAGAGAGAGAGCTTCTGCAAAGACTCCTCTAATTCCATTTGTTCCAAATAATTTTGCCATTTTACTTCAATCAACAATAGATAAATTTGTGTTTAAAGGCATGGGGGGTGCGGGAGTTGCCAAGCCTGGTCAAAGGCGCAGGGCTTAGGACCCTGTCTCTTAGGGGTTCGTGGGTTCAAATCCCACCTCCCGCACTAGAATTTTTATCAAATGAAATTAACAGATTCAAATCACACAAATTTGCCAATGCATAATGGTTTAAGCATTAATAAGGTATGATCCATTTTACGGTCTGTTGAAGAAAACAATAGTGGGTATCACTGTAGTTGGAAAGGACAAAGAAGGAATAGTTGCATCTTTTACTAATTATGT
Source organism: Nitrosopumilaceae archaeon (assembly GCA_040877295.1). Taxonomy (GTDB): domain Archaea; phylum Thermoproteota; class Nitrososphaeria; order Nitrososphaerales; family Nitrosopumilaceae; genus VHBM01. Next base: position 38,687 of record JBBDOC010000009.1, read on the forward strand.
ATTTCAAAAGAAAGGAAATATTGAAAAAGTAAACCAAAATGTAATCAAAAATCTCTTTGGAATGTATCTTGAGGCATCATTTTCTACAAAGATCGACATAAAAAAATTCGACGGAGGACTACAAGAGCTCGGAAAAAAACTAAACATGGAGGTAAGTGTACACCATGAAACAAACACTGAAAAAAATATTGCAATCTTTGTAACAAAAGAACCACATTGTCTTGAAGATTTACTTGATTCTTATTCAAAAAAAGATGTTAAAGGAAAAATTTGTGTAATTGTTGGTACAGAAAAAACACTTGCACCGCTTGCAAAAAAAGCAAAGATCCCCTTTGTTTTGGTGGCATATATGGATCAGGAAAAGGCAGAGGAAAAACTTCTTGATATTTGCAAAAAATATTGCATTGATCTTATAGTTCTTGCACGCTATATGAAGATCTTAACACCAAATTTTGTTTGGCGATATCCAAATAGGATAGTCAATATTCATCCATCCCTTCTTCCCGCATTTCCTGGCGCTATGGCCTATGCTCAAGCTTATGAAAGAGGAACAAAAATTGTGGGGGTAACTGCTCATTATGTTACCGAAAACTTGGATCAAGGACCAATAATTTTCCAAGACTCTTTTAATGTCAACCCAGATGAAACCCTTGAATCTATGAAGAAAAAGGGCCAGAGACTTGAGGCACAGACATTACTAAAGGCTGTTAAGCTGCACCTTTCTGGCAAACTGGATGTTCGCTGGAGAAAGGTTCACGTAAAGTACAAGTGAATTTAATGGAATTAAAAAATCAGTTTGATCCAGACCTAAGAAAAATTATTAAAAAACAAAAAAAGGCCGCAATAATTCCTGTAGGTTCAATCGAACAGCATGGAGCACACCTACCAGTATCTACTGATTCAGATATTGTGACAGAGATTGCAACAAAAACTGCAGACAAATGCGGCTTTCTATTGCTTCCTACAATATCATATGGCGTTTCCTTTGAACATGCACCTCTTTTCAATCTAAGCGTAAAAGGCTCAACGCTTCAGAAAATGATATTCGAAGTCTGTGTGTCTCTTTCAAAAAATGGCATCAGAACAATTTTTGTCATAAATGGCCATTATAGCAATCAAAAATTTCTTCAATGTCTTCCTTCACTGGTAAAACGACAAACAAGAGGAAAAACAAGAGTATTTGTTTTCTCATACTGGCATTTTATGAGTCAACGATTTGATCATGCAGGTTTTGTTGAGACATCGCTTATGCGTGCAATTTCAAACAAGGTTAACATGAAGAAGGCAAAAAGAGGCTTGATTACAGATGTTTTGTCAAAACGCAAAGTTGCGCTGCTTAATAAACTTGCATCAGAGTCATTTACAAAAGTTGCAAAAAGTGGTGTATGGGGAGACCCGACACGTGCAACTAGACATGATGGCAACAGGATCCTTACAGAAACTGTGAGAAATTTAGCAAAAACGTGTCAAACTTACCTTACAGAGAAAAATCGAAAGTTACACCACTGAAATTTTAATATAATCCCTCGTTAGCTGGTCTAATAAGTGATTTAATGTCAGTCGATATGGCAGTAAAAGTATTGGATGAGAGCATCAACAAAGTTGTCTTGATCAAACTAAAAGGTAATAAGACAATTAGAGGAAACTTGTTGGGCTTTGATCAGCACATGAACCTGCTACTCGACCAGTCAGAAGAGATCCCTTCTGATGGCGAATCAAAGAGTCTTGGAACCATAGTTGTTCGTGGAGATAACGTAGTTATGATATCTCCACCTCCTGGATAAGGGGGCGAATAGACATGGTAAAAGGCACAGCATCAATGGGTCTTTTTAATAGGAAAAAAACACACATCAGATGTAGAAGATGTGGTAAAAATTCCTACCATAGAAGAGCCCGTCGCTGTGCAAGTTGTGGTTTCCCTGACCCAAAAATCAGAAAGTATTCCTGGATCAAATGGTATACATAAATGCAAGAAATTGCGATTTTATTAAGCTCCCTTGCTGGTGCGTGTACTGCAGCTGCGGTTAAGAAGTTTCCAAAGGGAAAACACACTATATCGACTCTTGGCGCCAATGTACACATTAAAAATCAGATTAATTCGCTCAAGCTAGAAAAGGAAATTCTTACAAAAACAATATCAAGACTTTATCAACACGAATCAGAATTATCAAAAACGCAGCGAGATAGATTACTTCTAAAATATCAGCACCAATTTGGAGTGATTTTAGCAAAAATTGAAAAGCTAGAAGAGGCAAGCAAACATCCCGATTTGGGCTCTTTAGGTGAAGGATTAGTTACGTTAATGGATCAAAAACTATCAACTCTTGATAAACGACTGTATGACGTTTCATCAAA
>JBBDOC010000010.1:0-7810 GCA_040877295.1 Nitrosopumilaceae archaeon
AATGAAGAAAATGAAAAACCTAGCATACATGGAGGTATTGGATTCAGGTGCAAGTGGTGCTGTAAACTTTGTTCTAGGATTGTCTGGCAAAGACATTGGAGTTGCATACAAGGAACGAGTAGAGAAGGGAATATACGCAGTATCTATTCGAGGCTCAAAAGCATGCAAACTTCATCTTGGAAAAATAGTAAACCCGCTTGCAACCTCGCTTGGCGGTTCAGGTGGTGGACACGACAAAGCGTGCGGTGCTGTCATTCCAAAAGACAAGATGAAGAAATTTCTAAAAGAGTTTAACGCAAAGCTTAGCTGATCTCAACTATCATATCAATCTCAACAGTAGAATCAAGAGGCAAGCTTGCAACACCTATTGCAACTCTGGAGTGCTTTCCTTTTTCACCAAAAATTTCAACGAGAAGATCCGATGCTGCATTGATTACCTTTGGTTGTTCAGTAAAATCTGGCGCTGAATTTACAAACCCAGACACTTTGAGAACTCTAGCAACTTTATCAAGACTTCCGATTTCTGCTTTAAGCTGAGCTAGAGCGTTTATGATACACAATCTTGCTGCTTTTTGTGCTTCTTCTAATGACTGTGGTGAGGGCACTTTTCCTTTGTGAGTTATTTTTCCACTCTCTATTGGGATTTGGCCTGATACATAGGCTGTTTTGCCAGATATTGTTACAGGCACATAAGAGCCTGCAGGCTTGGGGGGAGTTGGCAGAACTATGTTTAGTGCTTTTAGCCTTTCTTCAATCATTAAAAATACGATGTAAGTGTAGTGTTTTTAGTTTTTGTTTGGATGAATTTTGATGAAAACTTTCTCTCCCTTTTGGGAATGATTTTGATAAATTAACTTTGTATTGTAGCCGCAACTTTGTAAATACTGATCAAGTATAGTTGTCCATGGAAGTGAATGCCCGCCATTTAGTTTTGATTCTACAGTCATGTTGTTCTTGGCAGAATCGTAACTGAGATGGCCTGCGCATGTTATCTGCAATGCAGAGTTAATTATCTCAATTACCTCATCAAGTGACTTTGATTTTAAATTAATTCCATCTTTTTCCAATAGCTTTAACATATCGATACTGACATTTTTTGAATCTATTGCAGAATTTAGAATAAATCCTAACCCCTTTTCATTTACGAGTTGTATTATGTGATAAACTGCTTGAGCATCAGATTTAGCCATATCATATAGCCCATCGGTCTTTAGCGCATTGTCCCACATTTGTACAAATACTTTGGTTTGGCTAATTCCAAGCACATCGGTTGCAGAAAACACTGCCCCTTTTCCATTGTCGCTATCGATTAGCAACACTTCTGTCTGATCAAAAATAAAGCAATTCTGTGCAGTATCAATAACTTTGATTTTTGCGCCATTAGGTATTGTGTAAAATGACTCTGAGCCAATTTGTGTTGGCGAGACAATAATTTTCACATCAACATTTCTTCTTAAGACAAGCAGAAGTTGTTCTTTGCATTCTGCAAGCAAGTTTAGTCCCCACGGGTCCACAATGACTTGAATTGATGATTTTGTTCCATCTATCATTATTTTGAGCTGATTTAGAACATTGTTTGAGCTAAGATGAAAGTATCTTTTTTCTTCTGCACCTCTTGTTTTTTTGCTTTCTTCGCTTGCATGTTTTAGTTTTGTTACAAGAGTGTTCATCTGGTTTACTTTGTCTATATGCTCTTGAATAATGTCATCAAAGGCATCTTCTGGTGCAATTGCAGTGCACATTATGGGCTTGCTTTTAGAAATAATGACAAGCCTCTTTTTTTCTAGTTTTAATAAAGTCGGATACACCTTGGTGCGGGGAAGATTTGAATAATATGCAACTTCGCTTGCAGAAATGGTGCCATGTGAAACCAAGGTCACATAGGCTTTTGCCTCATACTTGCTTAGTCCAAATTCTTCTAGACTTACAGTTAGGCCATGCTCCTTAACCATATCACAAGATTAATCATAGTTAGGTAAGATGATAAGCTAAATTCCTTGTACTAATAATGGAAATTTTTCTGAGCTGTATCTGATGATGTATGTGACTGTGGTTAAATGGAAATTTGGGACAACGTCCTGATATAGCAAATTCTTGAGATTTTCACATGATGGATATGACCGCCATTGAAAAAGAAAACTTGGCCACAAAACATTCACATAAAAATACGCTTATGCCTCGATTTGCATACTCACTTGATTTACTTGATACAATTCTAACACAGCTTGACAAAAAAAGAACCGAACTTAGAAGACAAAACCTTGTCTTTTATGACCAAACTGATGACGCTTTTGACCTTGATTTTAAAAAACTTGTAGAACTTGAGGGCGAAGTTTACTTTGCAATAGAATCATTAAAACAAATCCAAAAGAGAATGTACTCAATATCTGGGATAATTGGCATTACAACAAGCTTGCCTTCTGCAATATCTATTGTCAGAATAATAAGCTCAAGACTGTTTATGCACTTTCCAAATTACAGTCAAAATCTTTGTGAGCTGTCTTCAATTTTAGGCAGTATAGTAATGGATTCTGCAACTATAACTGAGGCCAAATTTGACTTTGGCGAATCAAACAGAGAGTCACAAAGAATCCTAGATGAAGCAAAATTGATCGTAGACTCTAAAATAAACAAGCAGTATCCTAATCTAGATTTAGCGAAATCAGAGCTCGCTTAAATCTAATGGTCTCAATAAAATCCACTATAAATATCCAAAATAGTAGAAAAAAGATTCAGAAATTATCTTCATTTGTTGAGAAAAGACTTGAAGATCTTGACTCTGATAAAAAACAAATACGGCAGCTTTCATTTGAGGAGCTGCAGGACTTTAATCAAATTCTTCGCATTGCAGACTATATTTTGTATAAATATGAAAGCAAAAAGGAGGTCTTTTCTCTGATAAAAGAATTTGTTGATATGGTAAACAACTCAATTGGCTCAATGGATGTACTCAACGACAAAGTAAATGAGCTTGTAATTTCTGCTGAGGACTCTATTAAGCGAATAAAGAGTCTTCAAAGCAATGTTTCTGAGAACTTTACACTTGAGGAATACGCCAAATCTGATGGCTTTGCAAAATCTGAGAAGCAGGATAGTACAAATAATTTAACTAACTCTGCTACACCAGTTTACCTTTAGGGATACCTACGCAAATCTAAAGTTGAATCTACGGTAATTTAGATGAGCTTGGCACCACAACAGTTAGAGAATACTGCGAGCAAATACGCATCTGAGGCAATAAAATGTGATTCGCAGGGCGCAAGAGGAATGGCAATTGCAAACTATCAAAAAGCAATAGATGCCCTTTTACAGCTACTTCATCTTTACCCAACAAGCAAACTAAACTCAGTATATTCAGAACGTATGCGTTCTTATCAAAATCGAATAAAGGCATTACAAGAGCTTCGTGGCAACGACTTGGAACCTGCAGTTGATCCAAACGCTTCTCCTGCAGAACGAAAATCTGCAAGTGATAATCGTGACTTTGAAGATCTAGTCATGAAAGAAAAACCTGATGTTAGCTGGGAAGAGGTAGTAGGGCTTGATGATGCAAAAAATGCTTTACGTGAATCAATTGTATATCCAAGCAAGAGGCCAGATCTGTTTCCAATTGGGTGGCCACGAGGAATGTTGCTTTACGGGCCTCCAGGATGTGGTAAAACATTACTTGCAGCTGCAACCGCAAGCGAGATTGCTGGCTATTTCATAAATGTGGATGCTTCATCAATGATGAGCAAGTGGCTTGGCGAAGCTGAAAAAAATGTTTCAAAATTATTCAAGATGGCGCGTGATCATGCAGAAAAGGAAGGACTGCCTGTAATACTATTTATCGACGAGGTTGACTCGCTGCTTGGCACAAGAAACAGCGAAGTTGGAGGCGAGGTTAGAACCAAAAATCAATTTTTAACAGAAATGGATGGAATTAACGGAAAAGGAAAAGACTTGAAGCTATACGTAATTGGTGCAACAAACAAGCCATGGAGTCTTGACTGGCCTTTTCTAAGAAGATTCCAAAAAAGAATCTATGTTTCATTGCCAACACTTGAGGCAAGACAAAATCTTTTTGAATTATACACATCTCCATTAAAAAAAGACGCCAAACTGAAAACCTTGGAGCTGGCAAGATTATTTGACGTCTATAGTGCAAGCGATGTCAAAGACGTTTGTCAAGCTGCACAAATGAAAGTTGTAAATGAGATGTTCACTTCAGCAACCTATAAAGAACCAGTAGCAGGGGAAGCAAAACCGCAGCCTAGGGAGATAACAATGTTAGACTTTAGGGAAATACTGGAAAGAAGAAAGCCAAGTGTTTCACCTGAAATGATCCGTGCCTACTACAAGTGGAGTGCACAGTTTAAGGCACTATAATTTTTTAAAATAAATCCCTGCGATCAGTTTCACAAAATTTAAATCTGCAAACAAATTCACTTGTCGAGGGTCACAATAACCACAAAGAAAGCCAAACACGTAAACAAGTTTGGAAAACTGATTCTTGATGATGGCACCGTTTTTGAAGGAAGTGGCTTTGGTTATCCAAAAACCGTTTTTGGAGAACTAGTATTCAATACTGGAATGGTTGGGTACAATGAAACCTTAACAGACCCATCCTATAGCGGCCAAATTCTTACTCTAACATACCCACTTGTTGGAAACTATGGCGTCCCAGATCCTGCGCAAAGGGACAACGATGGCATATCAAAACACTTTGAATCAAGCAAGATTCAGATACGGGGACTAGTAGTTCATGAATTATCGACAATTGCAAGCCACTGGAATCTTGCACTCACACTTGATGAGTGGCTGTATGATGAAAAGATACCTGGCATTTCAGGGATTGATACTAGGGAATTAACAAAAAAGCTTCGAACCTCTGGCGTTATGATGGCTGCATTGGCAGTATCTGATAGTCCGATAGATGAGGCTCAAGTCAAACGCGAGCTTGCAAAGGCGCCAAAATACAACTCTGAAGAGTTTATGGATGAAGTATCGACAAAAAAAGATGAAATCTTTGGAAGCGAACCAAAATCTGTAGTTGTAATTGATACTGGTGTAAAAAATGCAATTATTCGAAACGTTAGAAAAATTGGATACAAGGTAATCAAGGTTCCATGGAATACTACAATTGAAAAAATCTTGTCTTATGATCCAAAAGGCGTTGTTATCAGCAATGGTCCAGGTGATCCAAAAAAATGCAAGGAAACAATCAAGACTGCCAAGTCACTTATTTCAAAAAATATTCCAACATTGGGAATTTGTTTAGGCGCACAAATAATTGGTCTAGCTGGTGATGCCAAAACTTACAAATTAAAATATGGACACCGTGGGCAGAACAAGCCTTGCATTAATCTAGAAAATAATCAGGTATACGTTACAAGCCAAAACCACGGCTATTGCATTGACCCAAAGTCACTTAAAAAATCTAATTTCAAATTATGGTTTACAAACGCAGACGATAAAACAGTTGAAGGAATAAAACACAAAAAGAAAAAAATCATCGCAGTACAGTTTCATCCTGAAGCCTCGCCTGGCCCTTATGATTGTGAGTTTGTTTTTGAAGAGCTGAAGCATCTAATGGAGGAGGGAAGACCTGCCAAAGGCTGAATCGCTAAAAAAGATTCTAGTACTTGGAAGTGGGGCAATAAAAATCGGAGAAGCTGGCGAAAGTCGCTAAAACGACCGTCAATTCGACTACTCCGGTAGCCAATGCCTCAAGGCAATTCGAGAAGACGGACTGAAAAGTATTCTGATCAATCCAAACATTGCAACAATTCAGACAGATACAAGGTTTGCAGACAAGGTATACCTTCTTCCTGTAAATCCGCAGTATGTTGAATCAATAATTGAAAAAGAAAGACCAGACAGCATGATGCTTGGATTTGGGGGACAGACTGCACTAAACTGTGGAGTAAAACTAGACGAGCTTGGAATATTGAAAAAATATGGAATCAAAGTACTTGGCACACAAATCTCTGGCATAAAGGCAACAGAGGACAGACAGCTTTTCAAAGACTCTATGATAGAGTGCGGCGTTCCAGTTTTAAAAAGCAAGACTGTACGTTCATTTGAAGATGCAAAAGCTGTTGCAAAAGAAATCGGATATCCAGTCATTGTCAGGGTAGCTTACACCCTTGGCGGCAAGGGAGGAGGTGTTGCATATAACGAAATCGAGCTATACGAGATTGCATGGCGTGGACTTTCTGCAAGCATGGTAGGACAGATTCTAATCGAAGAATACGTTGGAAGCTGGAAGCAAATAGAATATGAAGTAATGCAGGACTATACTGGAAACAATGTAATTGTATGCAACATGGAAAATGTACTTTCAATGAAGGTTCATACTGGCGACAACATTGTTGTGGCCCCTTCTCAGACAATTGATAATCGTGAATACCATATTCTGCGTTCTGCCGCACTAAAGGCAACAAAACATGTTGGAATAGTAGGTGAATGCAATATCCAGTTTGCACTTGATACAGAATCAGATACCTATGCTGCAATTGAGATAAACCCAAGGCTGTCTCGCTCATCGGCTCTTGCAAGCAAGGCGACAGGCTATCCTCTTGCATACATGTCTGCAAAAATTGGTCTTGGCTACACCCTGCCAGAGCTTGTAAACAGGATAACAAAAGCTACGACTGCATGTTTTGAGCCATCACTTGACTATATTGTATGCAAGCACCCTCGATGGGACTTTGCCAAATTTGAGCTTGCAAATCGCAAACTAGGACCTACAATGAAATCTGTAGGTGAGGTCATGGCAATAGGCAGGTGTTTTGAAGAATCGCTTCAAAAGTCAATTAGGATGCTAGAGATTGGAAACGACGGCCTTGTACTGAATCGCTTCAATGGAAAAACATACGATGAAGAAGAAATAGAAGAGCATCTTTCAAAACCTGATGATCTTATACTGTACTATGTAGCTGCAGCACTCAAGAAAGGAATCAGTGTTGAAAAAATCTACAAGCTGTCCTCTATAGATCCCTGGTACATTGAAAAAATAAAAAACATTACTGAAATAGAAAAAGAGCTCAAAGAAAAAAATCTTGAATCATCATTGTTACGACAAGCAAAAAAATTTGGATTTTCAGACAAGCAAATTGCACGAGCACAAAACAAGGAAGAATCAGAGATTAGAAAAATAAGAAAAGATTTTGGAATTATTCCAGTCGTAAAACAAATTGATACACTTGCTGCAGAGTGGCCAGCAAAAACAAACTATCTTTACCTGACATATGGTGGAGACAAAAACGACTTGGAGGTAGCACCAAAAGAGCGAGGCATTATGGTGCTTGGTGCAGGGCCATACAGGATAGGAAGCAGCGTAGAATTTGACTGGGGAACTGTAAACATGGTATGGGGACTGCAGGAAAACGGAGAAAAAAATGTAGCTGTAGTAAACTGTAACCCAGAAACCGTATCAACTGACTATGACATATGCCAAAGGCTCTACTTTGAAGAGCTTACACTTGAGCGAATACTAGACATAACAGAATTTGAACACACAAAAGGAATAGTGACATCTGTTGGGGGCCAAACTGCAAACAACCTTACGCCAAAACTTGCAAAAAGCGGGATTCCCCTTCTTGGGACAAGTGCAGAAGACGTTGACAAGGCAGAAAATCGCTCAAAGTTTAGCAGCATACTTGATGAGCTTCACATAAAACAGCCACTGTGGCAGGAATTTTCAAAAATTGCCGAGGCAAAAAACTTTGCACAAGAAGTTGGATACCCAGTGATTGTAAGGCCATCATATGTCTTGAGTGGCGCTGCAATGAAGGTTGTGTGGTCCCAAGAGGAGCTAAAGCAGTAC
>JBBDOC010000011.1:0-40047 GCA_040877295.1 Nitrosopumilaceae archaeon
ATCGTAATAAGGTTACTAACATTATGGTACACTGTGGCAGTAGGTTTTGTAGCATTGAAACTATCTGGGAAATTTAGAATAAACAACAAAGATTCATAAAAATACTTTCATACATATTTATTCAAGATTTTTTTCAAAAAATTTATTTACTTTTATCGTGATTGGAAAAGACATGTATACATTTTTTAATTTTTTTCCATATAACATGTATATCCAAGTAAATGGACTGGCGTTATTCCTCTTGTTTTTTGTAATGGCTTTTTCAACTCATTTCTAAAGTAGTCTATTTATGCGATTCTTTAGTTCCTTACGATTTTGACTTTTTATGTTCATAGCAACTCAGAGAATATAATATATACATATTATCAGGAATAATCTTTGACTGTAATCCAAAATTGGATCTATTATTCTATTTATAATGGAAAAATGAGTAGTCTACAATGTCAATCAAAGAAAAACTATCCGATTTACAAAACAAAGAAATTTTGGTAACAGGCGGTGCTGGTTTTATAGGTTCTGAAGTGACAAAACAATTATCAAATTTAGGTGCTAAAATTACTGTATTAGATAATCTATCATCTGGAAAGGAACAATACATAGATGGATTACCTAATGTTAATCTAATAAAAGCAGATCTGTTAAATGATGAACAAATAAAATCAGCCGTTAAAAATAAAGATTATATAATAAATTTAGCTGCCCTTCCGTTCATTCCTGATTCTTATTATTATCCAAAAGAATTCTTTGAAGTAAATGTAAATGCTACCATAGCATTAGCGCTTGCAGTTATCAAAGAAAAAAAAGCTAAGAGGTTCATACACATTTCTTCAAGTGAGATCTATGGAAATGCGAGATACATCCCAATGGATGAAAATCATCCCACCACACCACAATCTACCTACGCAGTAAGCAAATTGGCAGGAGATAGAGTAGTCTTTACCATGCATAAGGAACACAACCTGCCATCCGTAATAATTAGACCATTCAATTCATTTGGGCCAAACATAACACAACCGTACATTATACCCGAAATAATAAGTCAAGCATTAAGAGAAAACGAAGTTATTCTTGGAAACATAAATAGCAAAAGAGATTTCACTTTTGTTTCAGATACTGCACGTGCAATTATTTTATCATTAATAACAGAAGGCGTTGTGGGAGAAACTCTTAATGTCGGCAGTGAGCGTTCTATTTCAATCAAAGATGTTGTTAGTATTATTGCCGAGATTTTAAACAAGGATATAACAATTTCTATAGATCCATCAAGGTTCAGACCCTATGATGTAGATACCTTAGTTTGTGATTTTGGAAGAGCTTTTCGTTTAATGGGTTGGAAACCAGAAACTAGTATAAAAGATGGTCTGGAAATAACAATAGATTGGATAAAAAAGAATGGCACAGACCTTAAGATTCCGTTTAAAGGATGGGTTTCGGCTTATAGGAACAATCAATAAAACACCTCTGATAGATAATGAATTGGAATAAAAAAATTCTTGTAACTGGAGGCAGCGGATTTTTAGGTTCGTTTCTAGTTGAAGAATTAATTAAAAGAGGCGCAAAAAATATCTTGGCCCCTTCCTCACAAAAATGTGATTTAAGGAATAAAAGTGATTGTAAAAAAATTCTAAAAGATATTGACATTGTATTTCATCTAGCAGGAACTTCAGGTGGAATAGGGTTTCTGGAGGAAAAACCTGCAGATGTGTTTTATGATAATATTATGATGGGAACCAACTTAATTCATGAAGCAAAAGAAGCCGGTGTTGAAAAATTAATTACTTTGGGAACTATCTGCAGTTATCCAAAATTTGCACCCATTCCATTTACTGAAGAAAATCTTTGGGATGGCTATCCAGACGAAACAAATGCAACGTATGGCTTAGCAAAAAAAATGTTACTTGTTCAATCTCAAGCTTATAGACAACAATATGATTTCAAATCTATCGTGTTGTTTCCTACAAATCTTTATGGTCCAAGGGATAATTTCGATCCCAAGTACGCAAATGTAATACCGTCATTAATCAACAAAACCTTTCAAGCTAAAAAAAGCAATGATACAACAGTTATGCTTTGGGGCGATGGATCTCCTACCCGAGATTTTCTTTATGTACAAGATGCTGTTCGTGGATTGATCCTAGCTGCCGAAATATATGATGATGATCTACCAGTTAATTTAAGTTCGGATGAAGAAGTTTCAATTAAGGATCTAGCTTCGTTAATTTCTGAACTAATGGAATTTAAAGGCGATATAAAGTGGGATGCTTCTAAACCCAATGGTCAAGTAAGGAGAAAAGTAAGCAATAAGCGTGCAGAAGAAAAATTTGGGTTTAAACCTGAAGTATCTCTGAAGGAAGGTCTGAGAAGAACCATAGATTGGTATTGTTTAAATCATCCTGTATGAAAAACTATTCCAACTTTCTCTCTCCGTTTTTATCAATAATATGAAGATATGGTATTAAGAATAACATCTTACCACCATTTTGAATATACTCTTTTTCGCGTTCCAAAATCTCTTCCTTAAAATTCCACGGTATCACCAACATACAACTTGGACCCATTTTCCTTGCTTTTTCCTCTGAAATTATTTCAATATCAGTTCCTAAAGTACGTAATCCAACTTTTCCTTTATTTCGTTCACTAATATATGGCAACAATTTTTTGTCTATTTCACAAATCTGTAACAACATATTACCTTTTGTGGATGCTCCTAATCCTATTATTAACCCACCATTCTTTATTTCATTTAAAATAAAATCTTTTAATTTTTTAATTACATTCTGAATTTTATTTCCATATTGAATATATGTTTGAGGATCCTCCAACTTCCATTTTTTTTCTTCAGCTAAAATATCTTCATATCGTTTAGATCTAGATATTTTATTTTCTTTATGAGTTACTAAAATCCGTAAACTACCACCATTAGTAAAATTTGTTGACGCATCTATAACTTTTAAACCATTATTTTCCATTAAATAATCAATTGACCTTAAAGAATAATACTCTAAGTGTTCATGTACAACATCATAAAAATTCATATCTCTTAGTGTGTCTAGTAAATAACTAACTTGAATAATACAAATACCATTTTCATCTAAAATAGATTTAATGTCTTTTGCTACCACATTCGGATCATCAAAATCATAAAACATAGCTGTTGCTGTAATAATTTTTATTTTTTTTCCGTTAGTTACTTTCAATACTACCTCCTTAGAAAAATAATCATTCACAATAGTTATGGATTTATCTACATAACCCCAATCAATATTTCTAGCAGGCTCTAATGCTATTCTATTCAGATTTTGAGGAAACATGCTTACCATAGTACAATCATTTGCTCCAATGTCTAATACATAATTGCCGGATTCTATTTTGACATTTTTCAAAGCATAATCTATTACATCATGCAGATCTCTTCTCATAGTATTATTAACGCCTGTCCGATAAAAATAGTTCTTAAATAGCAAATCGGGTTTTACTGTTTCTTTTAATTGTACCAAACCACAATTTTTGCATAACATTAGAGTTAATGGAATTTTAACTCTTAACATCGAATTGTCTTCATTACTTTCTACAAATATCGTACCCACATACTGTTCACCTAATTTTAAAACTTCAGTAACGGTATTGGAATAACACACTCTGCATTTTTCAATAGTGGTAAATTCATTCATCATTGAAATCGTTAATAAACATTATAAAAGGACTTTTATGTCAACATATCAGATAAATTACCAAACACTGCCGAATCGAACTATTGTGGTATTTGAGTGTGAGTCAATTGATTTTATGATACTACCTATTCCAAAATTAATGAAATTTCAAGATAGGTGTAATTAGAGTAGGATAAAAAAGGTAAAACATCCATAGCATAAAGCTTGATTGACTATATGAAAAAGAAAGGAATGCTTGACCGTTCATAGCAGGTGAAAATAACTAATATATAAAAATAATTAAAAACTTTCCATTATATGTCAGTTGATTTACTTATTTTAACACTAAACGAAGTAGACGGAATTAGAAAAATTATGCCTCAAATAGATCAAAAATGTGTTGATAATATAGTAATTGTTGATGGTGGTTCTACAGATGGCACAATTGAAGAAGCAAAAAAACAGGGTTTTGAGGTAATTAAACAAAAAAGAAAAGGACATGGAGACGGAGTCCGAATCGGTGTAGAAGCTACCAGTTCCGATTATATTGTAATCTTCGGGCCTGATGGAAATCATGATCCAAACGAAATTCCTAAATTGATTGAAAAAGCCAAAGAAGGGTACGACCAAGTAATAGTGTCAAGATTCGGTAAAACTTCTGTAAACCTAGATGCTGGAATAGTTGATAGATTTGGAAACAGAATGTTTACTTTTTTAGTTAATGTTTTCTTTGGGGGGCATTTCACTGATTGTCTAAACGAAAGTAGAATAATAACCAGAAATGCAATGAATCAACTAGATTTTGACGCTATGTATTTAGATTCAACACAGCAGATGAGTATTCAAGGATTAAAAAAACGACAAAAGATTTATGAAATTATAGGAAATGAAGGAGAAAGGATAGGCGGTAAAAGAAAAATGAAACCGCTAAAAGTTGGTTCACAACTTACGGTGCAAATCATTAAAGAATTTATTTTCTGGTAAAAGTAATGAAATATTTTCCAAAAACAAAAGTAACATTCTGGTTAGTAACAGTGATCCTGATATCGTTAGGTATCAAGTTATATGTGACAGATTTTTCAAATCCTCCCTCCGAAGATGTGGTTGGATATGTTTTGCGTGCAATTTCACACAGCAACGGAGATTTTTCTCAACCAGACAGCAAAACCCTTGGATGGTCGCTTTTCTTATACCCAACCTTTCAACTAATTCATTCTGCCACTTTTCTTGATTATGTAAATATTGCACGTATTTCGAGCATGATAGTCTCTTTAATTTCGATTTATGTTATGTATGTGCTAGCCAGAAAGTTTTTTCTAGAAAAATATTCCTTAGTTGCAGCAAGTTTATTTGCATTTGAGCCTCATCTTAATTATAATTCTGTACAAGGACTTTCAGAACCATTATACATTTTAGTTTTTATGTTGTCATTTTATTTTATTCTAAATCGAAATGACAGATATGTTTACTTGTCATTTCTTCTAGCTGCTGTGCTATGGTGGGTACGTTGGTCAGGGGCAGTCATGTTTATTGTATTATCAATAATTTTCTTTGTTAATTTCAGACATTTAACAAAAATATTTGCACGTTATGGATTATGTGTTGCAATTTTTTTAATCATTATCTCACCAATGATGATACAAAGATACGAACAGTATGGAGATCCTCTTTATTTTTTAATAACAAAAAATATCTTTATTGGAGAATATGCTTCAATTCGAGCTTACAATACACAACAACTAGATTATTCTGCATTTGATTATGTTCGAGATAACGGAATAGGCAAATTTTTTGACAGGTTTATACTTACAGGAACATTAAATATTGCAGAACAATTATTCCGAATATCATTTCCATATTTAATTATCTTGATCCCATTTGGAATTATTTTTTCATTTAGAGCATTTGACCAAAATAAACAATTCATAAAAGCAAACTGGATTTTGATTATAGTAACTTTGAGTCTGTCCATAGTTACATTTGCAGTAATACCAGAAAGGCGATTTCTTTTCTTCATTTATCCATTTTTGATAATATTTGCAACTATACCAATACAACGTGTTACAGAATACGGATTAAGCACTTTTTCGTTTTCAAAAAAACAAAAAAATACATTCTTAGTAATTGTTGTTAGTATAGCAATAATTCTTTCAGGAATGTTCACATTACGATACGAAGTACCTGACAAAGATTTAGAAAAAGAA
This sequence comes from Nitrosopumilaceae archaeon, assembly GCA_040877295.1. Taxonomy (GTDB): domain Archaea; phylum Thermoproteota; class Nitrososphaeria; order Nitrososphaerales; family Nitrosopumilaceae; genus VHBM01. The sequence goes on from JBBDOC010000011.1 coordinate 5,855, forward strand.
AAAATGGACTTTGCAAAATTCCTAGTGAATAACTATAAAGGCAAAATTTTATTTGCTGATGCTGATTTAAGACACTTCAGTTATGCAAAGATTAACATGGATGAACAAAACTTCAAATCGTATAGTATTAAACAGAAAAACTGGTTGTCTGATCCAGAAAAAAATTTAGTTCATATCACGATATATGCAAAATCTATGGATGAATTTATTTCAAACAGCAAAATATCCGATCTAAAATATCTTGTAGTTAATCAAAAATCCACTTCAATTTGGTATCCATACTTAGAAGAAATATATGAAAATGAAGAGAAATACCCCTATTTAACAAAAGTATTTGATACTAGTAGCACATATCAAATAATAAAATATAGAATTTACAAAATTGATTATGATAAATACTATCAAAACCACCTCTGATGTAAAATAAGCTAAAATGTTGTTGAAGATGTAATTTGAATGAAATTATTTATTTTTGAATAAATCGAATTTCTCATAATCAATTTTGAATACTTTAAGATGGTAGGAGAAACCATTTTCTCTTGAATCATATATTTTAGTTAAATACGGATATTCTGCTTCATTATAAAAAATATCACGTAGGAACAGAGGATGATTTTCATTTTCATCAATCACTATATGTGTTAGATCATTTCCTTTACCAAAATCTAGAAAATCTACTAAAGAATTAAAATTTGCGGTTTCTATAATTTTTACATCTTTTGGACCATCTGCCCTTAAAATTGGAAATGGCACATCCACCAGAATTGCACTATCCAAATACTTCGTTTCTGGATAGTAGTCATTAACTACGCTTACTTTTTTTACAACCTCTTTTGAAATACTGAAAACCTCCATTTCTAATTCGTAATCAATTTTTTTAAAATCGAGAAAAACTAAGGAACTGAGAATGATTCCACTAAGCAATATGCTTACGATCATGTTAGGTTTGTTTATTTTTCTATTTAATTTTTCTACGGTAAAACATGACAATATACAAAACATGGGAAATAAGACATAAAGATACTTGATTTCTTGAATGTTACGTGAATATGCATAAAATGCTGGCAGTAAGAAAACTATTACTGTAAATATTATTGTTACATTTTTGTAATCTCTATTTTTGAAAATCATAATTGCACCATATGGAACAAAAAACAAAAATGATGGTATCATAACCCATCCTAGATATTTTACTAAATTAATAAAACCAGTTTTAATAAAATTGAATAACGTATTATAGCTATTTTCACTTTGTTGAGAAATTGTTTGATAATATTGTGGTACTGCTACAACATTACTAACTAATCCATCATGGCCTATTGTTTCTGTTCTTATGTACATCATAGGTAATAAAATTATGATGAAAATACTTATAGCTGGCAAATACTTTAACATGACATTTTTTTCCTTTCTAAATCTCATAAAAAATATGAGAGAAAAGGAAATTATCAAAAGAATACCTTCATATCGTATTAATGCAAATAAAGCTGCTACCGCAAATGAGATATAGATAATTTTATAGCTCTTACTAAGAAATAGGAACAGTGCTGTAGTGCCTAGTAGTATAAACAAACTTTCTGGCAATCCTAATAATGAATTTTGTACAAGTCGGGGTTCAAATGCAATTATGGCAGCTCCTACTATTGCATAATAATTCTTGAAAAACCTGCTACATAATAGATATGTTGGAATTATTGTTAAAATAGAAATTATAGCTGATAACAAACGTTGTAAATTCATATAATCCAAAAAATTTTCTGAATGAAAAAAATAAAAGAAAACAGAAAGGAACGTTGACCATCCATTATTAGGAAAAGTATACGTGGTTGGGAAATGTCCTAAAATGCTTAGATCCATTGCGTACCAAAAATAGCCTGAACCATCAAGAGTAACGGGCAGATTATAAGGTAAATAATACAGTCTTATGGATAAACCAAGTAAACCAATTACAACAAGTACAATAATGGAATTTTTAGGCGACAAATTTAATTTATTTATAAACGGTCTAGCCAATGATTTGTTTTCATTTTGTGAGCTGTCATTTTCAAACATTTTATGTCATCTGTTTGGTAATCATCCTATCAGCACTAGCTAAAAAAATTACCTTAAATGAGGTTGCTAGAAGAAATGAAAGCGCAATTCCAACAATGCCTAGAATATTACCTAATGTAATAATACCTAATGTAATAGTTATTAATGATAATAAACTCCCTAACAAGACAAACTTGCTTTTTTCTAATCCTAAAAATTTGGAAGTATAAAGAATAGATATGGTATCTGGAATTACACCTACACTCATAATTTGTATTGCAACAACTACATCAAGGTATTTTGGAAATATTGTTGGAATAATATATGGAGATAAAGTTACACTTGCTATTGTAACACAAATTGAAACTATCACAGTTATTTTTTTTAATTTTTTATTCTGATTACCGCTAGAATCATGTGGAAGTAAATATTTGAACATTATCTGTGGAAAAACCATTAATATTCCTATCACTTGTAAAGCCAAACTATAGTTTCCTAAAAGCATAAAACCAAGCAAAGGTGCTATAATTAATTTATCTAATTGGCTACCAAATCCTTCAACTATCAGCAGAGTGTAATTATTTATTATAAAACCTAAACGAGGTTTTAAAAGCGAAAAATCTATTTTTATTTCACTAAAAATCCTATAAAGTCGTATAATATATGCACCATAAGAAAGTGCTAGTGCATAAATTATGCCATTAACACCAAACACATAAAAAAAACCAATTCCTAATACTAATGTTAAAATTTTTTGTGTTAAGATATATTTTGAATAACTTGAATATAGTTTTCTTCCTAGTAAATCCCCAATAGCTAATGTGTTGATTATATAGCCAAAAATAACTACACCAACATCAATTCTATAAAAAACTAAAATAATAATCAAAGAAGAAACTGTTCCCACTATGAGAGATATTAAATAAAATGTAGATTGGATTTTGACATTTTTTGTTGTATAAACTGTAATGGTATTTTGTGTACCAAACAATGCAATGTAGGAAGTAATACCCGCAATACCAAGAAAATAATGAATTTTGCCATAACTTTCAGGTTCTATTGTAGCTGCAATGTATAACCAAAAAATTGATGATAGACCAGCTCCGATAATATCGGCAAAGCCAATAGAGGCTAATCCCTTTAAACCAATTAATTTTTCTCTAAATTGATCCCAGTCGTTATCCATCGTTAATCTTTATTAAAAAATTATTTTCTACTGCCTTCTCTTACTACATTAACCAATGAATAAAGAATAATAGCTGTAACTAGAAAAACTGCACCTAGAATTGTAGTTCCTATTGCAATTAATGCAAGAACAGGCGGAAAATTTCCAAAATCTGCAAAATATTGAATTATCCAAACTATAAAAAATAAACCAATTCCTGATAGAACAATACCAGGAATGCCATAAAATTGTAAGGGATGTTCAATGGATGTAAATTTCATGGTACTAAACAGCACCGATGTGCCGTGAGATACAGGATTATGAGTAGAAGTTTTACCATCGTATAGTACTTTTATAGGCACTTCAACTATTTTGAAACCCTTACTACTCGCTTTAATTAGAATCTCAGTTGATACCCCCATACCATATTCGGATGGATTTATCTCGCTTAGTACTTTTTTGGTATACGCTCTAAAACCACTTTGGGAATCAGTTAATTTTTGATTTATTGACGCATTGGTGACCTTTGTTATAACCTTAATCCCAAATTTTCGATATTCAGGAACTTTATCATCTATGTCTAGAAATCTAGAACCAATTACAATATCAGTTTGATTTTTTAAAATAGGCTCGATAACGGTTTTTATATCATTAGTTCTATGTTGTCCATCTGCATCAAAAGTTACTAGAATTTCTGCTCCTAATTCTTTGGCTTTTTGGAACAAGCTTCTAATTGCAGAACCATAACCCATATTCGTTTCATGATTGATCACAATTGCTCCTAGTTTACTTGCTATATCTTCTGTCAAGTCTGTTGATCCATCGTTACATACTATGATTTTTTCTGTTATTTTTTTTAATTTCAAAATTATTGCTGCAATATTTTTTTCCTCATTATACGCTGGTATTCCTATTACAATATCCAAGTTACTCACAATACGAATTAGGGATTATAATATAGACGTATAAAATATACTATGAATAAAAATTTAGTTTTAGTTGATTATGCAATCAATTACTTTATCTTGCTCCATTCTTGAAATTTGTGGATAAAGAGGAAGAGAAATAATCTCCTTGTATGCCTGTTTAGTATTATCTAACTTATCGTAGATTTTTGCCTTTTTTCTAAATATAGTAAACTCATGTAAAGGTTTGTAATGTACCGATGTTCTAATTCCATGTTTTAATAATTTATGAAACAATCTGTCTCTTGACAAACCAAAGTTTTTTTGAATTCTTATTATGTATAGATGAAATGCATTGTCATTATTACTAGATATAGAAGGAGTTATCATTCCTTTAATATTCTTTAATTTTGAATTATAGTATTGACAAGCCTTTTTTCTCTGCAAATTAATTTTTTTAATTCTCTTTAACTGGCTTATTCCTAACGCAGATCTAATTTCATCTAACCTATAGTTATATCCTGGCTCCATCACATCATAATCCCACGGTTTACCGTGAGAAAATCTTTGTTTTAATGATTTTGTTATTCCATGATTTCTTGCACTTCTTACATATTGAGCTATTTTTTTTGAATTAGTGATTACCATGCCACCTTCAATTGTTGTTATATTTTTTGTAGGGTAAAAACTAAAACATCCAGCTACGCCAAAACTTCCTACATGTTTATTTTCACTTCTTGCTCCAATAGCATGAGCGCAATCTTCGATTATAATCAAGTTATTTGATTTTGCAATTTTTTTAATTCTATTTATATCACAGATCTTTCCAGCAAAATGTACTGGCAAAATTGCTTTTGTCTTCTTGGTTATACATCTCTGTATTGAATCTACAGAGATGTTCATATCTTCACTATTAATGTCAGCAAGAACTGGCGTTGCACCTGTAAACAGAACTGCACTTGCAGTAGCAACAAAAGTCATATCAGGTATGATTACTTCGTCACCTTTTCCTATTCCAATTGATTTTAACGCTAAATGTAGTGCCGACGTTCCATTAGAAACACCTATTGCAAAATTCGTGCCAGTAAATTTTGCAAAAGCCAATTCAAACTGACGTAGTTTTGGTCCATCAGTTAATAGAGTAGAACTTAACGCATTATTTACAACTCTTTTATCATCTCTAGTTATTTGTGGAAGAAAGAAAGGAACCTTTATTGAAGAGTCAAATGGATCTCGTGTTTTAATTTTCAATTTAGTTAAATTAGTCATAATTAATTTATCTGTTGACTATGTCTTGATAGATTTTAAATATATTTTCAGCCATAATTTTCGAATTACATATATCTTGTACCAATTTATAACCCGCAAGACCATATTTTACACATTTTTTACTGTCAGACAACAACTCTAAGATTGCATTAGCTAATTCCTTATTATTTTCTGGTGCTACAAGAATACAATTTTCTCTATCTTTTATTGTATGTGGGATGCCATGAGCTTTAGTGCTAACCACTGTTTTTTTAAATGCAAAGCCTTCTAGAGGTGTAAGGGGGGATAATTCCCATCTTGATGGTAAAACTAGAAAATCACATTCGTTGTATGCTGCTATAACGTCCTGTCTTGGAGGATTTTTTATAACCATAACCTCATGAGTTATTTCTAACTCACTAATCATCTGTAACATTTCTTTTTCAAAACCAAAATCTACTCCCATGATTACCATTTTTGTATTTTGCATAGCTTCTGTATCTTTGATTAAATTAATAGCATTAAGCAAAATATCAATTCCTTTAACTTTACTAAAACGACCTAAAAATAAAATAAAGTTATTTTTGATGTTATTTTTTTCTTTAAAATATCTTTTCTCTATTTTTAATTCCTCAAGATCAACTCCATTTCTAATTACTTCAATTTTTGAATTCATGGTAAAATTAGAAAATATTTCTTTTTCATATTCATTTGCTACGATGATTTTTGTTGCTTGATTAATAATAAAATTAAGCATCGGCTTTTGTAATTTGTAAAGAAATTTTCTAGCAATACCTCTTTGTAGATCTGGATGCGTTGTTAAACCACCTTGGTCAGATATCACCAGAGGTATCTTTTTCTTTTTTGAAATCATTGTAGCAATTAATGATTGAAAACCACGTATTCCAATAGTATGAATTATATCGAAATCATCTTTCATCATTTGAGAATACATTCCAGCATTTACATAGAACAGCTTGTATGAAAACCAAACATGGCTTCGGTTTATGGTGAAACCATCATGAAGTTCTATTCTTGGTAGATTTTTGTTGAACGTGTTTGCATTATTAGCAAAATCCAAATCAGTAGTATATATGGTAACATCATGACCAATTCTTGCAAGTTCTTTAGCAATATCAATGCAAAGAAACATTATCCCACCAAACTGGGTGGCTGGTAATGATGCTGGACACACAAGTGCTATTTTCATTTGAATACGATTTTGTTTATAGTGTTAGTTTTAATTGCTTTTTATCAATATCTTCTTTGGTTTGACACCAACAACTTTATCTAAACTGCAAATTTGGAAAATAAATCAGATATGAATAAGCTGTATTTTTTAGTCAGGCTTCTGATATATGCGTTAGCAAACCCAAAAGCAGGAAGACAGATATTTACTGCAAAATATCAGTCATGGCAAGATTCAAAATACTCTGTGTTCAATTATGCTGAAAAAAAATCCGATCTTAATTATATAATAAAAGCACTTTTCCCCGAATTCCAATATTTAATTGATGAGTTTAAGGAAAATACAAACAAATTACAAAATAATAGTGACAAGTTTTTTGACCAGTTAAAAACTGAAAGTTATCCTTCCAAGAAAAAACCATATCCATTAGAATACACACTTGACAACCAAAATGGCCTTTTTCTTTACACCTTGTGTAAAATCGTAAAACCGGAGAAAGTGGTAGAAACAGGAGTTGCGTATGGGCTTAGTAGCATGTATATTTTACAAGCACTATTTGAGAACAAAAAAGGCATACTCTACTCAATAGACTCCGTATTCTCTCCTTGGGAGTCAAAAGAGATGATCGGATCTGCAATTCCAAAATATCTGCGCAATAACTGGAATTTTATATTTGGTTCATCATCAGAAAAACTAGAAGAACACCTGTCTTCTCTTGGCTCTGTGGATATATTTTTCCATGACAGCATGCACACATACAAAAACATGATCTTTGAATTTGAAACTGCTTGGCCTTACATAGTTAATGATGGGTTCCTCCTATCAGATGATATTTCAGGCAATAATGCATTCTACGATTTTTATTCAAAGATGAATGTAAAACCCTTCATATTGTCGAGTAATGACAAGTCACTTTTAGGAATACTCAAAAAACCATCCTAACCTTTTTTTGCATAGAGAAAACCAATACTTGGTAAAATCTTTCTTGTATTAATTGTATACGATAACATTTGCAATTTTTTAATCATATTTTCTAGAAGATGCGGTTTGGTATCTACAAAATGATATTCAATGCACATTTTTTTTATTTTATCAAAATATGATGTTGGCAATGAATTAATTATTTCATATTCTTCACCCTCACAATCTATTTTTAAAAAATCACATTTTTCCAATTTATACGAATCAAAAATATCTTGTAAGGAAAATGATTCTACCTGTATCTGCTCTTGGCCTGGTATATACATACTATGACCTGCTTCATCCTCATTTATGTAGATAGTGACAGTACCAGTGCTAGATGAAACCGCCGTATTTGCAACAATAACATTTTCAATATTATTAAGCTCCAAATTTGATTTTAACAAATTAAAATTTTCTTTTACTGGCTCAAAACAGTAGATCCTTCCATTTTTACAAAATTGAGATGAAAACAAGGCAAACAAGCCAATATGAGCACCTATGTCAATGATTATGTCATTATCTTTTATTTCAAAACCGTATCTGTAATATTCTTGCAGAAGCCATACATGCGTAAATGCCATTAGATCTGTCGACTTTACTCTAAGCTTTATTTTAATACCATTTCGTAATTCTAAAACAATGTACTCCTTTTTGACCCAATCAAAGTACAGTTCAACATATAGGTGCCAATTTTTAATCGTCCTGATGGATTTGAACAAAATTCTTGTCTTTTCTAGTAAGCCTGCACTCAATTAAAGTACTATATCAAACATTTCATTAAATAGATAACGTAAAACAGCATGATTTTTTAACTGGTCATCAGGTTGCCTACAATTATGAAAATCATGATTACAGGAGGGTTAGGTTTTGTTGGAAGTCATCTAGCTGATAAACTAATGAGAAATCATGAACTTGTATTATTAACTAAAAGTAGGGCCAAAAAGAATAATGTATTACATATATCAAAACAGACAAAAATTGAAACTGTTGATGTTACTAATTTTAATCATTTGGGTAAAAGTATTGAAAAAAACAAACCTGAGGCAATCATTCATTTGGCTGGAGAAACATCGCATTCAAAGTCATTTGAATCACCTTTGGCAAATGTAGATTCCAATGCAAAATCTACGTTGTTTATACTAGAAAAAATTAGAAAAGAAAATTTGAAGTGTCGTTTTATTTTAGGTAGTACATTTATTGTAGTAGGAAAACCTCAAAGATTACCAGTAAATGAAGAAACTCCTTGTAATCCTACCACGATTTATGGAGTAAATAGATTATCAAGTGAAAACTTTTGCAAGATTTATCATAATGTATATGGATTGAACTCTATAATTTTTAGAATAACTAATTCATTTGGTCCAAGAGAACAATTTGTTCCAAATAAAAACGCAATTAATTATTTAATTTATAGGGCTTTTAAAGGCAAAGATATTACAATTTTTAACAATGGAAAATTTTTCAGAGATCTAATCTACATTTCTGATGTGATCTCTGGAATTGATACAATATTAAAAAAGGGTAAATCTGGAAATTTGTATTGGATATCATCTAAAAAGAAAACATGGTTCTATCAGCTAGGTTCTTGGTTAGAAGAACTAACTGGCGCTAAAGTAAAATATGTAAAACCATCTACATATACGAAAAAAGTTGATGTCGGAAACTTTGTTGTTGATAATTCAAAATTAAAATTACTTGGTTGGAAACCTAAAGTATCAATTAAAGATGGCATAGAACAAACATTAGAGTATTTCAAAAGTTCTTTGTAGCTAAGTATCTAGAAAATGAAGTAAAATCAAAACTTTGCAAGATTTCACCCATTCTACTCATAGCTTTGTCCAGATTATGATATGTTATGAAACTATCAGATTTTGACATGTGTATTTTGGGCATAAATTCAGGAGTCAGTTCCCACGAGTGAATGTAAAAAGTAGCAGGAATGTTTTTTTTCTCATAATTTTTAATCGCGTTTTTTATTATTTTCATAGGTAGTGTTCTTAGATAAAAACCACCACCTGCAGGGATTTTTTTCCCTAAAAATCTGGTCGTCATTAATGGAAATTCAATTATTTTCCCATTAGGATCATTTTTTTCTAAGGAAGTACTTGAAATGAAATAAGGTTTTGATTCTGCGTTAGGCATGCCATACATATTCATTTTTGCTGGTACAACACTGCTATCATATATGTAATTTTTTTCCTCTAGCACTTCTATAGCCCAAGAACTATAATGGTTAAGAGAAAAAGTTGGTGCTCTAAATCCCTTAGACTTGTTGTCTGTCAATTCTGAAAAACGATCAACTTCATTAACAAATTCTTCTTTGAGAACGTTGTCGAGTCTATCATGATGCATTGTATGAAATCCGATTTCATGTCCTTGATCTAGGACTTTATCAAGCAGATCAGGTTTAAATTCTAGAAGCTCGCCTACTACGAAAAAAGTTGCATAGATGTCATTAACCCTTAAAAAATCAAGGATCTTGTCAATTCCGTTTATGACCACCGGTTCTCTTTTTTTTGTTTTTAAATTTCGTTTAATTAGTTCCGGGTGATACCAATCCTCAAAATCAATACCCAATATATTCAACATAACACCATTAAGATTTCAAGTAAATAATATTATTACAATTATTATTAATTGATGGGTTCAATGATTGATTTTTTTTACTACACGTGCAGGATTGCCGACAACAACACAATAATCAGGCACATCTTGTGTAACGACACTTCCTGGAGACACTATAGAGTTCTCTCCAACAGTAATTCCAGCTATAACAATAGAGCCTGGAGTTAAAACAGCTCCAGACTTTATATTAACAGGTTCAACTTTTCTAGGATATTCTCCTTGTTTTAAGAATAAATTGGCAGTTGGATTCATGTGAGCAAAAATCATTGTATTTGAACCTAATGTGACATTATCATTAATAGTAACCAAATGAGGATAAATCAGATCAATCTGAACATATGGACAGAAATGACAATTCTTTCCAATTTTTACTCCTCGTGCACGTTGCATTCTAATAGCAAATCCTGAATGAACAGAAAAATATGCAAATGAATGTAAAATCCACGAACAAAGTAGTTTTGTCCTTAGTCGTAATTTTCCAAGATGATAGTATTCCATTAACTCTGCTTCATTTAAAGAAAAAGCGTCTTTTTCCTCTTTCATGATAATAACCAAGAAAAATGACGCGTTGCTATAACTTTTTGGCATAAAAGATTTGATTAATTAATTGATTATACAATAATAATCCGTAATATTTATCCCAAGTCTGTTATTTTTTTATTAATTATGGCTAGTGAGCATAAACTGTCTTATTATCTTAATGAGGCAAAAATGTTAGATTCAAAGTTGCATGAAAAAAAAATTCGTATTGCATTTTTAAGTAGCTTTACGATCAATGGATTGGAAGAAACAGTAAGAGTAAAATGTCATGAAATAGATGTTGGATGTCAAACATATGTAGCTGGCTATAATCAATATAATCAAGAAATTCTAAATGAAAATAGTGGTCTTTATAGCTTTAAACCGGAAATAACATTTCTAATGTTGGATTCTAGAGAAATTTTATCAGACTTGTTTTATTTTCCATATTCAATATCAACTTTAGAAAGACAAGAATTCATTAAAAAGAAATTGTCCGACTTGAGCGAGCTTATTGTTACTTTTAATAAAAACGCTAAATCAAAATTGATTTTAACAAATTTTGTAATTCCTACCTATTCACCATATGGGATTTATGAAAATAAAATAGAATATGGATTGAAGGAAATGATAAAAGATCTTAATTCTAAACTTGAAATGCTTACTCAAAATTTTGAATCCATATATTGTTTTGATATGAATGGTTTTGTTACACGTTTTGGCGAACATCATGTGTTTAATTTTAGAGAGTTTTTCTTCGGTGATGTAAAAGTATCCATAGCTTACATTCCATATTTAGCGTATGATTTTATGGGATATGTTAAACCAATGATAGGATTAACAAAAAAATGTATAGTGTTGGATCTAGACAACACGTTATGGGGTGGTATTGTGGGGGAAGATGAATTTGAAGGAATAAAAATTGGACAGAATGCTGCAGGAAAACCATATACCGAATTTCAACAATTATTACTTTCTCTAAATCAACGTGGAGTTATTCTTGCAATAAACAGCAGTAATAATTTTGACGATGCAATGAAAGTAATTAATGAGCACCCAAATATGATCTTAAAAGAAGAAAATTTCGCTTGTCTAAAAATTAATTGGAACAACAAAGTTACGAATATGGAAGAAATTGCAGCAGAGCTAAATATTGGTCTTGACAGTATGGTATTCATAGATGATGATCCAGTTAATAGGGAAATGGTTTCTAAAAATTTACCAGGGGTTTTGGTAATTGATTTACCAAAAGATCCCTCTAAATACACAGCAGCTTTGATGGCTCTAAACGATTTTAATTTATTAAAAATCACACAAGATGATATTAACAGAGGTAAAATGTATCTACAAGAAAGAAAAAGAAAAGACTTTCAGAGTTCTACCACTAATTTAGAAGAATTTCTCAAACAACTGAATATAAAAATAAAAATAAAAAATGCAAATACATTTACAATTCCCAGAATATCGCAATTAACGCTAAAAACTAATCAGTTTAATCTTACTACTAAAAGATATCAAGAGGAAGAAATTAAACAAATTGCTGAAGACAATAATTGGTTTGTTGGTTGTGCCCAAGTAGAAGATAAATTTGGTGATAATGGTATAACTGGTGTATTTATTGTAAAAAAAGAAAACAAAAATTGGTTCTTAGATACATTATTGTTAAGTTGTAGAGTTATGGGTAGAGGAATTGAAGAAGGAATCCTAAGTTATATTCTTCAAAAAGCTAAGGAGGAAGATGCATCTACATTGAAAGGCAAATTTATACCAACTAAAAAAAATAAACCATCAGAAAATTTCCTAAAAAATTATGGTTTTAAAAAAGAAGGGGATTATTGGATTTTTTCATTAACTAATCCCATAAGAATTCCTTCACATTTAACCATAAGAACAGAATAATGTCAGAAAAACTTTATTCTATCATATCACATGTTATGAATATACCAGTATCTGAAATTAATGATCAATCAAGTCCAGAAACAATAGAAAACTGGGATTCTTTTAGTGGCTATATATTATTAGACGAAATAGAATCAGAATTTAATGTAAAATTTACATTGGATGAAACCTTGGAAATAAAAAATGTTGGTGACTTTAAAAAACTACTTCAAAAACAAGGCATAGCTTTATGATCATCCAAGTGAAATTCAAGGTGAAGAAATAGTTGAAGTTGCATCATATTGGAATAGTCGTACCTAAGATAGAAGACTCGCTTGGAGAATTAACAAAGTTTTTTCAGTTTGAAACTATCAGTGTTCCGTCCTTAATTGGTACACAAAAAGTAAATGTTTGTTTTCTTAAAATCGGAGAACCATTTCTGGAATTAATTGAACCTGCCGAAGAAGATTCTCCTGTATCAACTTTTGTAAGAAATGGAGGAGGATTTCATCATTTATGTTTTGAAGTAAAAGATCTTCATAAAAAAATAGGAGAAATGGTGCAAAACGGTGCTCGTGTTGTTATTGAACCAGTAATTGGTTTTGAAAATAGATTAATTTCGTTTGTATTCTTAAACATGAAAACCACCAAGTGTAACTTAATAGAATTTGTAGAAGAAAAAAAATGAAATTGAAATCTATATTTAACAAATTATATTAACACAATTTAATGATAGAAAATTTTGGAGTTGGAATTGATATTGTAGAAATTAGTAGATTTAAAAAATTATTATATACAAAAAAGGAGTCATTCTATAAAAAAATTTTTAATCCAATTGAAATTGAATATTGTTTGAAATTTAGCGATCCGTATAGACATTTTGCTGCAAAATTTGCAATTAAAGAAGCTGTAAAAAAATCTATTTCAAAAGATATGAATCTTCTCGACATAATTACAAGTTACAAAGATAAAAAACCTATAGTAATGATTAATCAAAAATTAAATTACAAGTTTTTAGTGTCTGTAAGTCATGAAAAATCATATACTATTGCGATAGTAATTTCTGAAGCGATAGTTTAACTACAAACTTAAATGAAGTGCCTTGTTGTTTTGCTCAGATAACTTAGAAAATTATTGAATGTTTGGTTGCTTTGTTTGTTCGCAACTGCTATAGGGACTGCAATTTCGTCTTGAAAATTTTTTATTACTTCTTTGTCTGTTAATTTTCTAAATTTTTGTATTTCTTTATATCGTTCATTTACTTTTTTAATATTTCTAATTATGTTAAATGAAGCCTTGATTTTTGATGTGAGCATGCCTTTTTTTAAGTAAAAAAAGGAAACAGCTATTTCCACTAGAAATAAGGCTGGTAACATTTTGAATAAAGTTGTTCTAGAGTAATGTGTTAGAATACAATACAACCTATTTCGTTCTAGAAGATAATATTTGAATTGAGTCCATTTAAAAGAAAAACCTTCTGGTGGATGATAAACAATTGATTTTGGAACATAACGAGAAGCAAGTCCCATCATAATAGCTCTCCACCCTAAATCAAGATCATCATGATACGCAAATAGAAAAGGATCAAACATTCCAATTTTATTTATGATTTTAGATGATGTAAATAAGCAAGTTCCAGAGGCATATCCTATTAGTTCATGATTTTCAAATTGATTTTTGTTTACCTCGCCTTTACTTCTAGAGTAACCAAACCCAAAAAGTTGAATCATGTTACCTGTACTCATTAGGATGTTGTGATCTGTTGTGGTCAGAAATTTTGGTTGGTATAGTCCATCGCCAAATTTATCATATGCCGAAATTAATTCATGTAACCATTCTGAATCAACTATTGTATCAGGATTTAAAATAACTATGAATTCGCCTTTTGCAGCCCTAATACCAACATTGTTACCTTCACAATATCCTAAATTTGTTACATTTTCTATTAGTCTTATATTTTTGAATTTTTCTTGACATTTTCTATGGCTATTATCTTTTGATGCATTATCTACTAGCATAATTTCAAAATTTTTGTAGTTAGATTTGAATATTGAATCTATACAGGCAAGTAGTAAATCTCCTGCGTTATAATTTAAAATAACAATTGTAACAAGTGGTTCTTTCATTAATGGTTTATACTCAGTCATAGTTTTTCAATTTAGTTGTTCCATATAATAGAATTAGCTAGTTCTCAATACATGGTTATAAAAACAGAATAACTTTTAAAGGATTATTTTTGTTCCTTCTCCCAATAACAAGATCTTTTCATTTGTATTTTTTTGATTAGATATTATTTCTGAATTATACGCAATAATACTTTTCATTATTTTTATTTCTGAATCTATATTGCAATTATCCATTATAATGGAATCGCTAATTTCACATTTCGATATTTTAGAATTATCACCAACACTTGTATTAGGTCCAATACGTGTATCGGACTCGATAACACAATTTTTTCCTATTATTACAGGTCCCTCTATATATGCACCTTTTTTTATTATAGTATTTTCGTTAATCATGACTTTACCGTTAATTGATACACCCTCTTCTTTTATGCCTCTGAAATATGGTTTCATGTTTTCTAAGACTGCTTTGTTTGCATTTATGATGTCTTGTGGCGTTCCCGTGTCCTTCCAATAATCTGTTATCATGTTATAAGTTATCTTATGACCTTCCTCTAACAATTTCTGTAGTGCATCTGTTATTTCTAACTCATTTCTCCAAGAAGGTTCTAACCTATCAATCACGTCAAAGATTACTGGAGTAAGAAAATAGATGCCAGTTACTGCAAGATTTGTTGGAGGGTTTTTTGGCTTTTCCATGATCTTTTTAATTTTTCCATCTTTTACATCAGCAATTCCAAATCTTGTAGGATTATCTACCTCACATAACAAAATCGTTGCTTTAGAATCAGATCGATAAAACTCATCAGCCATATTCTTTATACTTTTTTGAATAATATTGTCACCTAAAAAAACCAGGAATTTTTCATTTCCAACAAAATCTTTACAAAGTCTTATTGCATGTGCTATTCCTTTTGGATAATCCTGTTCAATATAGGTAATATTAACACCAAAATTTTTCCCTGTTCCATAATACTCTTTAACTTTATGTGCGCCTATTCCTCCTATTATTATTGTAATATCATTTACACCAGCGTCTTTTAGTGATTCTATACAATATTGTGACATTGGCTTGTTGGCAATGGGAAGTAATTGTTTTGGACCTGTGTGAGTTAATGGTCTTAGTCTGGTCCCATGACCTCCATGTAATAAAATTCCTTTCATATTGACTACGACCTTTGGTTATACTAATAAATTAAATCTAATTTTTCCAAGGAGTAGAACTCAAAGTCTGTGAAGGCAGATCTTTCCATTGTTCTATACGAGACAAATACCACTTGATTGTAGTATCAAGTCCTTGTTGCAAACTAGTTTTTGGCAACCAACCTAATTCATTTCTAATTTTTGAAGAATTCATGCTATATCTAAAGTCATGCCCAGGTCTATCTTCACCAAAATCAATCAAGTCTTCAGATTTATTCATTAACGATAGAATTTTTTTTACAATGGTTAAGTTATCTAACTCATTATTTGCAGAAATATTATATGATTCACCTGATTTTCCATTCATTAAAACGTTGTATATCGCATCACAATGCTCGTCTACATAAATCCAGTCACGTATATTTTTTCCGTTTCCATAAACTGGTATTTTTTTTCCTTGATTAGCTAAAAGTATTGTTTTAGGAATTAACTTTTCAGGAAATTGCCTAGGTCCATAATTATTTGTACATCTTGTGATTATACAATCACAACCATAAGTAATTACATACGAATTAATCAAAAGATCAGCAGATGCTTTGGATGCAGCATATGGGCTAGATGGATTATATCTAAAGTTTTCAGAAGCAGACCCCGACTCTAGACTCCCATACACTTCATCGGTTGAAATGTGGACTAACTTCTTTTTTTGTTCTTTTAAAATTTCAAGGATAGTAAAAACACCTCTAATATTGGATTCTAAAAATGGTTTTGCGTTAGAAATACTTCTATCAACAAAAGATTCTGCAGCAAAATTAACAACAGCGTCAGAATCAGAAATTAACTTATTCATTAAATATGAATCTGTGATGTTTCCTTTTACAAATTTGTAATTTGCAAAGTCTTGTACATCCACCAAATTCATGTGATTTGAACCATGGAATCCTGCATCAACATTAACTATACTATAATCGTCATGATTTTGCAGAATTTGTAAAATGAAATTGCTTCCAATAAAACCTAGTCCGCCTGTTACTAGTAATTTCAACACTTTACCTCCAACCTAAATAAGCTAAACAAATCAACATTCAACACGCTTATCAATATTTATGGTGTATGCTCAATTTTGTCATAGTGAAAAAAGTGACTTGTAATATATACAAAATTAACAACTTGTGAAATTAAATTACTTAATCGTACCTAATATTTTTATTATTATCGCATTGAACTTCAAGATATGAAAAATGACACAATCAGTAGTATAAGATTGGAAATTCATCCTACAAAAGATATCATAGATGGGCATATCAATGGGTCATTAACTGTTATTTGGAGAGATTTGGATAATATTTTGGAAGTTTCACCAAAAATGGTTTATATTTCTTCAGTTAAAGCCGGTGAAGTTAAGGGGCCACATTTGCATACTAAAAGAGATAGCTACTTTGTATGTATACGTGGAAAAGTGGTATTCATTGCAAAAGATTTGCAAGGCAAATATCATGAAATAGAATCGAGTGAAGATAATCCTATTTTAGTTCAGATACCGAAAAATCATCCCTCAGCTCATATTAATAACACAGACAAGTTGGCAACCGTGCTGGTTTTAGCTAATCCAGCTTGGAGACCAAATGACGACGAAATGAAAAATGTAGTTTTTGATGATTATGACTGGAGTAAATGGAAAATTAATACAAAACACTAACAAACAAGTTATTCTTGTTGATTCGGAGACAGACTTTTACTCAATTAAAGAATACCTTAATCAAAAACTACCATCGCTAATAATTGCTTTTGATTATGTATCGCACACTAAACTGCTTGAAAATAACATTGATCACAAGACTTCGGATGATTTCTTAACAGAATTCGATCCAGACAATCTACAAAACCAAGTTTACAAACTCACTCGTTGGTATGAAAATGAATCTGTTGTAAATGAGATTCAATATGAAGGAATTAACATAGGAAGATTATTTCATGAACAAACTGTCAATTATTTAATAAAATTTCTTAAAAAATCACATGAAGTGTTTCAAATTTTTAATAAAAATAAACAAGCAACATTCATCGCTGGCGGAATCCTCTATCAGCTTATTAAAAATCTTACAAACTCAACAATCGAAATAACACAACCAAAGAGAGAGGAACATGCTTTTGTTCATGATAAAGTGAGAATTAACATGAAGATAGGTAATCGTTATTTTATGTTTCTTATTTCACGTTCTTGGTATTTGAAATTAAAAAGATTGTCTGAGATGGTAATTAATTTACTTTTTAGTCCAAAAATTAACAATTCGCAAAAAACAGTTCTTTTAGTTGAATTACCAACAAACAGATTCAAATATTTTTTTTTAAAATCAAAAAAATTCACACTTAACCTTATTTTCTATGGTAGGCGCAGACCCGCAATTTGGGATTATAAATCATATAATATAATAAAAAACTCAAATTGTAAAATTGCTACACAACATTCACTAATAAACTCCAATTGGAAAAACTCATCACCAAAAATCATCGCACATCTTGAAGATAAAATCACCAAATTATGGCAAAAAGAAGATTTTTTTAGAAATTATTTCATTCAAAACGAAATTTCATTATGGAAAATTCTACAACCAAAATTCAAAGCGTTAATTCAAAATAGAATTCCTGAAATAGCTTTAGAAGTAGAACTTGCAAAAAATCTATTCAATAAATACAATTTTAACTCTGTACTAGTCTTGCATGAAATCGGCATGACTGAGCAAGTCGTTATTGGTCAAGCCAAAAAAAGAAACATACCTGTAATTCTTTTACAAATAGGGCATCATTTTGATACTCCAGAAGCTAAGGCATACAACGTCTCAGCCTCGGTCTATCCAACTGATGCTACAAAATTTGTAGTTTGGGGTAATATCACAGAGAGAGACGCATTAACAAACGGGGAAATTTTTCAATCAACGATTATAAATTTGGGTAGCCCTAGATACGACAACATTCTTTCAGATTATACTATCTCAGATGATGATTTCATCTTACTTGCAACACCTGGACCTGGAAATATGGTTGTACGAGGTCAAATTATAAAGAATATAGAAAACTATCTTATGTCTATTAGAAAAATTTGTGAAATTACAACAAAACACAAAAAAAAGTTAATCATTAAACCCCATACAGATGCTGATGATATAGACATAAGAAAAATTGTACGTGAGGTTAATCCAGAAATCCAAGTCGTAACTACTGGAGATACCCTACCATTGATATGCTCATGTTCTTTAATGATCATGATGGGACATTCAACATCAATATTAGAATGTTTAATGCTTCAGAAACCACTTGTTTGTGTGCCAGCAATAGATTTCAATTTTGGAATACCTGAACCACTAAGATCTAACTCATGTGCCATAACCACCATTGATAACCTTGAAGAAACAGTTCTCAAAATAATGTATAATGAAAATTACAAAAAAGAATTAATTGAAAGAGGTAACATGTATGTAAGAGAGTATATTTCAAATCCTAATCATTCATCAGAAAAACTTTTTGAATTTTTGAATTCTATCTAGTTTCACTTTATTTCCAATTACTATTACTTGTATCCATAAAGAAAACATTTTAAATTCATATACTTATTACATTTCCAAAAAGTGTTACATCTTCTATTGCAACAATCATTCATTTTGTCAAAAGTTTTGGAAATAAATTTTTTTAATACATTACACTAGTATTGAAAAATTGCTCTTCCCACATTCACAATTAAATTCTGGGTTGCAAATAAGAGTATATCTTTTTAAGGATAAACTCCTGTTAAAGCAAATTGAATTAGAATGATTTTTTATTAATTCATCAATGTTTTATTGTATAAGTTAAAAACATATTCTAACTATGGAAAAAACCATCATATAAAAAGCATTAACTTTCCGATTTTTTCTTTATCATTTTCAAAATTCCCTCTTCTAAAGAAATTTTTGGATTATAACCAAGTAGTTTTTTAGCTTTTTCAATACTAGGAGATCGTGTCATGATTTCACTCCTATCTCTGTCTGATTTTTCAAAAGGTATCGAGTTAATAGTACTTTTAGAATTAGATAACAAAATTATTTTCTTTGCTAATTCTTTAATAGATATGGGTTCCTTATCATTACCAATGTTAAAAATTTCTCCATCGCCTTTTTCCAAAACAATCCTAAATGCATCACAAACGTCGGAAACATAACAAAATGCACGTACTTGTAAACCCGCGTTGTGAATAGTAATATCTTGGTTCTTAATTGCTCGACTAACAAATTCAGGAACTACCCATTGGGTTCCTTGTTCGTCTCCATAAACGTTAAATAATCTCAATATAGTGTACCTAAACCCATAATCCCTTGAATATGCTTTGATGTATTCTTCAGCTGCAAGCTTACTAATTCCATAGTTAGTAATTGGAATGGGCTTATCTATTTCGCTTATTGGAACTTTTAATGGCTCGCCATAAACTTCAGATGAGGATGAGAAAATTATCTTCCGGACATTATTGAGCCTACAAGATTCCAAAACATTCTTTGTTCCTATAATGTTAGTATCAAGAGTTTTAATTGGATTTTTTTCTGTATATACAACACCAAGTGTTGCGGCTAAATGTATTACAACATCACAGTCTTTTATTGAATCTGTAACAAGTTTAGAGTCGTTTATGTTGCCTTGAATAAATTCATAATCCCCATTTATCGGTTTTTTATGATCGAAAATTGTTACCTTATGATCCTTTTTCAACAGTTGTGCAACACTTGAACCAATAAAACCTGCTCCACCAGTTATTACAATTTTCATTTACTTTGTTCGCCTTTATCTTTGAATTATAAAAATTATGGGTGACATTAAAAGTTTGATCTTTTATCAAGTTCATAAGTATGCTGAAGTAGTTTAAAGCCAAATTTTTTGAAAAACTGGATATATTTTTTGTTTCTAGGACTAACATTTGAAAGAAATTTTTTTCTTGGATTTTTCGTCATCAATTCTTTAATTGTTTGTAAGTAGATGTATTTTTTTTCATATTTTCTCATAAGATGGATTCCAATCTCATTTTGTTTTGAAAGGTAAGCTGCTCCTACTTTTCTAGTTTCAAGTATAATTATATACCACTTTGAGTATGGTTTAGATTTTACAAACTTGACATGTTCTTCATAGGCAGGTATTTTTCTATGTGAAATATTCACAATTGGGTGTCTTTGGGCGAGAAGCTGATATAAGAAGAGATAATCTGGTTTTGTTACTGGTTTTAGCCTAACAATCTTTTTTTGTTCTTTCATAAACAAGCTCAACTAAATTTGTTTATTGATTCTATTACTTTGGTGACATCGTCTTCTGTTAGATTAGGATGTGTTGGTATTGAAACTATCTCTTTACCTATATTTTCTGTAAATGGTAACTGTGGCTTGAATTTTTTGTACATTGACATAGTATGGATTGGTCTATAATGAACGCCAGTTTCTATACCATATTCAGCCATTTTTTTCATAAAATTAATTCTATTTTTGACACAAATCCAATAGAAATGATATGAACATTCATTGTTGAAAGGCATCTTTTTCTCAAGTTTTAGTTCTTTAGAATATCTTTTCGCTATTTTTTTCCTCTTCTTGTTGTTGAAATCTAGTTTTTTTAGCTGCTTTATTCCTATAGTAGCTGAAAATTCATTCAAATAAGAATTCCAACCAAGTTGAGTTATGTCATATGTTGCACCTTGTCGATTCGAAATCCCACACCATCTTCGAATTTTTAAAATATTTTCATATTCATTACTGTTTTTATCATTTAATGTTATTGCTCCGCCAGTTGGCATAGCCAAATTTTTTACTGGATGAAAACTAAAACAAACCGCTGTTCCATGAGTTCCTACTTTCTTCTTTTTATATGTTGTACCTGCAGCATGTGCTGCATCTTCTATCAAAATAATTTCTTGTTTTCTACATATTCTCTGTATGTTGGTGAGATTACAAGCAAGGCCTGCAAAATGAACTGGCAGTATAATCTTTGTTTTATCACTTATTGCATTTTCTATTAATGTGGGATCTATGCAAAGTGTTTTTGGATCTACATCTACAAAAACAGGTATCCCACCATTGTAAATAACTGCGTGTGCTGTTGAAACAAACGAAAGAGAGGGAAGTATGACCTCTGATCCTTTCAGATCAATTAATGATAAAGCTAAATGAAGCGCAGATGTGCCACTGTTAACAGCAACACAAGCTTTTGCCTTGATATAATTACAAAACTTCTCTTCAAATTCTTTAACTCTACCAGTACCCGATCCAGAAGCCCAAGAATGACTCCTTAAAGTTTTGATTAATGCAACCTCTTCTTCTTTTCCAAAAATAGGATCAAATAATTTTATTATTTTTTTCATTGAATTAAATGGATTTTCAATTAATTAATTCATAAGTGTATTGAATCAATTTAAACTCATTTTTTTCAAAAAATCTTACTGATTCACGATTTTTAGGATTAATGTTTGCAAGATAACGTAATCCTGGATTCTTTTTCATTAATATTTTTAAGGCTTGGGTGCCAATTCCTTTATAATGCATATTTTTTTTTATCCATATGCCAATTTCGTTTTTATGTGTTAATGAAATAGAACCAACACTTTTGTTTCCTAATTTTATAATATACCACTTTGAGTATGGTTTAGATTTTACAAACTTGACATGTTCTTCATAAGTAGGCATTTTTTTATGAAAAACGAATGTTTTTGGTTCTCTTTCAGCTAGTAGTTCATATAGGAATTTTGCATCTGAATTTTTTACTTTTTTTAAAATAATTGTAGGACTACTCATATCGCTTACACATGTTTTGATAATGAAAGTATTCTTGTATTTTAGTATATTTTTGAAACCTAAATATTGTTTTATTATATTCATAAATCGTGAATATTGCTGCGATTATTCAAGCTTGTACTGGTTCAACAAGATTACCAAAAAATCCTGAACATTTAAAACTCATCACATAATAAAGGTATTTTATGTTCTACCTAGTCTAATCTTTGTTGAAAGACATCTTGAAAAAACTAGACGATCCAAATCACGTTTTTGTGATAGCTGAAGCTGGTTCAAACTGGAAATGTGGTACTTTTGAAGAAGATCTGAATCAAGCAAAGCATCTAATACAAGTTGCCGCAAAAAGTGGTGCAGACGCTATAAAATTCCAAACATATAGACCAGAAACTATCTACGTTCCAAATGCTGGGAAAAGTGATTATCTATTAAAACATGGCATAAATCAAAACATCAATGAGATTTTTGAACACCTTTCAATGTCATATGAAATGATTCCTGAACTTGTAAATTACGCAAAGAAGCATGACATTATTTTCATGTCCACACCTTTTTCAGTCCGTGATGCAAAAGAAGTTGATCCTTATGTTCCAATTCATAAAGTTGCATCTTTTGAAATCAATCATGTAAGACTTTTAGAGTTCCTTGCAAAGACTGAAAAACCAATTTTCATTTCAACAGGTGCAAGTACCTATAAAGAAATTGATTTTGCAGTAGATTTAGCGAAGAAAAATGGTAATGCTAACATTAAACTACTTCAATGTACCTCAAAGTATCCATGCCCAATCGATGCACTAAATCTATCCGTAATACCACAAATTAAATCAAGATATAATCTCCCAGTGGGATTATCAGATCATAGCATTGATCCCGTGATTGCACCAATCATGGCAGTAGCGTTTGGAGCTTCTGCAGTTGAAAAACATTTTACTTTAGACAGAGAATTGCCAGGGCCGGATCATCCATTTGCTTTGATTCCAAGTGAACTGGAATTAATGGTAAACTCTATAAGAAATGCAGAATTAGCAAAAGGTTCAGGAAAAAAAGAAATTTTAAAAGAAGAATTAGAGCTTAGAAGATTTGCAACAAGATCTATTCAAGCAATAAAACCAATATTAAAAGGTGACACCTTGCGTGAGGGAGTCAACTTCGATGTGCTAAGGCCAGGTAATCGAGTGAGAGGACTGGAGGCTAGATTTCTTGAACTTTTAAATGGTAAGAAGGCTAAACACGACATCGAGATTGGAGATGGTATAACTGACTATGAATAGATCTTTACGCACGATCATTAATTAAAAGAATTAAGACCTTAATTTTTTTCATATTCGTGGTTGAGCTCATTCCTTTTCATCTATAGAATATGCAAGAAAATTTCATATTCTCACAAAAGTTTGGTAACCAAGGTTCAAACAATAGTGAGTTTGTTTAATCAATGTTTAATGATTTTAATTTTGGTAAAATTTCCAAAGAAATTATTTCTTTTAACTGTTCCTTTGATATCTTTTCAACATTATCAGATGAGTAAGCATGAACTAATTTTGCTTTCTTTATTTTAGTGTAAATTTTCTTTTCTCGATTTTTTACATCAAACGATTGTAGTATAACAAACTTGTTATCTAATTCCCAAGTATATCGAAGTTCGTCTTGATTAATTAAACTCTCGTGAAGTTTTTCACCGAAACGAATGCCTGAATTTATTTCACCTGTCTTACCTAATAACTCAAATAGAGCATGTTTCAGATCCATAATGGAATAAGCTTTTAGCTTTGGAATAAAAACTTCAGAACCTCTACCCAACATAGTTGATTCTAATATAAAATCAAGTGCTTCATTCATTGTAATGCTAAACCTAGTCATTTTTGAATCAGTTATTGTTATCTTCTGTCCGTTACGAATTTGTTTTATAAAAAGAGGCACCACTGATCCACTACTACCTAATACATTTCCATACCTTAATGCAATGAATTTTGTTTTAGATATGATACAATTTTACTCATCGAAAAAATTTCATCTTCTGGAAAATGTTCTATTATGTTCTTTACAACATCAAAGTCTATCTGATAGTCTACTGTTACTCTAATAATAGAAAAATCTTCTGAATTTTCGATGTTACCAAGCTTAAACTGTTTTGGGTTATTAATCATGTATGGAGTAACGTGTTCTCTTTCTGAGGGTTTTTTTGCATTTTGATATGCCTTTTCTAATGCATCAAAACTAAAAACTTCCACAGCAAAGCCGTTAGGAAATTTATTAATACTATGAATCCATACATTTTGTTCTTTTTTTATAGTATTACTTAGATAATCTAGATCACCATGCTCAAATTCTCTAATACATCTTCCAATTATCTGCGGATCAATTAACGGATCGTCAGAAGTAATTCTTACGATAATGTCTACATCATGCTCTTTGGCACAAAAATAATATCTACTTAAAACATCCTCTGCACTGCCACGATAAATATTACATCCAAGCGATCTTACATATTGTACTATTTGATCATCCTCTTTTAAAATAGTTGTGGCAATTATTATTTTGGACAACTCCTTACAACTCTGGACCTGTTTTATGAGATAGTAAAGTAGAGGCTTTCCTCTCACCTGCATCATAACTTTTCCTGGAAGTCTTGTCGAACCCATTCGTGCTTGAATAATAGTGGCAATCAATCTAATCTAGGAGATTATGAAACATATTTTTCATGCCGGTACCTTCATGACTTCTATCCATTTTTAACGAATATTTTCTTGCTCTTATCTTGTTTTAAAGTTTATGTAGATTATCTCATTTAGTCTCCCTTAACACAACTTTACTAAGATCATACTCTAGACTCAACGCGTTTTGAAGTAATAACTCATTATACCTATTTTGGTAGAAGTAAAATACATGTGTTATTAACTACAGTAAATTCATAATTAAAAATCGAATATAGGTGAAATTTTATCCAAAAAAATCTCTTAACAAATATAAATTATTCCTACAAAATTTCCAGGAGTATTCTTCGGTCTTTTAACATAATGATGTTTAACAAATCTTCGATATAGAGCAAAACTGTTAATTACGAAATACTATTGTAATTCGTACCGTGGTATTAAAAATAACAAACTCAAATTCATTAAAAGAAAGAGCCAAAAGAATAATCCCACATCAAACTGGCACCTTTAGCAGATCAGCCCAAAATTTTGTTGAAGGAGTTTATCCAGTTTACATCGAATCAGCCAATGGATCCAGATTTATTGATGTAGATGGTAACGAGTACTTAGATTATCTTTGTGCCTTAGGTCCAATCACATTAGGTTACAATTATCCTGCTGTTAATGCCGCAATTATTGAACAACTAAAAAAAGGGATTTTATTTTCGTTACCTCATAGAGTTGAGGTTGAACTAGCTGAATTGTTTTGCCAAACCATCCCTCATGCTGAAATGGTAAAATTTGAAAAATCTGGTTCAAACGCAGTTACTGCTGCAGTACGTGGGGCTCGTGCTTTTACAAAAAGAGACAAGATTGCCTATTGTGGTTCTGGTGGTGTTTGGCATGACTGGCAGGCTGCAATGGTTAGTCGTGATGGAGGAGTTCCAAAATTCAATAGAGATTTGATAAGGATCTTTGATTACAATGATTTTGAAGGATTAGAACAAATTTTTGAAGATAATAAAAATGAAATTGCAGCTATTGTGATGGAACCGACAATCTACGAACCACCAAAAAATAATTTTCTTAAAAAAATAAGAAAAATTGCTGATGACAATAATAGTCTTTTAATACTAGACGAAATAATTACAGGATTCAGATTAGATCTTCAAGGAGGACAAAAATATTTTGATATAAAAGGTGATATTACTTGTTTTGGCAAAGGATTGGGAAATGGTCTTCCAATTTCAGCTTTATCAGGACCATCAGAATTTATGAAAGTTTTTGACGAATTATGGGTTTCATCTACTAATAATAGTGAATCTCTATCAATGGCAGGGACTATTGCAGTGATTAATGAAATGAAGGAAAAAAACACAATAGAATATTGTTGGAAACAAGGAAAAAATCTTTTTGATGGATGGAATAAAATTTCCAAAGAAAATGAAATTGATTCTAAAATGGTGGGATATCCTGTTAGGATGCATATGGAGTGTTTTAATAAAAATAAATCACATTCTCCCGAATTAAAGGCTCTAGTTCTTCAGGAATTGGTAAAAAACGGAATTTTCATGTCTCCTGGGTGGTGTGGCATATCTTACTCACATTCTTCAAAAGACATAGAATACACATTAGAAATCTTTGAAAAAGTTTGTAAAGAAATAAACCAAAAAGTAAACAATGATAATTATGATGATTTCATAGAGGGAAAAATGCCGAAAACCATTTGGACTATGAACATATCTCCCACTAAAAAGAAATAATTCTAACCCCATCTAAAATTGTTGAAACAAAAATTATCCCCAACTTTATAGTAATAAACGCATGATAATTGTGAATTCAAAAAATTTCTTCGATTAGTATAAAGTTATTTGAAACACAATTAAAGCAATTATAGTTGTAATAAAAATCTTAGATCACCAATTTCTATTTTATATTCTCTCTATCCTTTTAATTTACTTTTTATAAAATCAATTGATTTTATTGGAGAGGGATTAGTTTTAGACATGATTGCCAAGTATATTGTGGAATAATCTAAAAGATAAATCAGACTAATTAGCTTAGAAAGAATATTTCCTTTAATTGAAAAAATTTCTTTATACTCGATATTATTTGTTTGAAAATACTCTTTTATGATTTTCCATCGTTCTTTTGTGTTTTTATGATCATCTTGTCCTTGTAATAGAATAGGTCTTACAGCAGATGATTTTTCCCATGCTACAATGCCATTATGACATGCTTCTATAACATCTTCTGCAATAGCATGAATCTTGGCATTTTCTTGAAGTGAATTTTTAAACCGTATTGC
This sequence comes from Nitrosopumilaceae archaeon, assembly GCA_040877295.1. Taxonomy (GTDB): domain Archaea; phylum Thermoproteota; class Nitrososphaeria; order Nitrososphaerales; family Nitrosopumilaceae; genus VHBM01. The sequence continues at coordinate 33,382 of JBBDOC010000011.1, forward strand.
AGCAGCCTGTAATCCATAGGGATAATAAATTAAAGGAATATCCTTTAACCACTTTGCTAAATTCAATGATGGATTTGATTCAGTTAAATTTGAAGAAAAGATTATTTTTTTCGTCTCTTCTAACTTTGTAATAGATTCGATTACATCAGATTTTGTTATTGGCAAAATAGGTATTAGTACATTCAAGGCGGTGTATAGATAGGCTGTCAGTGAAGCTCTAGGTGAATGCAGCAATGGAATTTTCTGATATTCAATGTTATGTTTTTTACAATACTCCTCTAATTTACCTCCGCCAGAAAAAGCAACAATTTTAGCGTTTAATTTTTTTGCAGAGTCCAAAACAGTCAATGTTTCAACAGTGTTACCAGAGACGCTTGTTGCTATAACCAAAGTATTGGAGTTGACCGTATTTGGAAGGTGGTATCCTTTTACTATAGATACATGAATCCCTGTTTTAGAAAATATTGCAGAAAATATATCTCCAATAACACCAGATCCTCCCATTCCTGCAAATACTATGTGTTCTAGCTGTTTTGTGTCAACACGTGGTAATTTTTTATTGTAATATTCAGAAGCAAGTTCTGGCCATCTATCATAAATTTTGTACATTCCTTGTGCATCATATTTGTCCAAATCCAATTGAGTAATCATTGTGGTTAGAATAAAAGGTCATAATATAATGTTTAAAGTCAAATTTACGAAAAACATTATCTTGATATGATACTTGAAAAATGAAACATGTTAAACATTATCATATAGGAAAATTTTTGTCTGAAACCTGAATATTAAGAAGAGATCTTTGGTCCTTAATTCTTAAATTTAGGAAAGAGAGTTTAGTTGATCACCATGAGTTAATGCATGGTAGAATAAGCGTCCGAAGTAGCAGGAACCTAAGACCGTTTAGGCGTGTGACACTGCGAATCAGACGCTACAAAAAACGTGGGCACAGACATGAATTGTATATGACTGTTAACACGAAACAAGAAAGAGTAGAAAGATGCAGAATATGCAAGTATCACTCAAAAACCTCTTTTTCTTCATTTAACCTAGAATTGCTACTTTTTTTGCAAATTTTTTTTCATGCCATTTATTTCCATTTATTTACGAATAAATTTTTAAAAAATAAATGGCATACTGATTTTCAAGCATTACGGAACAGGCCTAGAAACTGAATCTATTCTTTGGGAAGAGCTGGGAAAAATACAAAGTGAATCACAATTTAAGTTGCTTGAAAAACATAGCTTAAGCAGGGTTTTAGAACCCATAAACTAGAGTGATCAAGTATGGATTCCATAGTTATCAGAACGGACGATGCTGTGTTTGAAAGATGAGACCAAATCATTAATTATGGAGAGGAGAAAATAATTAGCATGGAGACAGTCCAAGTTTTCAACGTCAAGGTAATAAAGCATTCTGAAGGCTATACTGGACAATGTCTTGAATTGCCTGGAGCAATAAGTGAAGGCAAAACGTTGGAAGAACTCAAGGCCAACATGAAAGAAGCAATTGAATTGGTTTTAGAAGAAATCCATGAATCTTCTAAAAACGTTCAAACGTTTGTTGTTGAGATAAAACATGAGCCTACGAAACCATGATTGGCGACAAGTTCTAAAGGTTCTCAACAAATTTGGCTTTCAATTTACTAGGCAAAGAGGAAGTCATATTATCTTGAAAAAAGAAGGAAAAACAATCTCTGTTCCAAGACATTCTCCAATAGCAATGGTGACATTACGACAAATCCTACTGGAAGCCGAAATTTCAGAACAAGACTTTCTAGACAACCTGTAATTTCTTACCCAGTCTATATCGTCAAACCAAGTTTATTCTGTAAATCAGAACAGACCAGACAAAGCTTCCAAACAAGCTAGAATATGTAGAATATGATAATTATCGGGTACTTTAGCTGAGCAGCTCTGACAAGACGCATTTTATCTTCTTGAAAGTATCTTGATGTATTTTGCCAATCTTCATTCTTACAAGCTTTTTGCTAACACTAAAAATTCTATCAACTCTTATCCTGCTATCAACTATTAGATAGCCGCTTTCCATCTATTTGTCTGTCAAAACCATCTTTGGCTGATAATTTCAAATACTGATTCCAGATCTCGTCTTTTTTATTCATCCAGATCTTTTTTAGCGAAATCTCAGAAAATTTCTGGATATCATCAAACTTGTCTTGAATCTTTGCCATGATATTTTCTTGTAAGCAGGATCTTTTTTCTCTTTCGTATAAACTATAACTCGTCTCCTTTTTTTGACACCAATATCCCTTTATATGTATATAGGGCAGATTTATCTGACTCTGCCGAAACTTTGATGCTCTTGAACTTTTCTGATCAGCATCAGCAAGTCTTCAAAAGACCATTTGATGATATTAATATGGAATTTTTTTATAATATCAGGTTGAAAGAGATAACTTATTCTTTGAGAACAGTAGAGTGGAAAGACAACAAAGTCATAATGATTGATCAAACCAAGCTTCCAAACAAGCTAGAGTATGTAGGGATGTGGGAAAAGCATTCCTAAAAACAGGGAACCATTCCAAAGTTATACTGTTGCTATCAATGAGGGGATCCACAAGACGATATTATTATATTGTTACAATGTAACAATACTATCATGGGTTCAGTTTCTACCATATCTAAGAAAGAGTATATAGTAACACTGGATAAAGACGAAGACGGATGGTTCTTTGCCAGATGTAAAGAATTACATGCCAATGCACAAGGAAAAACTGAAGCTGAAACAATAGAAAATGTAAAAGAAACAATCAACTTGATGATCGAAGAGTTGAAGCAAAGCAAAGATTTTAGTCTAAAGATAGTTCGAAAATACAAGTGACAAAACTTCCAAGAATTACTGGAAATCAAATGATAAAATATCTTGTAAATAAAAAAAGATTTTCTAAAACTGCGCAAAAGGGCAGTCATGTCTCACTACGTTCAAACGACAGATGGACTACGGTGCCAGCAAAAAACGAAGAGTTAGGACCCGGATTAATTCTTACAATTTTAGATGATGTAGGTATAAGCAGAGATGATTTTATTCATGATTGGCAAAATGGTTTAATAAAATAATTTGGCAGCAAGAGTTGCAATAATTCAAAAATGATTTAAAGTTACAAAAAACATAAAATTTGATTAATTTTAATATGGAAAGCTATGTCATATTTACAAGTTGGAAGAACTGAATATTCATTCTTTGAGAACAGTAGAGTGGAAAGACAACAAAGTAATCATGATTGACCAAACAAAGCTTCCAAACAAGCTAGAATATGTAGAATTCTCAGATTACCATGATGTCGCAAATGCAATCAAAACTATGATTGTCAGGGGAGCACCAGCCATTGGAGTTTCAGGTGCATTTAGTCTTGCACTAGCCGCACTTCAAAGTAAGGCTACAACAAAAGAGGCTCTCATAAAGGATCTTGAAGAAGCAAGACAAATCCTTTTTTCCACAAGACCTACTGCAGTGAATCTAAAGTGGGGTCTTGATAAAATAATGGAAGTTGCAAAAAAAGGATCCGATGTCTCAACAATAAAAAATTCAATCATAGATGAAGCAAAAAAGATTGCAGAAGATGATATCAAGACAAACATGTCAATGGGCAAGTTTGGAGCTGAGCTATTCAATGACAATGACACAATAATGACTCACTGCAATGCGGGAGCACTAGCTACTGTAGCATATGGCACTGCTTTAGGAGTCATCCGTGCAACAAAGGATTCAGGAAAAAAAATCAAAGTAATAGCAACTGAAACAAGACCAGTACAACAAGGTTCACGACTCACAGCATTTGAATTAAAACATGATGGAATTGATGTCAGTTTGATTCCAGATACAGCTGTAGGGTATACTATGGCAAAGGGTTTGGCTAACAAAGTTATCGTAGGTGCAGATAGAATTCTACGCACAGGTCATGTATTCAATAAAATTGGAACATATCAGATTGCCATCATGGCAAAACAACATGGAATCCCATTTTATGTTGCTGCACCATTATCTACATTTGATCTAAAAAGCAATCCATCAGATGTTATAATTGAGATGAGAAAAGCTGATGAAGTTACGGGAATTGGTGACAAAAAGACTGCACCAGATGGAATAAATGTGATAAACCCTGCTTTTGATATGACCCCCCCAGAACTAATCTCAGGTATTATAACAGAAAAAGGCGTGGCAAAGCCACCATACGAAGACTCTATCAAAAAATTATTTGAAGCTAACAAATAAAACGTTTTTATTGATTTTAAACTAATTTTACAAAAATGAACACTATAAAGCCAGAACAGATTAGAAGTTCCCTAAAACAATGTATGGACCCAGAGATTCCGATAAATATTGTTGACATGGGGCTGATATATGGGATAAATGTTTCTGAAAACAATGACGTCAACATCAAAATGACCATGACTACACAAGGTTGCCCACTTCATGATACACTAGTCAGTGATGTAACAAGATATGCAAAAAAGGTTCCAGGTGTAAACAATGTCAAAGTTGACATTGTATGGGATCCTCCATGGTCAATTGATAAAATGTCTAATGAAGCAAAGGCAATGCTAAAGAACACGACTGGCAAAAATACACCTGCTCCAATTGATTACGAAAAAGCCATGCCTCAAGGTATAGGTTCTTTGATAAAACAAGAAGACGGGTCTATGGTCTTGGCAAACGAACACAATCAGGGATTTATGGTAAATCAAGCAATAATTGATTTTTGGAAGTCATGTAACGGAAAAAGAAAGATAACTGAGCTAGTTGATATCTTTGCACAACAAACAGGCCTTCAAAGAACACAGGTAGAAAAAGAGGTTATACAATTAATCAAACAACTCTTAGATGGAGGCCTTTTAGTCATTTCAAACCAAGAAACACCAAACGTAGAATTTAAAAAATCAAATTAAATTTCCTTTACTTCCGTAATGGTGGCATTTACTGAATCCATTTTAACAATTGCTCTTTTGCTATCAAAACCTAATGCTACGTACCAATCTCCAGCATCGTCGTCATATTTTGTTTCAAGTATTTGAATTTGTGTTTCTTTAACATTATAGTTTTTAATAATTCCAGAAATTGCAAGTGCAATGGCATCTTTTTCTTTTTCTAGTCTTCGCTTCATTAGTCCTATACTGGGTGTCATTAACAAATTTAATATTGATACACAAATAAATCGTTCGATAAAATTTTAGTTTGAAAGGGCTCGGAGGGCTTCGATCCCTCGGCCTGGTGGTCCGAAGCCACCCGCACTATCCTGACTGTGCTACGAGTCCAAACAGGTAAGACTTTAACGAGGCTAAATATCTGTCTAGATGTTTGAAGGTTTCAAAAAAAGTTGTAGGTGTAGAGTATGCAATTCGAGATATTGTGATTGAAGCGCGAAAATTACAAAAACAAGGAAAAAAAGTTACTTATCTTAACATAGGTGATCCTGTCCAGTTTGGTTTTCAGACACCTGATAATGTAAAAGAGGCAATGATTAAGGCAATTAGAAACGGAGAAAACTATTATGCACCATCAGAAGGTTTACCAGAACTACGTGACGAAATAGCAAAAAAAGAACACAACAAAGGTCTTTCTGTGAACCCTGACGACATACTAATCACTAATGGCATATCAGAAGGTCTTGACATGGTAATATCTTCTATTGTAGAAGAAGGAGATGAAGTATTACTTCCAGGCCCTTATTATCCTCCATATGCCTCTTATGTTCGACTACATGGTGGAATTCCAGTAGAATTTGCAGTTGACTTGAATAATTCAAGACCTGATCTTGATGATATCAAATCAAAAATAACATCAAAAACTGTTGCTATATGTCTTATCAGTCCAAATAATCCAACAGGAGTTGTGTTCAATGAAAAATCCTTAAGAGAACTAGTTGATATTGCAAATGAAAATGATCTTTACATAATTTGTGACGAAATTTATGATCAAATCGTATTTGATGAAAAATTTGTTGGCATTGGAAAAGTTGCTAATGATTCGCCAGTTATAGTCCTAAATGGATTTTCCAAAGTTCATTTAATGTCTGGTTGGCGAATAGGTTACATTGCATTTAACAACTCTTCCAAACTAGATCTGATAAGAGAAAACCTGCCAAAGCTTGCACGGGTTAGAATTTCGACAAATTTACCCGTACAATATGGCGCATTAGAATCATTACGTGGACCACAAGGCTATATTTCAGAATTTGTTTCGGAGTTGAAAAAACGTAGAGATTTTGTAATAAAACGATTAAATTCGATTTCAGGGCTTTCATGTTCAAATCCAAAAGGCGCTTTCTACGCATTTCCAAAAATTGAACACAATACGTACAAATCAGATAGAGATTTTGTATTAGAACTATTACGAACAAAGGGAGTACTTACAGTTCACGGTTCTGGCTTTGGAACAAAGTATGGTAGTGGACATTTTAGAATAGTGTTTTTACCTGATATTCAAACACTAGAGTCTGCTTTAAACAACATAGAGGAATTTGTAAATCAGTAGCTGAATGTTTTACACTCTATTTTGATACTTTTTTCTAAACCCAACAACAATTAGAAAACTACCAAATGTAATCATGCCTAAAGATACTTTTTCATTCGTAATTTCTGAATTTAATAAAAAATCCAAAACAAAACCAGGCCCCCAAATGATGATATTTCTAATCAACACTATCAA
>JBBDOC010000012.1:0-7744 GCA_040877295.1 Nitrosopumilaceae archaeon
GTTTCAATTCGATTTCTAACCAACGAAAAAAATGTTGTAGTAGATTTGTTTTTACTTAAATTCACTGCATTTTGTATTGTAGTGGTTAGTTCATCAAATTCAAAGGGTTTTACAATATAACCAACTGCGCCTCTTGCAAGATATCCTTGAATAATTTCGCCATCATCTATAGCTGTTGTCATTATTACAATAGCGTTCTTGTCAAGCCCCAGTATTCTCCTTAGTGTTTCTTTTCCATCCATAAGTGGCATCGTAATGTCTAATAGAACTAGATCTGGTCTGAGCGTTGCATACTTGTCTAAGGCCGCTGCTCCATTTCCTGCAGTATCAACTTCATGGCCACTAGATGCAAGTAATTTTTTTGTAAAATTTAGAGTGCTAATTGAATCATCAACTACAAGTATTTTCATAAAGTTTCAATCCTCGCAATTGAAAATGAACGCTTCCAAATGTTTGATATGGCAATCAATGCCACATATGAAAATCATCTTGTAATAAGATGGAGTTTGTTCCATTTGGAACAACATAACTTTGGAAACACGACTATTCTTGCAGTTGATAATACTCGAATCATGAATTAATTTCCAAATTTGAAAACAGTTGTTCGTAATTTAGTATTTATAAGCTAGAATCTATACTAATATAGTTAGGTAGGTAACTTTATATCTGGTTTTTTAGGGAAGTTATGATTAAGAGTTACATATGCAGACAGATTTTGCTAGCATTTTTGATACTGAGATGGTAGAGAATAATATGTTTAAAAAAGTGACTGAATTATTTTCTAAATTTGATCTTTCTCAATATGAGTCATATATTTACATTTTTTTGGCAAAAAATGGAAAAAAAACGGCATCACAAATCTATAAAACATTAAGAATACCTAAAACAGAAACTTATCGTATACTTGCTAAGCTTCAAGGAAGAGGACTAGTATCATCATCTTTTGATCATCCTATGACGTATACAGCTTCATCAATCAATAAAGTAGTTGAATCATTAATAAATCAAGAGCAAAATCGTATAAACGATCTTGAATCACATAAACAAGAATTAATAGATCTTTTCCTAAAAATTCCAACATTTGAATCAACCATTTCAAATGAAAATGGAAACCAGTTTCAAATTTTGCATGGGCATTGTCAAATTAATAACAAAATTAAAGAAATGTTATCAAAAGCTAAAACAAGATTTCTTCTCATTGGTTCTGAAACTGAATTTTTACAATTATATAAAGATGATATTTTTGAATTGCTAAAAAAATCAAGATTAGATGTAAAGATATTATCATCTGATTTAAAAAAGGCAAGATATTTCTTTCAAGACATAAAAAAAGATTGTATTAAAATAATTTCAGAAAAAGATAGACGAAACCTATGTTTTGCGATAAAAGATGAAGATGAAATAGTCTTTTTTATGAAAAACGGAATCTCTACTAAAGAAGAAATTGCAATTTGGTCAGATTCCACACAGATTGTTACACCACTTGATTTACTTTTTAACATAGTTTGGCACAATTACAAGTCTACAAAAGAAGCTGGAAAATATACCATGCTAGAAAAATCACAGCAAGAATACAAGTTCAAGATAAAAGAGATAGAACAAGAAAATCTGGCCCTTACAACATTAAACAGACTGCTAAGTAACAATAAAGATTAGAGATTTTTTTCAAGAATATCCAATGGGATTGGTTTTTTTAAGACCTTTTTTACCCCTCGCTTAATCATGTTATCTATCTGATTTTCCGAAAGTTCGGCTGCTGTAAGAATGATTATTTTCAGGCTCTTTAAAAGGCCCTTTTCTTCTAGGGAATCAAGCATGTCAAAGCCAGTAAACCCAGGCATGGCCAAATCAAGCACAATTACATCAAATTTTTCTGATTGAATTAGGTTCAAGCCAGTTTTTCCATCATTTGAAACTGTACATTGATGCCCTTGAACTGTTAGATATTGAGATATAACTTTGGTAATGCTTTTGTTATCATCAACAAGTAGAATTTTCATGGTTTATCATCTACCAGTTTATTAGAATGATAAAAGTTCTTAAACAGATCTAAATCTGCCCTAAAGAGGGCGTTTGTTCTTGCGTATTTTATTTCATGGTTTTGAAGATTGGTATTCTTCAAAAACCATTCTATATCGATGAGCTTGTTAACACAATAAAAGATCCGTGGCATTATGAAGACAAAAATGCTGTAACATTGTTTAGCATCTCATGTAACAGAATTTCATCCAGCCTAGAAAAGATATTCGATGGTAAAACTTCTGTCACAATAAACAGCATTGAGGTGATTAAACAAGAAGTCGCGCCAGCTAGGTTTTCACCAAATAATAATTTTCAAATCAGCGTAATTAGCAAAATAGCCAAGGAACTACAAGTTGAGCAGCCGCCAATATCTGTTGGATTTGTAAATGAATTTAGTGGCCAACTAAATGGAAAAATCATCACTTTTGTAAAAATTGAACACATGCAAACTATACGCAAAGCAGTAGCAAACTATTACAAACAAGAAAATTTGTCAGAATTTTTCTATATTTTACATTCCAAGTTTTTTTCTACTCTTGTAGAACGAACTCATTTGAGATTACAATTAGAACCTCCTAGAGACTATGATAATGAAACTGACAAAAATGTAGCTACTAATAATGAAGCGATAAAGGTTCGATTTGACATTAAAAGCGATAAGATGTACATTCCAATCGAAACCCAACTTTGGACCAATCTAAAGCAGGCATTTAGAACCTTTTGAATACAAAACTAACCAATCACGCTGTCGCCTTTACCATATCAGTAATTGCCGTTACAATAGGCGTAGTAAGCATAACAGTATTGTACTATTCAGACTTGATGGCCTCAAAAGAGGCACAAGAAGTAATACAAACAATGACTTATCAGGCAGGCCTTAGCGCAAACATATTCTCAAATTACATATCTGATGCTGTCAGACTAGTCGAATTTACAAGCAAACGAGCCCAAGTAAAAGACGTCCAGCATGCTGATTTAATCAGCCCTGATCTCAAGGGAATACCTGAAGACGTAGACATTGGAAAAAGAGATGTTGCTAGAGAAGTTTTAAGCAAGCATCATGGTTTTGAGGCAGTGGCCTTTTTTTTGTCTAATGGCGATTCTTATTTGTTTGAACCATATTCCTATCAACAAAACCTGCAATATCCTAACTGGTCTTTTCGGGACTGGTACAAAGAAGTGATGAAAACTCAGAGTACATATGTAAGCGATGTATACAAATCAACTTCTTCAAAACACAGCGTAGTTGCTATTAGAACTCCTGTGTATTCTGATGACGGTACTCAAGTGGGAATATGGGGAGGAAACCTCGACCTGACCTATGCAAAAGAACAACTCACACAAAATCTAGTTGATGCACAAAGAATGATTATAGTTGACGAGATTGGAAACGAGGTAATAGATACAGCTGAAGTCATTGAAGATTTAGAAGTAGAATCATTTGTGAGTATGGCTGTAGTAACTGAAGCATTGGCTGGAAATTCTGGCTCTTACATTGATACAGTTGATGGCACTAAAACATTCATAATTTATCAGCCAACTAAAATACAGGACAGAACCTGGGCATTGCTTCTCATGGAGCCTTATGATTCTGCGTTTTCTGGCGTAACTATAATCCACAACCTATCATATGTCATGATTGGTGTTATTGCCTTAGTACTGTCAGTTTCTGGTTATTTCATATTTCGAACCATAAGATCCAACACAAAACTAAACAAAGAACTTCAAACTGCAAACGAACGTCTTAAAGAAGTAGACAAGATAAAAGACGAGTTTTCATCAATGATTGCGCATGAGCTCAAGTCACCACTTGCCCCAATACAAGGCTATTCTGAACTTTTAATGAAAGGGAAGCTAGGCGAGCTTAACGAGCGCCAGAAAAACTCTGCAAAAACGATATTCGATAATGCCGTGCGGCTATTGCGCCTTATCCAAGATATTCTTGACGCAAGGAAGCTCGAATTAGGCAAATTAAAGCACTATCTACGTGATACCTCAACAAAGGAGATAACCGATTCCTGCATCAATGCATTCAAGACCCAAGCAGAATCAAAAGGCATAATTTTGACAAACGGCACACAAGACATTCCATTAAAGTGTGATGCAGAAAGAATAATCCAAGTTCTAAACAACTTGGTAAGCAATGCCTTGAAATTTGTTTTGCCAAATCAAGGGAAAATTGAAATCAATACAAAATTGGATAACGGTTCTGTAGTCTTTAGTATCAAAGATAATGGAATAGGTATTCCAAAAGACAAACAAGATGAACTGTTCAAAAAGTTTTATCAGGTGGATACATCACTGGGTCGAAGAAGCGGTGGAAGTGGATTGGGTTTGGCAATATGCAAGGGAATAGTCGAATTGCATGGAGGCAGGATCTGGGTCGAAAGTGAAGAAGGAAAAGGAACGGCGATCTATTTTTCTGTTCCAAAGGATGGAAAAGATGAAGAGCATACTAGTAGTAGATGATAATCAAGACATTGCTGAGGTGTTGAAGGTTACACTGGAGATAGCTGGCTACAAATGCATGTCTGCATATAGTGGCCAGGATTGTTTGCAGCTTTTGTCAAATAACAACTTTGATTTAGTAGTGTTAGATATTGCAATGCCTGATGTTACTGGAGTTGATATACTAAAAAAGGTAAAATCAGATCCTAAACTATCCAAAAATAAAATAGTCTTCATTACAGCTTCGTCACCAACAGATGATATTGTAACCAATTTAGTGAAGCAAGGAGCACTAGAAGTTGTCAAAAAACCAATTACCGAAGATAATCTTCTTAAAATAGTCTCAAAATATGCGTAGAAACTAGGCAGAGTGATGATTAGGTCATTCTGATAAAATGAGGAATTAGACCTGGGGTATCTGACTGCGCTTTTAGACTTGAGATCTTGTGCCTGAAAAGTATTTATTCTATAGTATCCTATGGATAGCTATGGTTACTACCATACAGCTCGAAGAAAAAATAAAGCAACGACTAGATGAATTAAAGAATCATCCACGTGAAACCTATAATGAGGTGCTTAAACGACTAGTAAAAATTGCCACAGAAGGATCTGAAGGAGAACTTAGTCCACAAACAATAAAAAATATACAAAAATCTTTAGAAGATATCAAAGCTGGAAGAGTTTCATCTCACGAAGAAGTAAAACGAAGATTAGGGCTAAAGTAAACTCATGGTTTGGCATATTAAATGGTCAAAGACAGCAGAAAAACAACTTTCAAGGATTGATGATAAAAACGCACAAAAAATTGTTACTAAACTAGAAGAAATAACTCACGATCCTTACGTATATACGGAAAAGCTTTGGGGTTTTGATTTACGTAAGCTTAGAGTTGGAAATTATCGAGTAATACTTGGCATAGAGGGACAAAAAATGATCATCTTTGTAGTAGAGGTTGGACATAGAAGTAAAATCTATAAAAATTACTGATTCAAAAACAAGGTAATGCAAAATTAGATCTGGGATATCTGACTATAAATCAAAAACTATCTTTGATCAGACATTTTTAAAGGCATCTCCTGACCTGCCAAGATTCGCGCTTTGAACTTTAGCTACAATCTTTTCAGTGACCATGGAAATGGTTACCCCTACATTTTCTTAAAAATTGAAAATAATATTAATATGTAGGGGTAAAAGTCATCTAATTGTTAATAGAAAATATGATTGTTAACTAATGAAACTGCTATGTAGTTGGATTTGATGAAATAGGCTTTGAAACAGATGACTGCAAGTTTGCTTCATTTTTTACGAATAAAATGGAGCTAAGTGACTCAAAATCTAATGCGTGCTATTTTTGTTCGTAATTACGAGTGAACAAGACGTTACTTAGGTAATAAAGTCATGACCAGTCCTATTAATAGTACGGTATAGTACAGTACTACTATGATTAGATGCGAATATTGCCCAAGGGGCTTTGTAGAGTCCCCAAATGGACTAGTCGAAAAGACACTCCATGAAATTCTACACGCACCAGAAGTGGTAAACAAATAACGCTTTTGGTTTTTTTTATTAACCCAACTTTTTTATCAATAAAACGCTAATTACCTAGCATGGCTGCAAAGGCAAAATCTAGCTCAAAGACAAAAACAGTAAAAAAAACAATTACACCAGCCAGCCTTGTAAAAAAAGTCGAAACAGTATCTACTTCTGCTAAAACATTATCAAAAGAGCTAAAGACAATGACAAAGATTTTTGCAGAAAACCAAAAGGTGCTAATTGCAATAAGGGACATGATTGATACTCTGGCAACATCAGTTGAACATGTACAAAAACAGTCAAAGCAGCTAAGCACACTTGAGCATGACACAGAAAGGCTCTATGATGGATTACATCAGGTGCGATCCCAGTCAAGTCTTGTTGCAAAGATAAACTCACAGACTGCAAGACTGCAAGAACAGCTGAAGAAAATAGAATCAGAGCCAAAGGCAGAAAAAATAATGCAGGCAGTATCTGACAGCTATGACTCTATCAAAAATAATACAACAATGATCATAAAGATTTCTGATAGAATAGAAAACCTAAGAGAGGAGCTGCAAAGAGTTTCGCAAAAGGCAGAAACAACGCCAATTGGTCCTGAGCTTGAGAGGATAAAAAATGAGATAGAGTCAATTTCTCACAAGGCCTCAAAGATTGAGTCGCTAAATGTTCTTGTTGAAAATCTAAAGCACGAGTTACAGGTAGCCATGGCAAAGTCAGAGTCAATTTCTGATATTCCATCACAGATTGAGATGGTAAAACATAATGTTGAGGCAATTTCCCACAGGGCAGGAAGCTTTGGCAACGATATTTTGGGCATAAAAAACGAAGTTTCAGCGCTCTCAGATCTCATAAACAGAAAGGATGTGTCTATTTCCGAGTTCCACCAAAAGGCAGACAAATTATTCCAAGAACTTCAGGGGATAAAAAGCGTCACAAACAAGTCATCTACAGAGACCTCAAAGGACGTTTTGGCCTTGTTAAAGTTATCAGAGTTCCAGTCAAACATGCGAATGCAGGCTGAATCAAAGTATGGTGAGATAAAAGACCTCGAAAAGATGGCGGCCCAGACTGCAGAGATAATCAACTTATTTGACAAGTTATCAATTGAATCACAAGAAAAAATGTCACTTCCAGCTGAGGTAAGGCAGTGGGCAGTAAGCAAGATTTTAGACTGCTCAGACAGGTGGGAAATAAGATTCACTGATGTCTTTAATGTATTACAAAATAGCTTGGGCCGAAATCTGCTAAAAGACACTTTGAGGATTCAGCAGGTGCGAGATATTTTTGGAATTAGGGCAGTTGATGAGGTGAGGCAAGAGCTTAACATTCAGACGTCTTCTGATGCATCATAGGCTCTAAGCTGCTCTCTTCTTTTCTTTAGTACAGCAAATATTCCAAGTATTGCAGCAATCCAAATTGAGCTAAATATGATATTTGAAACGCTGACATACATGTATGGTGTTGCATCCATTACGTTTTCACGTAAAATGACTGCTCTTTCATGTACATCACGCATTCCTGTATGAAATGCAGAGCTGTCCCGTGGAACTGTAGATATTTTTTCAACGCTTGCAATCATAACGTCAATGTCTTGCTGAATTCTTGCAAAGTTAGTTGAGTCTGTTGGAAATATCCAGACAGGGTTTTTGTTTTCAGGCAGATTTGCTGTTACCTTGTCAAGGTTTTCCTTTATTGCATGAAGATCAGACAGCATTGTTTCTGGTTCAGAGGATGCAGC
>JBBDOC010000013.1:0-38568 GCA_040877295.1 Nitrosopumilaceae archaeon
CCCAGATTCGAACTGGGGTCAAGGGCTCCAAAGGCCCCTATGCTTGACCACTACACTCGGCGGAATTTTTCCTCTACCGGGCTCCGGACGACGACTTAAATTTTGATTCCCTTAATGTTATTTTCTATTTAACTTGCTTTAAATATAAAACAAGAAGGTGTCTGTTCAACTAAAGTGAGTTAATTACCTTAACAAGTTTTTGATAAGGATCTTCCATTTGTGTTAGTATTTTTTTTGCTTTCAATTTTGTTTTTTTATCTACACCACTAAGAAATCCTTTAATTATTGAAATCATGCGCACTGGCGAGTTTTCTCGGACTACCAGTTTTTTTCTAACAAGATATTTTTCTATAAAATTTGGTACTGCATTATAAGAAATTGTTGGTATTCCTAATAATGCAGCTTCTGCAGTCATAGTTCCGCCAGAACCAACAAAAACATTACAATTATCCAATAGCTTTTTTCCATCAACAACTTTATTCAACACTGTGATCTTTTTTCCAAACATCTTTTTTAGAAATTTGATTTGAGATGAATATCTTCCAAGCACAATGATATTACTATCTTTAAACTCTTCACTTATTGCTTTGATGATAGGGATCATTTGATTATTTTTTGATGAATAAGCAGCTTGTTCCTCTTCAACTCGTATTAGTATGGTTTTTTTTCTGTTGTTTAACAAAGTTGAATTTTTCTTAGTGCTTTTTCTTTTTGCTATTATAGCAGCGTCAATTGCTCTATATGGGATAATGTTTTTCTCATCAATTCCAAATTTAGTAAATTCTTTTTTTGGTATGACCCATGGAATTAATAATTTTTGTACAAGTGGTATAGTTAGCCGCATAACGGCTTCTGCATGTGGTGAATCTTGGAAAGCTATGTGTTTTATATTAAATCCATATGCGACTCTTGCTGCTTCAGGTGAACAAAAACTAATCAAAATATCCGGTGATCTTTCTTTTATAACTCTGGAAAGCCGATTCATTCGAATAATGCTTGCATTTAGCTTTCCATATTTTTCGGCTCCACCATGCTTTCCAGCTATAACCACCTTTAATCTCCGAATTTTTGCAAGATGCATTACTTCTCTATATTTGCGAGATGTACATATCACAGTATGATCTTTCTTTAGTCTAATTATCATAGGCTCAAAAAACAAAAGCTGCTTTGGAGTAAGAATATCAAACCAAATTTTCAAGTATTTTGATTGAAATGGAAAGTGCAATAAGTTTTTCTTGGTCTTAATTCCTAGCTCAGATGAAGTGAGTGCTACAAAGGTTGTATTTTACGGCTTAAGTACAGAAGGATACTCATTGGCATGTCAAATGGCCATAAAAGGAGCAGATGTTCACATAATAGACGAATCTACCCCCTCCGCAATATCGCTAAAGGCAGAAATAGCAAAAACCTATCCTAATGTATCTTCTCTAAAAGAGGACGAACCATTACTTTCAATGGAACCAATAGATGTAGCTATTTCCAAAGCAGAATATCTATTTTTTACACCAAGAATACGAAAAACAGGACAAGATACAAAAACTGAAATTCACTCCAAATTCAAAGATGCTATTTCAACATTAAAAAAAGGAAGTTCTGTTATTAACAATCTCCCTACAGGCTTTGGTGGCAATAATGAAAATATCTCTTTATTAGAACATGTTACAGGATTTGAGGCTGGAAAATCCATTTCATATTTTTACTATCCACTAGATCTTATTACTCAACCTCCAAATGTTATTGGTTCCTATAATAGTAAACAAGATTCTAAGCTTGCAGATTTATTAGCAAGTGGGAAAAAAGAAAAAAAATTTGTAGCAATTTCCTCTGCAGAACATTTTCATGCAATAAACACACTTTCTAGATTTTCAGCACTGTGTAGTGTCCTTGAAGTCTGTAAATTTGCTCAAGATTCCACCAAATCTGATCTTATTTCTGATGAGTATCAAAATCTTTTCTTAGATGATATGGTAAGTGGACTATATGATCTCAAATCATTAGGTTCGTCTTTTGAAGGCGCAAACACGCTCATGTATCTTATTAATGGAAGCATAAAAGGAATAGATGGATACATCAAGCGTTTAATAGACGAAATTCGAACTACTCTTAAAAAAAATGATCTTAAAGCTAGTAGAACAAAAATTGTATTATCTTGGACAATAGATCAACATGAAATGAGAGGAGATAAGATCGAAATGCTACAGAATTTAATATCTAGATTACGAGATTACATAGGCGATGTAGAAACACATGAAGGCCCAAACTTAGACATTTTTCATAATGATAAAACAACAATAATTGTAGCATGTTCAAAACTTGATTTTGAAAATTTAAAGAAAAACAAAAAGGATGCTGAAATTATCATTATAAAAACAAACCCATTGTGTGAGATCATACAATAAGGATAAAATTTAGCAGAAAATGTTGATTGGTTAGATTATGAACAACGATGAAAATATACCAGTTGATCTTAATTTTGATGAATCAAACGAACAACAAACTAAAACAGATTCCACAAAAAAAATCAAAGATTCAATAGACTTAGAAACTAACTCTCAACTAAAATCTCACGAATTATCTATAGATGAATTAAAAATACTATTAGAAAAAAGTAAGCATAGTCTTACTATTTGTGAAGAGCGGTTGAAGCGCTCACTAGCTGATTATCAGAATTTAGAACGAAAAACAAAATTAGACATAGAAAATGGTGTTAACATAAAAATTGATAAATTTATGGTGAGTTTTCTACAAATTTATGATGATCTAGTACGTGCAAAAAATGTTTTAGTAAATGAAAAAATAAATGTTGAAGGTTTAGAAGGGATATTAAGAAACATGGATTCCCTTTTAGAACAACATGATATAGTTCCTATAAATGCACTTGGAGAAATTTTCAATCCAAATTTACATGAAGCAATATCAGTAATAGAAGATGAAACCCTAGTTGAAGACACTATTACAAAAGAAATAAGGAAGGGATATATTTCTCATAACAGGGTAATTAGACCATCAATAGTAGAAATATCAAAAAAACCTAAATTTGTAAAACTAGACGGTGAAGAAAATGGCTAAAATAATTGGAATTGATCTAGGTACAAGTAATTCTGCCGCTGCAGTCATGATGGGTGGCAAACCAACTATAATTTCAGCTGCTGAAGGTACATCAATAGGCGGTAAAGCCTTTCCATCTTATGTAGCATTTACCAAAAGTGGTGAACTTTTAGTAGGAGAACCAGCACGACGACAAACCATCACAAACTCTGACAATACAATAGTTGCAGCAAAAAGGAAGATGGGAACAAACCATGTTTTCAAAATACAAGACAAAGAGTATAAACCACAACAGATCTCCGCATTTATTTTACAAAAAATTAAAAGAGATTCTGAAGCATTTATTGGAGAAAAAATCGAAAAAGCTGTTATTACAGTACCTGCATATTTTGACGATAATCAACGTCAAGCTACAAAAGATGCAGGCACAATAGCAGGATTAGATGTTGTAAGAATTATTAATGAACCCACTGCTGCAGCATTAGCTTTTGGTTTAGATAAATTAAAAGAAGACATGAAGATACTCGTGTTTGATTTTGGAGGAGGAACACTTGATGTTACTATTATGGAAATGGGGGGTGGAGTATTTGAGGTGATGAGTACTTCTGGCGATACACAACTTGGAGGAACAGACATGGATAAAGTAATCATAGATTATGTTGTTAATGATTTTAGGAAAAAAACTGGCATTGACCTAACAAAAGACAATGTCGCAATGACTAGAATTAGAGAAGCATCAGAAAAAGCAAAAATTGAATTATCCTCTGTTATGGAAACTGAAATTAATTTACCATTTATATCACATGACCAATCATCTGGCCCAAAAAATTTAGATCTTCAATTAACTAGGGCCAAACTTGAAGAATTGATTAATCTAATCGTAGAAAAATGCAGACCATCAGTTGAAAAAGCATTAGAAGACGCAAAACTTCCAAAATCGGATATTTCAAAAATTGTATTGATCGGAGGTCCTACTAGAATTCCACTAGTAAGAAAGTTTGTTGCCTCTGTAATTGGAAAAGAACCAGAGGCAGGTGTTGATCCTATGGAAGCAGTTGCATTAGGTGCAGCAATTCAAGCAGGAATTATAGCAGGCGATGTTACAAGTGACATAGTTTTACTTGATGTTACTCCTCTAACACTTGGAATTGAAACATTAGGAGGTGTTCGCGAACCACTTATTGAAAGAAACACAACAATCCCAACATCAAAAAGTAAAATTTTCACAACGGCAGCAGATAATCAAACTGCAGTTACAATTCATGTTGTTCAGGGGGAAAGACCTATGGCAGCTGATTGTATTTCACTTGGAAGCTTTAATCTAACAGATATTCCGCCTGCTCCAAGAGGTGTGCCACAAATAGAAGTTAAATTTGATATTGATGCTAATGGAATTATTAATGTAACTGCAAAAGATCTTGGAACTAAAAAAGAAGCTAAAATAACAATTGAATCTCGTTCTAAACTATCAAAAGACGAAATTGAAAAACTTAAACAAGATGCAGAAAAATTTGCAGATCAAGATAAAAAGAAAAAAGAAGGTATTGACTTAAAAAATGAAGCAGAAAGTTTCATCTATACTACTGAAAAACTAGTTAATCATGATCTAAAAGACAAAATTTCACAAGAACAGGGAATTAAGATTACTGATGCTATGAAAGAGTTAAAGGACGTACTTAACAAAGATGCGGAGCAAATAAAACCAAAACTAGACGCTTTGAAAGCAATAGTTAACGAAATAACTACCGAATTATACAAGAAGGTTACACCTCCACCGGGCACAGATCAACAAGGTGGAGCAGAACAACAAACAAGTGGAGGACAGAATCCTTAATCAAATTTGTTTATGAATCAGGTAATACAATGTGGCTTTAATTAGATAGTTTATACTTTCGATTCTAATACTAGGAATATCAAAATGAGTAGCAAACGTGATTATTATGAAGTATTAGGAGTATCTAAATCCACATCAGAAAGTGAAATTAAATCACAATATCGAAAACTAGCATTAAAATTTCATCCCGATAGAAACAAGTCACCAGAAGCTGCCGAACATTTTAAAGAAATTTCAGAAGCATATGCAGTATTATCAGATACTGAAAAACGGAAAATCTATGATCAATTTGGTCATGCAGGTGTAGATGGTAGATACAGCACTGAAGATATCTTCCAAGGTGCAAGAGGTGATTTCAGTGATATCTTCAGTGATATATTTGGAAGATCTGGAGGATTTGAATCAATTTTCGAAACTGTATTTGGTAGAGGAGGAGGCTTTGGTGGCTTTGGAAGGCAAAAAGGTGCAGATTTACTATATGAGACATCAATCACGCTTGAAGATGTCTTACATGGCAAGAAAATGGAAATTGAGGTACCTAAGGATGTGGATTGTGAAGTCTGTAAAGGATCTGGATGTAAACCCGGTACATCAAAAACAACTTGTTCTACGTGTAACGGCAATGGCCAAATCCGAATGTCTCGTAATATGGGATTTTCTACTTTTGTAACCATTCAACCATGCAAATCATGTAACAGAGAAGGAAAAATCATACAAGCTCCCTGTCAGAGTTGTAAAGGAAAGGGAAAAACTAGAGGTATCAAAAACATCAAATTTGATATTCCGCCAGGCATAGAAACCGGAGATTATACCATTCAAGGAGAAGGTGAATCAATTTCAGGTGGGATTAATGGTGATTTAATTGTACGAGTACAAGTTAAACCACATCCAAAATTCAAAAGGGACGGTATAGATGTTTTTTATGATATTCCAATAAATATGATAGATGCAACAATTGGTACAACTATTGAAGTTCCTACATTAGAAGGAACAGAAAAAATCCAAGTTGAAGAAGGAAGTCAACCCAATACCATAATCAAGTTAAAAGGAAAAGGATTGTCTCGCCAACACAATAGAGGACGAGGCGATCAGTATGTGCGGTTAGTTGTCAATATTCCTAAAAAACTTAGTAAACATCAAAAAAATCTATTAGACGAGCTTCGAAAAACTTTTGATTGATTTAATATTATTTTTACTTAAATGAAAATTGCATTAGATGTTGATGGTGTATTAGCGGATGTCATAAAATCATGGTTGCATTATAACAATACCAGAAGAAGAATTATCACAAAAAATGAAATCACAGAGTGGAATTTTTGGAAAAAATTTGATATAACACCAGATGAATTCGATGACGAGTTATCATTTTGTTGGAAGTCGTGGAAACAAATCCCACCTACAGAAAATGAATTATCTAATACTGTATATGAATTAGCAAACTTAGGTATGGTTGATATTGTTACAGCAAGAGAGCATTCTACTGATGTATATGTAAAAAACTGGCTTAAAACTCAAAACATTGCATATCACAAATATGTATCAGTTGAGGAAGGTCCAAAAAAGGCAGAATTAGATTACGACATCTATATTGATGACTCACCCATTAATGCTGAAAAGATCGTAAACTCGAGGAAAAATATACTGCTTTATTCACAACCATGGAATCTAGCTATACGCGATTCTCGCATTAAGAGAATAGAAAAATTAATGGACGCAGTAAAAATAATTAAAGAGTATAAATCTTCATTTGAAAACTAATCTCTAGTTTTTCTCAAGTCTATTTTATGTCCATTACGTATGTGTGATTCATGACTGATTTTCAGTAATTCTGCAATCTTTGCATCAGAATAGTATTTTACATTATACCTTCCTAAAACTTTCTTACAATCACTACAATAAATCTCTCTAAACTCCAATTCTGTGTATCTTGGTAAGTTTTGTTTTTGTATCTTTCTAATCAATAAAGAATCTTATTCTAGAGTCCTAAATTCTACGATGCGGGAGTTGCCAAGCCTGGTCAACGGCGTAAGGTTCAGGTCCTTATCTCCTAGGAGTTCGTGGGTTCAAATCCCACTTCCCGCATTTTACAATAATAAACAACTTTAAACCATAGTAATTTGTAATGCATACATGGGTAAAGTAGTCAAAGTAGGAGGACGAGGAACTTCACGTAGAGTAGTAGATGAAGACAAAGAAAACTGGTCAGGCGAAAGCTTCAAAGAATATCAACGAAAAAAGAAAGAAGCTGCAGGTGATACATATGTGTCAATGGGACGTGGTACACGAAAAACAAAATTAAGTGACATTAAAGAAACAAAACAAGCTGACACCAAGGGACGATATGTAAGCACAGGACGAGGAACTGGCAAACGTAAACTATAATAAAAAACACTAAATAACCTAGATTATATTTTTAATTCTTATTTTTGTCTGACAAAAGGTTTTGTATCTTTTTTTCTAATAATTGATTAACTTGTTCACCAGATGCTTTACCACGTAATTCTTTCATAGCAATTCCCATTAAAGGTGCAAGCGATCTAATACCATCACGCATTATGATCTTTACGTTGTCATGAATAATGTTGTCTAATATCATATTTAATTTAGTTTCATCCAAACTAGTGATTGCAGCTTTCTCAATTGCCTCCTCAACTGATTTTGCTTTGTTAGACATTATAGATTCAAAAATTATTTCCATTGATTCTTTTGTAATTTTGTTATTTGCCAACAATTCAAAAGACTTCAAAATATCTTCTGGTTTTAGTAATGATATGTTCAATCCTTGCCTTTGAAGATTCGTAATTGTAGAACAAAGTATAGATGCAACAAAATTTGGTGAATGACGTTTGTCTAAACAAATTTTCTCAAATAACTCAAGGTATTCTGAATCAAAGATTTGTTCTGCTAGTTGAGCATTAAGGGCGTATTTGCTCTGAATATCAATCATTGATTCATCCCATGACTTTGGAATGCTAGATTTTGCAAGTTTTATTTGGTCATCAGTTATAGCAAGTGGAGGAATGTCTGTTTCAGGATACATTCTTGACGCTCCTGGACGTGGTCTTAAAAATACAGTTTCACCACTAGGTACTGTGCCTCTTGTTTCTGCAGGTACACCATTTTTTGCATCTTCAATTCGTTTGATTATAGAATCAATAGCAAAATCAATTTTAGAATTTTCTCCAGCAATGATGATAAAACTATCATTAGAACTAATTTCAAGTAATTTCTGTAAACGTTGTATATCTGAATTTTCTATACCATAATTTGGCAATTCATCTGAATGAAAAATTCCACCAATCCCATAAAACCTAACAAGCTGACCCAATTCTTTTCCAAGCCTAATTCCTTCATATGGTTCATATGAAAACAAACCAGCAAAATTCTTTACTCTAATAGCTTTGATGATAGAACCAGCACTTATTGCTTTTTCTATTATTTTTGAATTACATGATCTAAAAAGTTCAGTAACATCAAAAACATCATTTTTCAAAACTTTTTCAAGGTTGATGTTTTTTAGTTTCTCAGATATTAAAATTAAACCATGTTGTCTTTTTGCTTCATACTCTATTATTTTTTCTAATTGATCTAGTTGCTGTACTCCTTTTACTTCTACAACTCCACTTCCCATAACTGAAATATTTACATCCTGTCGTATTGATCCAATTCCTCTTGTTACTTTCTTTGTTATTCGTAGTAATCTTCCTAACGCAAGTGCGATTTTTTTTATTTCAGATGGACTTCCATCAACCGGCTCTAGAGCTATTTCTACAAGAGGAACTCCCAATCGATCCAAACTGTATAATCTTTCCGTTTCTTTATCTTTGATGAATTTAGCAGCATCTTCTTCAAGACACAAAGATTGTACTCCAACACATTTTCCTTCTACATCAAGATGTCCACCTTGAGCAATAAGCATAGTTCTTTGAAATCCAGATGTGTTAGATCCATCTACTACAATCTTTCTCATAGTGTGTATCTCACTAAAAATACTAGATTTTAGAGAACAGGCAATTATCAATGCAATATTGATTGCATCCATATCGATTTCATGAGGAGGTTCTTCGTCCTGTTCAACAAGACAACTACTTTGAGGATTTGCATAGTATATGATCGTCTTTGATTTTCTATTCTCAAATAATGCAGCAGGATCATATTCTCCTAATTCGCTTTTTGTAGCTCTTAATTTTCTTGAAAATTTTATAGTGTATTCATCAGATTCTAAAGGCCTACAATTACAAAATAACTTTTTATTAGTTAATAATTGCTGATGAATTTCTAAACCCACTCTTAAACCAATTTTGCCTAAATTTATTTCTGCCATATTTCTAACAATCTATTAAAACCTAATTCGTTATTTCAGACGCAATATTTTCCAACATTAAACTTTTCATTTCATCAACGTTTTTTGTATTCCCAAGCGCCCACATGGCTTTTACTAATGCTGTTTCAGGAATTATATTGTCCAATGGAATAACACCAAGATTGAGAAGATCTCTACCGCTTTCATACACCGTCATTCTAACTCTACCATCAACACATTGTGAGGTCATACCTAAGAACAAACCTCTTTTTTTTGCTTTTTTCACACTTTCATACAGTGTTTTTCCTATATGACCAAGACCTGTGCCTTCAAAAATTATCGCTTTGTAGCCTAGGTCTATTATAGTCATAAGTAATTTGGGATCATACCCTGGATAATATTTTACTAAAGCAACGTGTGTGTCATAATTTATTTTCGGACTATAATTTTTATTTTTAAAATATTCATGATCTAAATTTTTTTGTATTTTTTTATCTAAAATAAGAAAAGCAGGATCCGTCCCTATTGTCTGAAAAGCACTTCTTTTACTTGTATGATTTTTTCTCACACGTGTGCCTAAATGACACACTACGAGATCATCACTTTCATTATGATGCATGACTACAAATATGCCACGAACATTACATCCTACAACAAATCTAACTGCTGAAACTAAATTTAAAGCAGCATCTGAAGAGGGTCTATCAGACGATCGTTGTGATCCAACTAATGCAATAGGAATAGGAAAACTAGCTAATGCAAATGAAAGAAAAGAAGCTGTATACTGCATTGTATCTGTTCCATGGGCAATAATGATTCCCTTATAATCAGATTTTGCATATGAATCAAGTTTTTCAGCAATTTTCTTCCAATGCTCCGGTAGCAAATTCTCCGAATACTCTGAAAATAATACCTCAGTATCGATATTCGCTATTTCAGATAGTTCTGGAATGGTATCATGAAGTTCTGATGCTGTTAATGCCGGAGTCACTCCTCCTGTTCTATAATCAATCTTACTTGCAATGGTACCGCCTGTTGATAAAAGCAATACTTTGGGAAGCAAAGAATTTTTTGGAAGTGGTTGAGGCGTTTCTTTTTTTATTTCATTTAGAGAAAGAATCTCAATTTTTTTAATTTCGTTAATTTTTATTCCAACATTATAACCGCTTTTTAGTTTTACCACTATGTGTTCATCATCATTGTATTCATAACGTGGCATCAAGATGCCAGTATATGTCAACTCACCTGTAATCTTAACTGTATCTCCAACTTTTGCTTTACAATCTTTCAAAAGTGTAAGAGACTTACCACTATAGCCTCTATACTCTGACATTTAGGTGAATTATCTTAATTATTGTATTAAAACTACCTGTAGTAGGAAGCGACTACTTTTTGACCAATCTTTAAGTCTTTTTGATCTTTAACTTTCTTTACTGCTTGTTCAAAGTGTTTCATCGTCACTCTTGCATTATCGGCACTTTTTTCAACTTCTTTAGTCATAGGATAATTGTCTAAATGTTCATGTATTACAAGAGAAACTGCAGTATTTGTAATGGCAGCTACATCTGCGCCACTCATCCCATCTGTCATTTCAGATAACTTATCTAGATCAACATAATCTGGGTTTTTCTGTCCATTCACTGTTCCGCGATTATCTATAGGAACTTTATATCTTTGTGTGAATTTTTTACCCTCACAGATTGTATCTGGGCTAACTTGAAGTTTTTGTGCTATCTCTGTTGATAAGTGTCTACTGCAAATCAAGATTTCTTTTGGTTCATTTTCTCCTTCTAAGAACTTTCTACGTATATTCTCTTTAGCTTCCTTCTTGGCTTTATCAAGTACATCTTTAGCTTTATTTATTTCGGTCATCTCATTATTACTGCCACTTTTGGTATCAGGATGAAACTGTTTTTCCAATTCATGATATCTTTCTTTAATTTTCTCATCAGTTTCATATGGTAACAGTCCTAACTTTTCATAAGCACTAATTATTTCCTCTTCGTCAGAACTGAATTTTTCTTTTTCAATATGAAACTCTTTAACAATATTTTCATGTTTAATTCCAGGACCAAGTAACGCCTTAGGATGTGTACTCTCACTAAGAGTTTTTTTAATTTGTGCTGGAATTAATTCACTAATTTGATCATGTCTGTATTCTGCTCCACACTTAATACACTTGTATGCAATTGAAGGATCTCGTATGTTGATTTCTAATATAGATTTTCTACTCTCTTTGTCTGGCATAGGTATTTGTATAATTTTATCAAATCGTCCTGGTCTAAGTAAAGCAGGGTCAATCATATCTGCTCTATTAGTTGCTGCTAAAACCACTACTCCGCGCATGTTCTCCATACCATCCAGTTCCGTTAACAGCTGACTCACTACTCTTTCTGTCACTGCAGTTTCTCCACCAGCACCTCTTATGGGAGCAATAGAATCGACTTCATCAAAGAATATTACACATGGTGAAGCTTGTCTTGCCCTTCTGAATATTTCTCGAATACCTCGTTCTGATTCACCAACCCATTTTGATAAAAGCTCAGGACCTCTTACTGAAACAAAGTTTGCTTCACTTTCTGTTGCTACGGCCTTTGCTAGTAATGTTTTACCTGTCCCACTAGCACCATACAACAATATTCCTCGTGGCATCTTATGGCCAAGTTTTTCATATAGCATGGGGTATTTCATTGGCCATTCTACTGCTTCCTGAAGTTCACGTTTAACATCGGTTAATCCGCCTACATCATCCCATTTTACATCAGGGTTTTCAATGAATACCTCGCGCATTCCAGACGGTGTTATTTCTATGGCAGCTCTGTTGAAATCCTCACCATTAACAATAAGTTTATCTAATGTCTCAGGAGGTATTTTTTCTTCTTCAAGATTCAATTCAGGTAATAGTCTTCTTATACATTTCATAGCTGCTTCTTTACATAGATATTCCAAGTCTGCTCCTACATAGCCATGTGTAATTGCAGCATATTTTTCTATATCAACATCATCAGATAAAGGCATGTTTCGAGCATGAATCATCAAAATATCCCTTCTGCCTTTTTTGTCAGGAACCTTGATTTCGATTTCTCTATCGAACCTACCAGGTCTTCTAAGTGCAGGATCTATTGCGTTTGGTCTGTTAGTTGCTGAAATTACAATTACTTTTCCTCTAGCTTCAAGTCCATCCATCAAAGATAGCATTTGTGAAACTACACGTCTTTCTACTTCACCAGTAACTTCTTCTCGTTTTGGCGCAATAGAGTCAATCTCATCAACAAAAATTATTGATGGTGATTTTTCTCTGGCCTCTTTGAAAATTTCTCTTAATCGTGCTTCACTCTCACCATAAAACTTACTCATAATTTCTGGACCAGATATACTAATGAAATGTGCATTACTTTCATTAGCAACAGCCTTTGCTAGTAATGTTTTACCGGTTCCTGGAGGTCCATATAACAAGACTCCTTTAGGTGCCTCAATTCCCAACTTTTCAAAAATTTCTGGATGTCTAAGTGGAAGTTCGATCATTTCTCTTACTTTTTTGATCTCATCAGTAAGACCGCCAATATCTTCATAAGTTACTTGTGGTACTCCTCTGAGTGTTTCTCCCTTTTCTGCTATATGAAATACAGTTTTTTGTGTAACAAGGACAGCATCAGCTGCAGGTGTTACACCAATTACTTGAAAAGTTAATCTTCCACCAAAATAAGGCACCATAACATTATCTCCCTTGATTAAGGGTACACTTTCTAGCGCATCTGCCAAATATCGTTCATCAATTGGAGGAATTGCTTCTAGTGGAGCAACAACTACTTTTTCAGCTGCAACCGCTTTTATCTTTCTGACAGTTATGGTATCGCCTATTGCAATACCAGAATTATTTCGTCCTAGCCCATCTATTCTTATGATTCCCTTTCCTTCATCTGATGGATAAAGCGGTAAACATTTTGCAACAGTTCTTCTCTTACCTTTAATTTCTATAACATCGCCAGTTGAAGCATTTAACGCATCCATAGAATCATAATCGATTCTAGCTACTCCTCTTCCCACATCTCTGGTATATGCTTCTAAGACTTTGAGTGTAAGAACGTTCTGGCTCATAGCTAAATTTTCTCCATCTATGTTTTATATCTTTGGCGTTAGAATTTTAACAAAACTGTATAATCAATCATAAGCTTAAAATCGCCATTAAAAACACAACCCATCAACTTGGGTAAAAGACCATTAGTTAGACGACGTGGCCGTGGAGGAAGGCAATTTAGAGCTACCACTATTGGAAAATTGGCACCGGCAAAATACCCCCCATTTACATTATCAGAACAGCATGAGGGAAAAATAATAGATTTAGTTCATGAACGTGGCAGAGAAGCTCCGTTGGCTAAGGTTAGATTTGAAAATGGCTCAATATGTTATATGCCAGCAGTTATTGGCACAAAAGTTGGTTCCAAAATTCAAATCGGTCTTAATGCAGAGATCGCTAATGGAAATATAATCAGTATTCAAAATATACCAGATGGAACAATTGTATGCAATTTAGAAAAACACTTTGGAGATGGTGGAGCAATTTCAAAGTCAGCAGGAAACTATGCTACAGTATTTTCACATGGAGCTGACGGTGTTACGGTGAAACTTCCTTCTGGTAAATTTACAACACTTAATCCAAAAAATAGAGCTATGATAGGTACACTAGCAGGAGGAGGTATAACAGAAAGGCCTTTAATGAGGGCTGGTACGAAATGGAGAAAATTCAGAACTAAGGGAAGAAAATATCCAATCGTAAGAGGAGTAGCTCAAGCTGCATATGTTCATCCACACGGTGGTGGAAGACATCAGCATGTTGGTCAGAGCTCTACAGTTGCACGAAATACGCCGCCTGGTGCTAAGGTAGGAAGTATAGCTGCAAGAAAAACCGGTAGAGCAAGAATAAAAGAAAGAACTAGTTAGTTTTTAATCCGTTTAACCTAAACTTGATTAATAACAAACTAATTCAAATTTCTAAATGTCAAAGCAAAGAGTACATCTTTTTGTAAAAGGAAAGGTACAAGGCGTTTTTTTTAGACAAGCTCTAAAAGTTATGGCAAAAAAGAAAAATGTTTTTGGATGGGTAAGAAACCTTAAAGATGGAAGAGTTGAAGCCATTCTAGAAGGTGAAGATGTTGATGTCAGCCCCTTAGTTGAATGGTGTCATGCAGGTCCAGCTAATGCAAGAGTAGAAGACGTTGAAATTAGAAATGAAAAATATAAAGGAGAATTTTCAAAATTTGACGTTTTGTATTAATGAATTGTATTATAGGCATTTCGAATTAGCTCTTTTACATGCTCCAAATCCTCATTGGTTTTAATTAGTAAAGTTTGTTGCGGTTCTTTTCTATCTACTTGTATTTTTATTTTGATTGATTCTTCTTGTGGTTCCATGTCTACAAACCATCTAAATATAATTGATTTACAAAATACAATTCTATGCATTCGTATATCTTCTACAACATTTTTTCCCAACGAAAAACAAAAGTTTCTAAGGGAATCAAAGAGGGGAAGGGTCATTGGTGATAATTGTTTTTTAAAATTCTTATAATTTCTTTTTTCACCAAATGATATCAAATTATTCAAATTATACTATACAAGTTATTTAGGTAGTAGCTCTGCTAGTTCCACTCTAGACTGGTAGTCCCATTTCAAAGTAAGCAAGATCCGCCACGTTGACGAGGAAGCGTGAATGTTCCACCTTAGGATTGCTCCCTCCCGGACCTCATCCCTTTCGATGGTTGGGTCTTAGGAATCATCCCTTCGGACAATCCCAGTCCTACATCCACCCGCCTCGGCGTGATTTCATTTCAGCCTACTAAGCGAGTACTATCTATCTAGAGATTTACCCAGCAGTTACTGATCTCTGCATGTAGCCGGTTTCAGAATAGGGCACGGCTAGCGCCCCGATCCTACCTACTACCATAATATTGTTAACCTAAATGTTATATTTGCATTAGGTTTTGTTTTTCTTTTAGCATCAAAATTAGGTTACATACAGAACAAATTTTTCCAGTACATTCACTACCACACTTCGTACAGAGTTGTTTTTGGTTAGAGTTTGAATCTTTAACAATTTGTGATATTCTAAGAACTGATTTATACAAATTATTTTTAATACCAAAATGTTGATTTTCTAAAGAATTGAGAAATTCACGAATTTCAGTTCGTATTCCTTCATTCATATGAGGACATTGTTCTGATTGAAAAGGAATTTCATTAGTAAAAGCATAAAATACAATCTCTGATTCATAAATCTCACAAAACGGCTTTATTTTTCTGATAGTACTATTTGATGTGTCTGGATCCATCCATCCAATTTTTTTAATATCACCAGAAAGCATATTGATGATAAATGTTTGAAGTGTATCGTCAAGATTATGAGCAGTGGCTATTATATTTGCACCAATATTCTTTGCTGCATAGTCTAAGGCTCGTCGTCTTAATGTTCCACAGATAGAACAAGAAGAAATTTTTTCGTTTTCTCTCACATGGATGGCTTCATCAAGTGTAATACTAAATAAATCGTCATAGGAATATACAGAATAATCTACATTTAGTTTTGAACAAAATTTTTTAACAATTTCTAATGCTTCATTTCTGTATGTTGGTATTCCTTCATCTATTGTTACAACCTTTATTCTAAAATTATGACTTTTAGACATTTTATCAAGTATGTCTAACAAGGCAAGTGAATCCTTGCCCCCAGATACTGCCACGCAAACAAGTTCATTGTTTCTTATCATATTGAATTTTGAAATGGTTTTTGCAGTTTTCCTAAGAATGGAATTTGAAAAACATGGTGAGCACAGCTCTTCACCAGAATATTTTCTTGAAAAAACTGCATCATTTTGACATTTGTTACACTTCATGTTTGTTTTTTTTAATAGACTATAATTAATTTTTAGATTGTAAACCAACCAGATTTGATATAAGATAAGGCAATGTTTAACCCAAATAGTGCAAAGGTGAAAGCGTAAATGCCCCACATGAATCCATTAACAGATTTTTCTGAAATCCTTTTTTCAATAATACTGTGAATGAACTTGCCTCCATCAAGTATTGGAAGTGGCAACATATTGATTATTCCTATAAAAAAGGAAATCATCCATAACCAAAGTAAAAACATTGAAAGTTGTGGATTGTTCCATTCTATTACATTGTATCGTGGTTTGTAGGCAAAAGAATTATCTCTCATTATGCCAATCAATCCTTTTTCAGGATCGTCAGGAGAGGGAGTAACTATTACCGGAAACTGCAATTCTTTTTCTTCTCTAAGAATTGTCACAGTAACAGTTTCTCTTGGATTTAATTCAATTTTTTGAAAATCAAGAGGAGTTATAACAGAAATGTCATTTATAGCTGTAATGATATCATTTGGTTGTAGTCCTGCTTTTTCAGCTCCACTTCCTTGAATTATTGATAAAACTAGAACTCCTTCTGGTGATTCATAAAACCAACCTAAAAGTGGCTCTGGTACTATAATTGCAAAAACTGGATTAGTAAGTAAAATTGCTCCAAGCGCAAATGAAAAAATTACGTTTGAAGTAGCTCCAGCACCAATTACTCTAAGCTTTGAAATTCTTTTTGCTTTGTTAAATTCTTCTTCATCAGGTTCGACAAATCCTGCAAACATTGCAATAAAAATTGCAAAACCACCTGTTTTGATCTTTATTTTTTCTAGAGTAGCAACAATACCATGTGCACCTTCATGGATTATCAAAACTATTGGTATTGATAATAGAAAATACGCAATTGCTGTAGATGATGTCAAGGTGACTCCTGGTATTAATACCGTTAATTGTGCAAATTCTGTTGGTTTTACAAAAAAATTAGATACGTTAGAAAGTAAAAACCAAAAAGCAAATCCCATCATCAAAAAACCGGCAACAACACTTACATCTGCAAATATGCGAACTCCTCTACGAGTCCTGTTTAACATCTTTGTTAGAGCAGATTGTACTTGATAATTTTTGTATGTTAAACTATACGGTTTTATCTCAAAACCACGCTTATCTAATTTTAAGCCTTTTGCTACTAAAACAACGATAACCCATGCTATTAGTACATAGATAATCGAATTATCTGATATAAAATCAAGTTCCAAATTAATTGCTACTTTTTTTAATCACGTACATTTATCAGTTACTGTGAAACCTGCAGTAATAATTTCAACATATCCAGACAAAAAATCAATCACAAAAATTGCAAATATGTTAGTAAAAAGGCAAATTGTAGCATGTGTCAATGTTGTCAAAATTAGCTCAGTTTATAGCTGGGAGAAAAAAATCGAGAATACTTCAGAATTTCTTGCCATTTTTAAAACAACCAAAAAAAATATTAAAAAATTAAAAAGTGAGATAAGAAAAACACATCCATACGAAGTTCCAGAGATAGCTGAGATCACAATTAGTTCTCTAAATAATTCATATCTAAAATGGTTAATTGATTCAACAAATTAGTATTCCAAAGCAAATCTTAGGAGAGATACAATGCCACCTAAACCAGAAACTCTCAAACCTGCATCGGTAGTTGAATCTGCACCATATACTTTAGCTCCCTTACTTTCTACATCATTTAGTAGTTCGATTACTTTCTCTTCATCTTCAGTTTGTATGATCTTCTCAGAAAATACGAGTGATTCTATGGCCCCATATTGACTAGCTTTTAGTGTCTCACCAAACCCCATTGTGAATTTTCTGCTTTTTTTGTTAGCTCTAAGCATTATTTCATCAATAATAGACAAAACTTTAGCAAGTTTACTATCCGACATTATCTCTTTCATTGACTGTGATTTTGTAAATGTGTATAGTCCATCTTCTCCTCCAGAATCTATTCCATCTATAACTTGATTTTTGTACTCATTACCAATTGATGTTTTTTGTAGAAAATTACTAAATCGTTTTTTTGTTTCGCCTGGGCCAAAAATTATGATTTCATCTCCTTTATTTAATAAAGAGATGATAGCTTTTTGAATACTCTCAAAAAACGACTCTATGTTAAAGTTAGTTTTGTATTGTTTTCCACTTGATCCTGAGTAAATATTTGGCATAATTTGTAAATGTGTTCCTTTTAATCTTCCAATACCACATACGCTAGTATCCAGCGCAACAAGTAAGAATCCAACATTTTGGTTATTTGTCTGTAGTAGTTTTTTTTCTAGTGGAATCCATTGTTTTTTAATTAACTTGAAGCTCTCATTCATCACTATCATAAAAGAATGGTGTGATCCTTTTGGGACATACTCATTATTTGACTCGATAATTATGCCATGTATACGTAGTCTATCCAAAACATTATCCAATGATACCTTTTCTACATCCAGTCCTATTCTTATTCTAATTCTCTCTCCTTTGTCAGGTCTTGAATAATCCTTTTCAAGTTTGATGATTCTAGTTGTATCGCCAACAATTCTATCTCCTTTTTTAATTATCCGGCGCAAAGTTATGAGATCATCTGGTTCTTCAGGTATTAACGCAATTGAATGTTGATCTAAAATTTTGGTAATCACGTTAATATCATAATTTTAAAAAAGAGAAAAGAATGTTAGCTTGTTATTTCATTAACTTTAGTCTTATTTTCTTCATTCTTTTTTCGTAAGTAATTTTCTACCCATTCCATCGTTATAACTCCGCTTTCAGCTAGATTAACAAGTGAATTTGGTGACGCTTCACCTGTAACTTTACCACCATGTCTTCTAATCTGTCTCCATTTTAAACGAGTGTTCCCACTTTTTGAATTATAGATTATTCCTAAAACATCCCTAGCATTTACAAAAGTTATTTCACGAATTTTTTTTAAAGTTACTTTATCTGCAGCTTCTACATAAATTGAACCATGTTCATCATCTCTTTCTGGAAAAACTTCGTAATCTTCCAAATAACTACTAGGAGTAAATGAACTACATGTGCTTGTTATTATAAATCGCCTAAAACTTTCCAACGACGCAGGTGTATCTATAGTGACCATTTGTGATCGATAGGGCTCGCTTATTTATCAAGCTTCGTGAAAGACTCAATTACTGTTTTCGTAAAGTTTGTGCTGCAGGCGTTGATGATTCTATCCATTTGATTTGATGATGTAGATCTTGAGTTCTGAGCCTGCTCGTTAAATTTTGTGCTATAAAATGAATTTAATTTTTGAAGCACGTTAACTTGTTTTTCTTGATGTATTCCTAAATTCATCATCATGATTTTGAGGACCATGACCACATTTAGTACATCCAACTTTGAAACCATTTGCATCTTTTTCATAAGTTTCACAGCCACAAAAACATGTCATATTATTACCAACATTTTATTATGATTTAATTATTGCAGCAATTTCCACGAGGAATGTCATGTCCGTGTGGGCATTTTCTTGGATGTTTTAGCATTGTACAAAGAGCATCAGTGAATTGTTTATTCATGTGATGTTCTATGCCACAGACCATTTCTTCATCTATTTCCACTTTTAACGCACTATCCATTAAAACTTCCAAAAGTCTACTATTTCTCATCATGCTAGATCCAATTCTTTCTCCTTCTTCTGTTAATTCTACTCCAGCTTTGTTATAATTTACAAGATTTTTCTCATTCAGTTTTTTTAGCATTTGTACCACACTTGGTTGCCTAACATTTAGCATCTTTGCAACGGTACTAATTTTTACAGGTTCTCCTCTTTCTTTAATGTGCCAGATTGCTTTTAGATACATTTCTACATGTTCTGCTTCTGCAGTTCCTACGAATAAGACTTCTTCATTTAATGTATCCATATCACACCTCCTTTGAATCTTTTAATAAGTATTCAAAATACTCTCTTGCAAATCCTGCAAGACCTGCATGATCAGCCCAAATTGCAACCATATCCAAAGAAGACGAATCACCAATTTCTGGTCCAAGTAATATCACCACATAACGTTTATCGGAAATTATCCCACCACCAAATAGTCCTTTTTTGAGCTTGACCTTTGCAACCCTTGAAATTGCAGTTAAAGAATCCTTGTCTATCTTATCTGATGTTAATATTGTAACATCAACTCCCCTATCATGAAGAGAACGGAGCTTTGGTAATGCCTGCTTAACTAACTCTTCACTAGCCTTTGGAACAGCTATAAGAACCTCGTTTCTACAAGACTCTATTATATCTAGAATTTTTGCAACAATATTAACGGCACCTGATAAAACCCATATGTCAGGCCGTTCACTAGAACCACTTTTTTCATATAGCGGAACAAGTTCGTTTAAAATAACATTCTGATTCTCCTTAAACTCTGTATCTGCTTTTTGCTTGGTAACTTCAAGACCAGTTGTAGGCGATTTTGCAAAATATTTGGTAGGTCTCGAGTCATCAGAACCTATCCATCCTTTTTCTTCCAAGTCGCCCAAAACCTCATAAATTTTCGAGTATGGTACACCTGATTTCTGACTTAGGTCAGACGCAGTAAGCTCACCTGCTTTTAATAATGAAGTAAAAGTTCTGATTTCATAACTAGTAAGCCCTACTTGTTCTAGGGCCTTTCGTGTCTTGTCAGAAATACTCATGCGATCTAACTCGACGCTTTTTGATATTTAAACCCCATACGAATATCTCTACTGAATCCCACGGGGGCAAGTATGAAATCTATTAAATACTATTTTCAAAGTGCCAACTATTAGGAATGGCATTAATTCAGATTGCTAATCAGTCTACAAAGAAGATAGGCAAGAAATCAACTATTAGGTTTACTCAAAGTATTTGCCCAGATTGTAACATGATCCTAGACGCAGAAGTCTTTGAAAGAGACGGCAGAGTCTACATGACAAAGACTTGCCCAACTCACGGTGAATGTGAAGAGCTTTACTTTGGCTCATATGAGATGTACAAGAAATTTAGCACTTATTGGGCAGATGGAAAAGGCGCACATGCACCAAATGTTATGATGATAGACAAATGCTCATGTCCTAATAACTGTGGATTGTGTTCAAATCACCTATCACATAGTGGTCTTGCAAACATGATAGTCACAAACAGATGTGATCTTACTTGTTGGTACTGTTTCTTCTATGTTAAGAAAGGACTAGAGGGTGCTTACATGTACGAGCCATCACTTGACCAAGTTAGAGCAATGATGAAAACACTAAAAGCCGAAAGACCAATTCCAGGAAACTCTATGCAGATTACAGGTGGTGAACCAATGTTAAGAGAGGACATCACCAAAATCATCAAAATAATGAAAGAAGAAGGAGTTGATCACGTTCAGATGAATACAAATGGTATTAGACATGCAATGGATCCAGAAGCTGCACGTGAAGTAAGACTCGCAGGTTGCAACAATCTCTATCTTAGTTTTGATGGTGTAACCCCAAGAACAAATCCAAAGAATCACTGGGAAATTCCTTACGCACTTGATAGTTGCAGAAAGACAGGCACAACAGTAGTTTTTGTTCCAACCGTTATCAAATCAATTAATGACCACGAACTAGGTGGAATTATTAGATATGCTCAAAAGAACATGGATGTTGTCCATGCAGTAAATTTCCAACCAGTTTCTCTGACTGGTAGAATGGGTAAAACAGAACGTGAAAAGTATAGAATCACAATTCCTGACTGTATTCAAAGAATTGAAGAACAAACAAGGGGCCAAGTTACAGTGGATGACTGGTTCCCAGTTCCAAGCTGTATGCCATTGACTAATGTAATTGAAGCATTTTCAAGTAAACCAAAGTATGAGCTATCAATTCATTTTGCCTGCGGTGCAGGAACATATGTATTCCAAGATGAAGAAACAAAGGAACTTGTCCCAATGCCAAGATTCTGTGATATTCAAGGAATGCTTGAGCTCTTTGAAGACAAGGCAGCGGAAATTCGTTCAGGTAAAAACAAATACTTTACAATGCTTGAAGTTGTAAGAAAACTTTCAAGTTTTGTTGATAAGAAGAAGCAACCTGCTGGATTAGATTTGGCAAAGATGTTTGGAAACATATTAATGAAAAGATCATTTGACGCAGTAGGCTCATGGCATGTTAAAGGACTATTCCTTGGCATGATGCACTTCCAAGATAAGTATAATGAAGATCTTGAAAGACTGCAGAGGTGTG
The DNA here is from genome assembly GCA_040877295.1 of Nitrosopumilaceae archaeon. Lineage (GTDB taxonomy): Archaea > Thermoproteota > Nitrososphaeria > Nitrososphaerales > Nitrosopumilaceae > VHBM01. The sequence goes on from JBBDOC010000013.1 coordinate 22,262, forward strand.
ATATTCATTATGTTACCCCAGATCTTAGAATCATCCCATTCTGTGCATTTAATGTAATTCCAGAATGGTATAGAGATAGAATTCAAAAGAAATATTCTATCACTGTTGAAGAATGGGAACAAAGAGAAGGTGTTAAACTAGAAGATGGTCTTTATAGAGGCCTTATGCGAAGAGGCGCTGGTGACGAATTAGCAGTGGGTTGTGCAAAAAGCCAGATGATGCATGAAGCACAACAAGCATTGATGTAGTTATTATACAAATCATTTAATCTAATACTTTAAAGGAATCTAATCGTTTTTTCCTTTATTGAAACTACTTTTCATTTCACCTAGATACGCAGGAGGTATTGGTGGTCATGCAGCAATGCTTGCAAGTAAGTTGCGTGATTATGGGTTTGATGTAGAAATGATGCACGTGCCTCATATCCCAATCAAAAATTTGAAAAATCCTAGCTTTGCCGTTCTTAGCACATTGAAAGGAATGCTTAGTAAAAGACATTACGATATCATTCACGCATTTAATCTTCCATCAGCATTTGCTATGCGTTTTGCAAAAGGAAAAAAGAAAGTTTTGTCAATTCATGGAATATATAGTGAACAGGTAAAGGCTTTACATTCAAGTACAGTAAGTACAATGGCAAATACTACAGAATCTAAAATTTTAAAATGGCCAGATAAACTGACTACTGATTCAAAAGCAACACAAAAAGCATACAAAGAAAAATTAGGATTAGATTTTGAATATTTACCATCTCCACTTGATATTAACAAATTTTCACAAATTCCAGATGTTAAGAAAATTGAAAAACAGGTTGTATATGTTGGACGTGATAGCTACGAAAAAGGTATTGATATACTAAGGAATATAGAGTCACAAATCAACGGAAAAGTAGTTTATTGTACCAATGTATCATGGGAAGATGCTATGACAACTATGAAAGCATCTAGTGTGGTAGTGGTTCCATCTAGAATAGAAAGCTTGCCTACAACTGTTAAAGAGGCATTTTACCTTCATGTTCCAGTAGTAGGCACAAACGTTGGAGGTATTCCAGAATTAATAACAAATGAAGTTACAGGATTGTTAGTTCCACCAAACGATCCAACTAATCTTGGTAATGCGATAAATCAATTATTAGAAAATAAGGAATTTTCAAAAAAGCTTGCTGATGCTGCTTTTGATTTTGTAATAAAAAATATGACGTGGGATGTTGTTTTGCCTAAATATATTAAATTTTATGAAGAAGTTTTGAATTAAAAGTTATTTTGACATTATTTTTTGCAAACCAGATTTTAAATCCGTTGTGAATTTCCAACCTAACAATTTTTCAGTCAGGCTAGTATCTGCCTGACTTTTTTTAATATCGCCTCTTAGTGGTTCTGAAAAGATTAATCCAACTGATGAAGTTGACAGTTCGATCATAATTTGAGCTAATTTCTTTATGGATGTAGCTATGCCTGTTCCAATATTAAAAAAACCATTATCAATTTTACTTTCCATTGTTACAAGATTTGCTTTTGCTACATCTTCAACATAAACGAAATCTCTTACCTGCGTACCGTCTCCATTTATAATCAAAGGTTTTTTCTCATCAAGATTTTTCATGAATTTAGTAATTACACCAGCATAGGAACCAGTTTGCCCTATTCCAAAAATGTTAAAGTATCGTAATCCAATAACTTTGACTCCACTCTTTGAGTATTTTTCAGCAAGAAATTCGGCTTCTACTTTTGTTTGACCATACGGATTAATGGGCTTTCGTTCAAAATTCTCTTTGATTGGAATTTTTGTTGTATTTCCGTAAACACTAGAACTACTAGCATACACTAATTTGAAACCAATTTCTTTTGCTAATTTAAGAATATTTTCAGTACCATGTACATTAACATCACAATATTCTTGTGGCATTAAAAATGACTCTGGAACAGCAGTAAGTGCAGCTTCATGAAATACACCATCAGCGTTTTTTAAACAATTTCTTAATCTATCATAATCACGAATATCAATTTCAAAAAACTCAATTTTATCAAAAACATCTTCTAAATTTTCTTTTTTGCCTTTATGGAGATTATCTATTACAGTAACATCATGTCCTTTTTTGACTAGATATTTTACTAAATGACTTCCAACAAATCCTGCTCCGCCTGTAACAATTAGATTCATAAAATACGCACAATTTATGCTATCTTTAAGTTTTGGAAACCAATTTGACACAATTTATATAAATTTAATTATACGCAACGCATTTGTTAGTAAAAAGAAATCTGTTAGGAGAGAAGAAATTGAACACAAAATCATCTATGTTAGCTAATGTGGAAAATACTAAACAATCACTAGAATCCAAAAGCATTCATGTCTGTGTAGTTGGAATAGGTAGAATTGGATTGCCAACTGCATTATCATTTGCAAATTATGGTCTGGAGACAACAGGAGTTGATGTTAATGATAAACTGATTGAGATGGTTAACACAGGGATCTATCCTCTAAATGATGAACCAGGATTTGATATTATATTTGATAATGTTATAAAAAATAAGAAATTAAAAGCAACAAATAACATGCAAGCAGCATTATCCAAAGCCGAGCTGGTAATACTATCCCTGCCTACTCCTATGGATAGTGATAATGTGCCAGATTATTCTGCATTGAGATCTGTCGCTGAATCTTTAAATGATTTCATGAAAGCTGGTACTATAATAGTTGTAGAAAGTACAGTCGAACCCGGATTTATAGAAAATAAACTAATTCCTACAATTGAAGGTGATGGTTCACGAATTAAGTGTGGCAAAGACTTTGCAATTGCAGCTTGTCCTGAAGCTGCTAATCCTGGCGAAATACTAGATGATTTTACAAAATTACCAAGAGTAATAGGTGGAATAGATGAGATCACTACCGAAATTGTTTCCGAAATTTACAAGCACATATTTAATGTTGAAATCATAAAAATGCCTAACTGTAGAACTGCAAATGCAGTAAAACTAACAACAAATGTTTTTCGTGACGTAAATATTGCCTTTGTTAATGAATTAGCATTGTTATTTGAAAAATTAGGAATAGATATTTTTACTGTGTTGGATGCAGCAAAAAGGAAATATAATTTTCAAGTTCACTATCCAGGTTCTGGAGTAGGAGGTCCATGTTTGCCAGTTAATTCTTATCAGCTGTTAAACACATCAAGAATCATTGGAAATAATTTGCTCAAAACTGTCAAGGCAAGTCGTGAAGTTAATGAAAATATGCCAGCACATGTGGTAAGATTACTCCATGATTGTTTTGAACAGATTAATGAGAAAATAGAAAAATGTACAATCTTAGTTTTAGGCATAACATACAAACCAGATGTTAAAGATATTCAATTAAGTCCTGCAGAATCAATAATTAACAATCTAACCAAATTGGGCTGTACCATAAAAATTTACGATCCTTATTATAAAAACCAAAAAATGTTTGGAATTGATACTGAAGCAGATTTGATCAAAGTTCTACCCAAAACCGACGCAATTATAATAAACACAGCACACAAAGAATTCTATAATATTGATCCAACCCTATTATCTGCAAAAATGAAAAAGCCAATAGTTGTTGACGCAAGAGGTGTTATAGATATTCACGCCGCCAAAAAATCAGGTCTTGTATTTAGAGGATTGGGGCGTGGAATATCCTAACCCCAATGTTGTTGATTCCTATGCAGCAAAATATATCCTAACTCTAAGATATAATCCAACAACTAAAACTCCCTTACAAAAATTAACATGGAAGGATTTTGTAGCAGATCAAAAGATATCTTTAGATTTTATCGAAAATTCTATAACAAAATACATTAAGGAAAAATTCTCAGATTCATCCAAGAAAATTTCCTTGGCCTTAAGTGGCGGAGTTGATTCTACTATAATCTTATTAATGATTAAGAAGATTCTGCCAGAATCAGAAATTAACGCAATTTCAATAAAATTTACTGAAAGTACAGATGAAACTAAGGTGGCAGAAAAAATAGCAGAAAAGTTTGACGTAAATTACCACCTCATCAACATAGAAAATTACCTAGTAGAACTACCAAAAGCAATTTCTATAGTAAAACAGCCTTTTTGGGATTTACATTGGTATTATGTTGTTAAAAAGGCCAAATCTCTTTCTCAACATCTAGCCTCAGGTGATGGTGGCGACGAATTATTTGGTGGATATACATTTCGATATTCAAAATTCTTATCATTAATTAACGAAAAATCAACACCTATCGAAAAGACCAAAGCATATTTACAATGTCATGAAAGAGACCACGTACCAGACCAAATGACTTTATTTGGAAAAAAATTTTCCTTTTCTTGGGAATCTATCTATTCAATTATTAAACCATACTTTGATAATTCATTAAACCCACTACAGCAAATATTTCTTGCAGATTTTAATGGAAAATTATTATACAATTTTGCACCTCTTAATTCATTAATAAATTCCCATTTTCAAATAAAAGCTATCACCCCACTTTTGTCCTGTGAATTAATTTCATATGCAACCCACTTGCCACCATCTGAGAAATACGATTCATTTTCAAATATAGGCAAAATTCCATTACGAAACATTTTAAAAAAAGAGAATATCTACGAGCATTTAGGTAATCAGAAATTAGGTTTTTCAGTAAATACAATCAACCTATGGAAATCTTATGGTAAAAAATTATCAGAATATTATCTGACTGATTCCAGAGTAATTCAGGATGGCTGGATAAATAAAGAATGGATTGATAAGTACATTGAAAGTGAAAACTTGGATGCAAGGTATGTGAATAAATTTTTAGGAATTTTGGCATTTGAAATATGGTATAGGTTATTTTATACTAAAGAAATACGGGAGGATGAGAAGCTCTTAATTTGACAGTTTAATTGATTAATGATTTTATAGATCCACTCACAGCCAGATCCATTTGGTATAAACACTCTCATTCCATGAAATCATCTCGATATGCCAAGATGGCTCGTACAATGATGTAGATAATTAAAAGGGCCAGAATGGTATCAGGTGGATCTGGCCGTATACTGTGATCTACATTCTTGTTAAAAATCGATGTTTTCTAGGCCAAATTTATTGAATCGTTTAAATATAGAAATTTAACATATTTGAAAATCTTTTAGCAATTATATCCAAACTGAAATTTTTCTCTATAAACGAACGTCCAGAAACGCCCATTTGTTTCCGTTTGTTCTCATTGTTTACTAATAGTGTAAGTTTGTCAATTATTTCATAAGGATCTTGTTTTTTTACCAAAAATCCAGTTTCGTTATTTTGCATTAATTCAGGAATTCCACCTACATTTGTAGCTACTACTGGCTTTTCCATTAATTGTGCTTCCTGAAGTGTAAGTGGTGACATATCTATGCCACTAATCAAAGCATACACATCAATCTCTGTTAGAAACTGTCTTACTTGATCGGGATATTGTAATGATCCAAGCCATTTGAAATTATCATATTTAGCTAAAACTGGAAGAACTTTATCTCTATATGGTCCATCACCTGCCCAATAAAATGTAACATTAGGCATTGCCTTCATTACTTTGGTAAGCATTAGCATTTCTTTGGTTTTTTCCCATATCCGCGCATCTTGTAATAATCCAATACACGGATGTTTTAGATTCATCCCTCTCTGCGGATACCAGTTAGATGATGTGATTCCTTGGTACAGAACTTCTGTTGGTTTGTTTGGGTAATGTTCTTTTATTATATTTTCAAGATATTTACAAATTGGCAGTATAACTTTAGCATTACTAAAACATTCATTGCCAATTTTTTCCCATTTTTTTATTGCAATACTCTTTGGAAAAGATTTGTATAATGTGTTTTTTGCCATTTTCAGCTCTTCCCAGTAATTTCCTCGTAAATGAACTAATAACGGAATATTAGACTTTATTGCAGCCAAACCAAAATGTCTTTGTCTATCAATGAATATCACATCAGGCTTAAAATCATGAATTAATTTATTGAATTTGTTACGTGTTTGAAACCAGTTACGAATTTTTCTGCTAGGAAATCCATCATAAACTTCAGAGTCTAAAACTAACTTACAACTAATGTCAAACTTGTTTAATGTGTCACAGAATTCCTTTAAATGAAAAATTTTTGATGGAGAACCTCCTATTAATAATCGCAATATTGACTTTTAAAATATTATTGTATTAATATTAAGATATATGCACAAAAATTGATTTTACAATAAATGAAAAGCAACTTTCTTTCAACAAATAACTAATTTTTTGATGGAATTATTGATATACTCTTGATAATTCAAAATGATGTATGGGAAATAATCTTGGATTTAGAGCTTGGTTTTATTTTAGAAATGGTTGGAGTATCTACTTTGCATTTATTTTTGCGGCAGTAAACACAATGGTAGTAACATATTATCTTGCAATAGAAGATCTTCCAGCTCTCAAAGAAATTTTTCCTTCATTTCTACTTTATTTAATAGTAATTTCAAGCATAGGAGTTCCATTACTAATTTTTGTCGGTTATATTCATTTCAAAAGGACAGCAGCTTACAAAGCAGAAGCTGACATTTATTATGAATCAAATCCATTCGCGTTACGCACGTTAAACAATACTGAAATGCTAATAAAATTAAATTTAAAATTAATTAATAATTTAATAAAGTTAGCTAACAATGAAAAATTAACTAATGATGAATTAGAAGAAGTTTCAATACTTCAAAAAGAATACGAAAACTTAATCAATGAACGTACATATAAAAATAAAAAAGATTTAGAATTTTTTAAAAAATTACAAAATAAAAAATCTAACTCATAAATCAGATAAGTGTAGTTTGAATTATTTAGTTAAACGTTCGTACTCTGTTTTGCCCCAAGCTCGAATATTTTTCTCTCTCATCTTTCTTACATAGAATAATTTTTCTATTAAATTAGCAATAAGATTTTCAATTTCATTTTTTATTGATTGTACATTTCTATTAATTGCTTTGTCTTTTAAGACATCATTGAAGACATTTATCCATTCCTTCATAGTTTTTTCATGGTTTACAATCTCTCTTACAAAATCATATTCCTCTTTAGCTAATTTTTCTCTAAACTCTTTAGATTCCACTATTTTATCTATTAATTCTGCTAAACGTTGAGGATCTCTAGTTTTAGGCAAAAAAGGAGGGATGATCTCTTTACCATCTATAACTAACGGCATATTAGGATTAGTATAACATAATGTTGGTTTTTTACATAATGCAGCATCCCGTTCAATAGATCCTTGAGTTCCAGCTCTCATTTGTCCTAAAATAGCATCAGCAAACATAATGTAGTTAGGAAGTTTGTTCCTCTTAATCAGAGGAACAAACTTAACTTGGGGGGGCGCACTCTCTAGGAGTTTTTGGTTGATCTTTTTCTCCTCTTCAGTTCTTTCAGTAAACCATTTTACTTGTAGTAGTTCAAAATCAGATTTACAAAGCCTTAAAGCTTCCCAAATAATATCAAAACCTTTTTCCAATCCAATTTTTTGTGCAGATAAAAATGTAAATTTATTTTTAGGTAAATTAACTGGTTTAATATATTCATTAAATAATTCTGTATCTGACCAAGCTCGGTCTATTCTTACAGCATCACTTCTGTATTTTTTTAAATTATTATAATATGAAACAGTAGTAGTTACACACTTGGCTGCAGAGTCCAGAACCTTTTTGTAAAACATTCTTTCAAAAAAATTCAATGATTGAAGGGGCTTATCTAGATATGATTCATAAGGATTTTTTATAAATGGTGGTGTCATGATGTCATTACCTGTAAAATACATAATGTAATTTAAGCCAGCAAGATAAGCAACTCTAGCTGCAGCCCAAGTCATAACTAGACATATATCAAAATTGTCTTTGATCTGCTTTATTCGTTTTACTTGTTTTGCAATCAAAAGCGAATCAAAAAATTCAATTCCTTCTTCAGAAGTAGTTAACAATGCGTCTTGCTTTCTTGGAAAAGCCACTAAGTGTATCTGTACTTCCTTTGCAAATTTTTTAAATGTATAAATTGTATCTGCAGTATCACCTATTGCTAATATCTTTAAAGTCAAAATTATATTTTTACAAATAGTTTGTTTTTATTTAATCCTAATGGGATCCTATTATAAAATGAGACCGTTTAAATGACAACCATATTTTATTATTTTATTGAAATTAAAACTGAATAAAGAATCAATTCGAAACATTCTCACAATTAGATATAATCCACTTGAAAAAACCATGTTTAAGAAGAAAATATGGCGAGATTTTAGAATACTTTACTCAGATCCAAATGGGCATAAAACAGAATCATTACTGAAAAAATCTATTCAAAACACACTTTCAGAAAGGAAAGATCCCATTTGCATTTCATTAAGTAGTGGAATTGACTCCACTTTATCTTTAGCATTACTAAGAAAGGTATTTCCAAATAGAAAGATTGTTTGTATATGTGCAGTTTTTGATACTGGTTTTGATGAATCAAAACAAGCCAAAAAAATTGCAAACAAATTTGACGCTGATTTTAAAATTATTCATATAGGTTCTATGTTCAAAAACATGCCTGAATTAATTTCTATTGCCAGAAAACCTAGATGGAATACCTATACTCATTTTGTAGCTAAAGAAGCAAGAAAAATGAGTAAAATTCTTATCACTGGTGATGGTGCCGATGAATTATTTGGCGGATACACCTTTAGATATAAAAAATTTCTTACCCTTCATAGACCAAAAGATAATTGGAAAATAAAAACTATTAATTACTTAGAATGTCACAACCGTGATTGGGTTCCAGATCAAGAATATCTCTTTGGCTCTTCAATTAAGTTTAATTGGACTATTTTTTACAATTTTTTTAAAAAATATTTTTCAAATTCACTAGAGCCTTTACAACAAGTAATGCTAGCAGACTTTAATGGAAAATTTCTTTTTGATTTCTTACCTACAAATTATTCTATCTACAATTATTATGGTATACATGGAAAATCCATTTTTCTAGATCCTGAATTAATGAATTTTGTAAATCATTTGCCAATAGAACAAAAGTATAATGTAAAAAATAACCAAGGTAAGTTAATTTTACGTAAAATTGCAAAACGACTAGATGTTGATCATATTGATGAGAAACGTGGATTTAGTCCTAGTTTGTTAATGGATTGGAATATGCAAGGACGAGATATTTCAAAACCATTTTTGTTAGAAAAGAATAGCTATATTTACAAAAATAAGTTAATTAATTATAATTGGGTAATACGAGCATTTGAACGAATTGATAACGATAATGATATAAGATATCTAAATAGAATCATATCAATACTTGCATTGGAAATTTGGTATCGTATATTTATAACAAAAGAATTAAACAAAACTAAATTAACTTAATTATTACATAATTTTTTAAAAATATTAAATATAGAGATTGATAGTCTATGGAAAAATCAAAAATTACAGTCAAACTAAAATTAGTTACAAGTTCAGATTGTAGATTTTTATATGGTCTTTTAAAAGAAAGAAACTCAATTACTGATCTTTATCGTACAAAATTAGCTTCCTATAAAGAACATGTAAAATATGTTATGTCTAAACCATATACTGTATGGTATATTATTGAATACAATGGATGTAGGGCAGGTTCTATTAATCTAAAAGATGGAAATAAAATTGGAATTTATATAAAAAAAGAAATGCATCATAAAGGTATTGGTACTATAGCATTAAAATTACTTATGAAGAAACATCCTCACAAAAATTATTTTGCTCATATCAGTCCAAAAAATACAAAATCCATTCAATTTTTTAAAAAAAATGGTTTCAAATATGTAAATAAAAATTCTGTTGATTATAAAATGCAATTAAAAAATTAGTATTTTTTATACATTCTAATTTTCTACACTCGGATCCTATCATATGAAAAAACATAGAAGTATGGATAATGTTTTTTTAATTCGTTTATACCTACATTATTTATCCTCTGAATATCACCAAATATGTAATAATTATAATGAAAATCTTTAGCAAACCAACCACGCTTAAATAAATATAGTGAATTTTGATTTTTGAGAGTACCACCAAAATTATAGTAATACATACCTCTATCTATAGAATTTTTCATAGATTCCCAAATTAATTGACTTACACCGTTTAGATGTTTTTTATTTAACTTAAACGCAGGCATATAATATTCAGTAAACTTTCGATAATAAAAAACCAAGAGGTAAGCAATTTCTTCTTTATCTTTTACAGCAACAAATATTTCATAATCTTTATTTTGTTCAAAATTTTTCTTAACAAAATCAAAAAATTGTACAGGTTTGAGATTGGAACTTTTCAATTTCATCCCATCTTCATATACGTGATAAAATCTTTCAGCAACTTCATTGATGTCTACACTAATTACTTCTACTCCATCTTTTTGTCCCTTTTTAATTGAATATCTTGTACGTTTTTCTACATTTTTCCACAAAATATCTTTTGACAATCCTTGTAGTACAGTACATTGAGTCAGTCTATCCTCTTTAGAATTGAACTTAAAATATTTTTCATATATTTCAGAATCTGTTTCAAAAGGATTAGTTACTATAGAAGACGACAAAACATCATTTTCTTTATTAAAAATATTCATTCTTTCTAACAGTAATTTCTTAACTTGATTATCTCTTGAGATAACTCCGCCATGACTACTGAAGAATGGAAGTGAATTTATGACTTTTCCATGTATTGAACTCTTAATAAAAAATGGAATTATTCCAACAATTTGATTTTTTTGTCTTGCTGTAATAAAAAATGGTTTTGAATTTAATAAATCCGAAAGGAAGTTTAAATGTTTTTTTGAGTGAAAAAAAGTGATCTGCTGATTTTTTTCATATTCAATAGGATCTATTGTACTTTCTATGTCTATATTCAATAGTAAAAACCTCTTCTAGGTTTCTTTAATTATTTTACATATTAACTCTTGATCATCTTCTGTTAGATCTTTGTGTAGTGGCAAAGTTAACGCATTCTTATACAAAAGTTCAGAGTTTTTGAGAGTTCCAATTCTTTTCAAATTTTTGTAAGCAGGTTCTAGATGAAGAGCATAAGTGCCTATCTGACTCTCAATATTGTGTTCAGCCAAAGCTTTTCTAATTTTATCTCTATTATTTTCTTTTTCAACATAACAAGTATAAGATTGAAATGTTTGTCGTGTACCTTCTTTAATATATGCAGGTCTAATTTTATCTATTTTTGAAAGTAATTCATGATAGATCTTTGATTTTTCAATTCTAGTTTTAATAATTTCTTCAATCTTTTTCATCTGGACTAATCCAATCGCGCTCAATATGTTAGAAAGTTTATAGTTTGTACCAATGAATTCAAATGAATTACCAATCGCTCCAAAATGTTTAAACGAATAACACTTTTCCGCTATTTTATCATCATCTGTGGTTATCATGCCTCCCTCACCAGTTGTTATGACCTTCCTAGGATGAAAACTAAAACATGAATAGTCTGCAATCTTACCAACAAAGTTGTCTCCTATTTTAGATCCAAGACTACACGCAGCATCTTCAAGACATTTTAGTCCTAATTTTTTTGCTTTCTTATAGATCTCTATATCTAATGGAACCCCTGCCCATGACACAGGAACAAAAACATACATTTTATCATCATAAGCATCTTCTAGAATCTGTTTAGTCATATTCATACTATGTAAATCAACATCTGCTAGAACTGGTTTTCCACCTGCTAATATCACAGCTTCTGCAGTAGCCGGATAAGTATAATCTGGAATTACTACTTCTTGTCCTTTTATGTCTAAACATTCTAGTACGGTATGAAGCGCAGTTGTACACGATGTTACTGCTATTGCGTGTTTTACCCCTACATACTCTGCCACTATTTTTTCAAACTCCTTTGTTGTAGTACCTTCTGTCAAAAACTTTGTTTCAAAAACCTCTTTGATCTTTTTTAACTCCTCCTCTCCAACATCTGGTACCGCTAAAGGAATCAATTTATTAGTCATTACTAATGAAGTTTTTAGATTGCATATTAAGGTATTACAGAAGTAAGATTTTTTACAATACAATTCTTGATCTGCTTATTGAAAATACTTATTTTAGGTTCTGAAGGATTCGTAGGCCGTAATCTAGTTGAAGGTTTAAAAAGAACACATCAAGTTATAGCAGCTGATCAAACTGATGGTAGTCTTCATTCCAATTACATTCAGTTTAATATAACAAATTTGGAAAGTGTTATGAAAATTGTTCACGACGTAGATGTTGTAATTAATCTTGTTGCACACACTCTTATTTCTTCAATCGAAGATACAATAAAAAATGCTCAGATCAATATTATGGGGTTACTTAATGTATTAGAAGCATGTAGAAAAAATAATGTTAAAAAAATAATTTTTACCTCAGCATCATCGTTAATAGGAGAACCTAAAACATTCAAAGTTTCTGAAACTCATATGCCTACTCCTAAAACAGCATATGGTATAACTAAATTAATATCTGAACATTATTTACGATTGTATAATGAGCTATACGGATTAAATTATGTTATTTTTAGATTTTTCAACATATACGGTCCATATCAAAAAAATGGACTGATTCCTTCATTATATGACAGATTTGTTAATAGCAAACCCTTGATGGTTTTTGGTAGTGGGGATCAAATAAGGGATTATGTTTACATTAAAGATATACTACCTTTTTTTGATAAGGCAATATCAACAAACATTGGAGACAATTTAGTATTCAATATGGGAACCGGAAAAGGAGACACAATTCTTGATGTGATAAAAACACTTTCTAAAATCATGAATATTGAACCTACGATTGAAAATAAACCAGAAAGACTAGGCGAAATCGGAAACTTTGTCGCAGACACAAAATTATTATATTCAAAATTTGGAGATATCCCAAAAACTACATTACAAGATGGCCTGCGTGATACAGTTTCTTGGCTAAATAGCAATTATGAGTAAACGCATTATATATTAAATTAGAAAAGGTCTATTGTTGAGAAAAACCACTACAATTATTTCAATTATTGTGATAATAATAGTAGTTACATCATTATTTTTTCTTATAGAGAATAATTCTGATTTTCGTAGCCAAATCAGAAATCTTCTTTTTGAAACTGGATTAAAGGAGAAACCAATTAAACCATATTCAGAATTAGATAACAAACCTTTTGTATATTACGCAAATTTAAATGAGGTAACAAGAATTTTTCTAACAAAAGAAAATTTTGAATCCAAACCATTACCAAATAATCTTGTAATTAAACCAGGAACATATACGATCTTTGGTAATGTTTATGATCTAAAAAATGAGGGACTTTATAGATTCATTTATCCTGAAATTGAAAATCAACAAAGGATTGTTTATAATAGCAACGTGGATGCACTATTATCCTCTGTAGCGTGGATTTATTCACATGGAAATTCTGACGACAATAAAAGTACAAACGAAATAAACAAAAAAGCTCTTAATTCTAAAATATTTGGAACATGTGCTACACTATCTCATTGGATTCAAAATATTTTAGAAAATCAAGGAGTTAAATCTAGAGTTGTACAAACATTAACCTTGGACGAATGGAATACTTATGATAATGGCCATACAATGATTGAAGTTTACAGAGAAGATTTTAACAAATGGATTCTGTATGATTTAGATAATAATGCCTATTTTTCTAGTGAAGGAATGCCTCTCTCATTAATAGAATTCTTAGATTATGTAAAAGAAGATAACTATGAGATTAATTATATTGCAAGTGACATAAAACTAGACGTTTCAAATTTTTTGGCGGAAAACGGATATGAATATGCCTTTTTTTCAGAAAGTATACTCTCTAATGAGCGAAATCTTCGTGATTGGTATAGTCATATAATACAAGTAATACTAATAGGTGATGTTGATAACAATTATTATTTTTTTGATTTAGATAACAGATTAAAGGTTGAAAAATATTCTAGCATCTATAAATATTTGAATAAAAAAGAATTTTTGAATAAATTCTATAACTAGATTATTTTAGCTAATAATATAACAGTAAGTTAAATTAGTCATAAAACTCAACAATGATAAAATTGTTAAAATCTAAATTAAAATCAACCAAAATAAACTCTCAAAAGATTTCAGTTTATGGACTTGGAAATGTCGGAGGTCCAATAGCAGCAGCATGGATTAAAGCAGGTTATATTGTAATAGGAGTTGATACCTCAAAAAAATTATTAGCAGAAATAAAAAAAGGTATATCTCATAAGAAAGAACCTTTCATTTCTACAATTTTTTTAAATGCGATTAAAAAAAATAAACTATATTTAACATCAAATGGTGTAGAAGCTTCAAAACAGTCTGATATCAAAATAGTTGCTGTACCAGTAGCTTTAAAAAAGAATAAAATAAATCTGGAAAATTTAACAGCTGCAGTTACTGACATATCGTATGGATTAAAAAAAAGAGACGCTGTAATTATTTGCCCATCAATTCCACCTGGAACGACTGAAAAAATTATTTTACCTCTACTTGAAAAAAATAGTAAATTAAAAGCAGAACGTGATTTTTATCTTATTTATAATCCAGAAAGAATTTACGAAGGGCGAGCACTTCAAGATATTGAAGAAAACTATCCTGCTATCGTTGCAGGATTAGGTAGTAAGAGCTTAAAATTTGCTGAAAAACTAATGAATTTAATTTCTAAAAAAGGTGTTATAGCATTATCCACAATTGCTATAGCCGAAGCTGAAAAATTGTTTGAAGGAGTATATCGTGATGTTAATATTGCACTAGCAAATGAATTAGCAAATTTTTGTGAGGGGGCTGGTGTGGATTACTGGGAGGCAAGAAACGCAGCTAATTCGCAACCATTTTGCCATTTACATTATCCTGGTACTGGAGTGGGTGGACTATGCATACCAGTGTATCCTAGATTCATTATCGAAACCGCATCTAATTTAGGAAAGTCAGTAGATATGATAGAATTTGCAAGGAAAATAAATGATTTTATGCCAAAAAAATGTGTGAAAGATGCTATAAAATTACTAATAAAAAATAAAATTCCAATAAAAGGAACAAAAATTGCTGTTCTAGGTTTGGGTTTTCGGGGAGAAGTTACTGATTCTAGACTTTCACCAACATATACTGTAGTAAATGAATTCTTAAAAAAAGGCTATAAAGTTGAAGTACATGATCCTTATATTCTAGGAGATAATTCTCTCCCAGAATCAGTAAAATTATCAAATGATCTTAATGCTGTTGTAGCAGACGCAAGTCTTATTTTCATTTCCACTGAACATAAAAAATACTCAAAATTAACCAAAAAAAATTTTATTAAAGCAAAAAAATCTCTTTTGATATTTGATGGTAGAAATATTTTGAATAAAAACAAATTTAATCACAATCGCTTAATGACAATAGGAATTGGAATTCGTTGAAAAAAGATATTTTGAATTGATAATCACACCTTGAAAAATAATTGTAATTATCATGAAATTCACTAACCAATTTCTACTAATTATCGTTGTTACTGTAGGCTTGTACGGTATTTTTCTAGTCTTTTCTGATATTAATACAATATCAAATAAAATTTTAGACTTTAAAACCATTTATGTTCCTATAGTTGTTGGGCTAGTTACTCTTTCGTGGCTTCCAATTTACATAAGATGGAGCTTACTTCTAAAGAATTTAGGTATACACATACCTACAAAAAAGAATTTTGAAATTTATGTGGCAGGATTTGCATTAACTATTACACCAGCTAAAGTTGGTGAATTAATAAGATCACAATTATTAAAAGAAAATTTTGGTGTATCAAGAACAAAAACCGCTCCATTAATGGTAGTCGAAAAACTTTATGATCTAGGAGGCGCAATCATTATCTCAATATCGGCACTTTGGATATTTTCTGAAGCTGTATACGTGATAATTGCTGGTGCTATATTGTTAATCACGTTACTTTTGTTAATGTCTTCAAAAAAATTGTTCAACAAATTCAATAATTTTTGCAGTAAATCAAAGTTTATCGCTAAATACACACTAAATATTTCAGATTCTTACGATGTAATAAGAAATTCATTATGGGGTAAAATTACCATTTATTCATTATTACTGTCAATATCTTATTGGCTTGTTATTTCCCTTGCAATTTATTACATTTTATTGGCATTTTCTATAACGGATATAGGATACCTAAATGCCCTAGTTACTTACACAGCCTCGTTAATTTTAGGCGCACTGTCATTTATTCCAGGTGGTATTGGCGTTGCCGAAGGAAGTCTTGTAGGACTATTTAGCTTACAAGGAATTACAACTTCTACCGCAATCGTAATTTCA
>JBBDOC010000014.1:0-7434 GCA_040877295.1 Nitrosopumilaceae archaeon
TGGTTGGCGCAATTTACACGGCACCCGAAAGGGATCGAAGTCAACCTGATGCAAGGTGCAAAAGACATCACGGCTCGCCTTGCTAAAATCGGTGTCCTCAGAAGACATCGATTCATGACGCCCATTTTCTTCAACCGAAAATTAACACTAATTTTTTGATACTATAAAATCACTAATTTCTTAACACCTGATTTTGATGTTTGATTTCAGATTCTAATTTACTAGTGTCTTGAATTATTTCTGAAGAATCCTACGCAACCGCATTTTATACAGTTACCATTGTTTGGATGATCTGCAACACCATGACCACAACTTTCTCTTTCACAATTCATTTCTTAATTTACCTTCCAAAAAATTTCTTAATCATATTCTGTAAATTATTCTGAAAAACTTCCTCGTTTATAGCGTATCCAAGTTGGCCTGCACGCTTTATGATCTGATTCTTTTTCAGATTGAATTTTTTGATACAAGACGCTATATCCTGTTCATCCCGCTCGTCAAGTCTTCCAATTTTTGTCGCTACAATATCCACAGGATGCAGTGCCCTGAGTTCTATGTTCTTTAGTCTGGTCTTTATCATCTTGCTTCTTTTCAAATAATCGTCTGGAAGCATGTTGACAAACACTGCACCGTCCACAAAAGTGTGGACTGTGAAACCCGGTTGAACTGTCTTTTTTGCCACCTCAAACTCATCATAATATTTACCTGGAATAGTAAAATCAACATCTATTGTAGATGGTTTTGCCTTCAAAAGAGTCATGGCAGTTCCTCCAACTGCTACCACGACAATCTTTCGTTTTAGTTCTTTATCGATTTCTCCTAGGAAATCTAGCAGTTTTGCATTATCAAGTGACATTGTACAGCCTCAACTTCTCCTTAATGCTCTTCTCATTTGCCTTGATTTCCTCTATTTTCATGGCCTCAAGTAGCTTTATGGGATTGTTAATTTCTGTCATCCCATGTGCCACTAGGTTTCTCAAAGCCTTTAATATTCCAAGTATCTTGCCTCCAAAACCATATTTCCGTGACAGAAAAAGCAGTAAGTCGTAGTTCGTCTTGTCTGAATTCTTTGCAAGTATTATAGAAATTGCATCCATCCTCCTTGCGTCATTTTGAAACATTATTGCATTAATGATGTATTCTATGCAAATCAATCTACCCTGTTTTATTTGAGGTCCAAGTTCAGCGTAGCCGAATCTTGCGAGATTGAAAACCAGATCTTCCTCGGTTATCTTCGCAGGGTTTGTCTCGTCTTCTCTTACAATTATTTGGATTCCTGTTTCAATTACCTTTTTGATCTCTATCCAGAAATCCTGCGGATTTAAAATGACTATCTTGTTAGATAGCATTTCTCTGGCAGGATTAATTTCATTTGATTTTAGAAGATTAAGAAACATCTTATCTTCCAGTATCATGTAATCTATCCTTATGTTGTGTATTCTTTGGAGAGTGTCTATGATGACATGAATTCCAGTCTTCGTTTCCTCCATTTTTTTCCTCTCTGTTTTTTTCAGATGAATCAAGAGTTCGGCTTTGTTTAATTTCGCGTTTCTTTCTGGATACATCAAAGAGATTGATTTGATCAAAAGCCAGCCGTGCAGATAGGTGTCTATCTCCATCATCAGCATCTGCATCTCCTGTTTTCCTCTGAGAAAATCCTGCTTTCTTCTGAGTTCCATTTCTGCAAGCAAATCGATTATCAGGTAATTGTTAAAATTAAGAGATGTAAGCGAAGACCTACCTCCCCTGGAGAGTGTGATTATCCCTTCTTTAGTTAGATCATGGATCTTTTCATTTATGTTGGCATAATACGCTCCTCCATAGGCCTCCTCTATCTTGCCTGTAAGTTCATTTATCGATAGAGGTTTTCCCAGGTTCCTTGCCAGTATGTTCAGTATCCTGTATGTTGCTTCGTCCATGGTCTCTGCCTATTATAGTAATTTACTATAATATTATAGTTTTCTACTATAAATAGATGAGAGATCGTATGAATCCACTGCTTCCATGATGTTGCTAATTCCAAGTTGTTTTGCTTTTGCCATTACAACAGATAATGCTGTCTCATCTTCTGGTAGAATTAGTCCTTGTCGGTAGTTTGGACTTGGATATGAAAAAGAAAATACCATTGCAAAAACTCCTATGGATACTATAGCAATAATTGAACTGATTACTAGCACAGACTTTTTTTGCAAGTGAAATGTCTGTCTGATGAGTATTCTTAAAGTGTTCTACAAAATCTTCTAGTTTCAAAAAAGGACCCGCACATCTGGGGTTACGAATACCTGTGGGCCCGAAGGAACCCGTCTAGATTTGTTGACGGGCTCTAATTGACGCAGAAAGCCTATTGGAGTGGCTGCTAAACTCCTACCACAAATTTTTATTTTTGAAGATTCTCCAAAGAAATAATCATCTTAATGATTCTGTAACTTTGATTAACTCATCCAAAGGAATGTTTGATTGGAAAAAGTACAGCACATCATTTTCATCATAGAATTTTATTCTTGCTGGTGTGGATGTATATTGAACTATTGTGTTGTTTGGAAAATTTGCAATTTGCTTTCCACATGCATCACAAATGTCGTTTGCCCAGCCAACATTTCCTTGTATGTTGACTTGAATCATGTTAAGAGATGGATTTTTCTCATTTGCTTCTTTGATTGTTTCAAGAATGTGTGATGTACTATTTCCCACAGCCTTCTGAAATTGTTCCTCACCAAGAAAGTTTTTTTCATTTAAGACATAAAGATAGATTGCTCCGTTAGCGACATGCTCATGTACATTTCCAAATAATGATTCATTATTAGAAATTACATCTTTATTTTGATACATGATTTGTGCTTCAAATGGATTTCCCTGACATGCAACAAAAATGTAATCTGATGGAAGATAAATTAGGAGTTTAAGATCAAATTCAGTTATTTTGTTGATGTCCTCAATTGAAGTACAATTACCATTTCCAGAAGTTTGTTCCACTAAAGCAAACAATCCTATAATCAGAATAGCAATTCCAATTGCTGATATAACTACAGTTTTATTCTTAGGCATTGCATTAAAAATGTCTGAGAACAATTTAGCCATTTTGAATCAATTATCACAATGCTAAATTCAAAAAATAGACAAGAACACAATACTGAAGTGATTAGATAAAAAATAGGGAGTTATTGAAGAGACTTTGCTACTACAATAAGACCAATTTTAGAAAGTCTAGTTCTCATATTCAAACACACATGATATTCTGTTAATTTTTGCATCAAGACAAACATCTTCAGTGCCTCTTGTAATTTTCTATATTCCGCATCTTTTGGTAAAAAGAATTTATGCCTTCGTGGATTTTCATATGCTTCTTCTCTGCTAAGTTTTTCTTCTTTAATTAGGGATTCAGCTTTTTCAATAAAATCATCATTTAGTTTTTTGACAAATAACAGTGGTAGTACAAGCTTGTAATTTTCAGATGCGTTAAGTGATTTCCTTAATACATCTGCTGCCTTTTTCAGCTCTTTCTCAAGATCGTTGGCTGTTAGTTTTTTTTCCTGCAATAGCTCTCAGATTAACTGGAGTTATTAGAGATTTATGAGTTAATTGTTAATCCTGTGGTATGTAAATATCGGATCTGTTAAGACCGAGACCATTTTTGGGTTAAATTCAATTCTAGTTTTTGAATTATGAAAACCATTTAGTTAGATCATCTCTTTTTCCAGTCACAACTTTTAATCCACCATCAATCATTTCTGTTTTAACTTTTGTAAGTTTCCGTGCAGATTCTACAATATTTCCTGCTCCACGACTGTTTGTTGCAATAATAATGTGATATGTAATCTGCTTTCCTAATTGATAAACTGGAATATCATAAACATATTCACGGAATTCTCCAATTTGTCGCTTGTATAATTCCATTAGGTTGCTACCGTCAGAATAAGTTATCCATTTTTTATTTCCATAAAATTGAGAAAGCGATTCTTCAAATGTATTGCCGTCTTCTACATTAGATCTATGTCTGGCTATCACATGAGTCATAAAAGTAAAGAAAATATCAGCAGTTTTAATTTTCAGCAGTGATTGCATTAACTCCCATTTGATTTCCTTAAAGCCTATAGGATCAATAACTATGAAAAATCCATTCCAGCCATCAAACTGTTTTACAAATTCAACTGTTTTAGAAAAATCTCGTGTATCAAGTTCATATGAGCAAGCCGAAGTCTCTGCTTTTAATTTATCTAGCCTTTTCTTTAAAGCATCAACTGTTTCTTGCTGTTCATCAAAAAAATAGTATTTAGAAAAATTATTACTTTGAGCTTTAAATGCAGACACTAACGGAGAGCCTGGAAATCTTTCACTTTGTAATTCTTTTTCTTTAAAACCAATTAAACCTGTACCACAATGTGTGTCAATGTAGTACCACTTGTCAAAATACTTGCGAAAGATGGGTACAAATCCACCAATACAGTAATCTAAAATAAAAAATTTTTTTATTGACCAAATATCTCCTGGTGAGGTAGTTAATCCATCACCTTTGATTTTATCAATTTTTTTGATAAATTCCTCTAATTTGGTTTTTGACCAGTCATATGGATCAAATGCCATGTATTGGATTGGTTTGTAAACATAAAATTGAGAGGTGGTTATTATAATCTGACCAAAATGATCTATACTTTAATCTATAAAGCAAAAGTAAAGAGATCATGGCAAACAATTCCCAAATAGAGTGGACAGAAGCTACCTGGAACCCCTCAACAGGCTGCACAAAAATCTCGCCTGGGTGCAAGAACTGCTATGCAGAAAGGCTTTCTGAGAGGCTCAAGGTAATGGGCCTTGCCAAGTACAAGAGGGCCTTTGAATACACAGAACACCTTCATGACATGTCACTCCCATTAACATGGAAGAAACCAAGAAAAATTTTTGTAAATAGCATGTCTGATTTGTTTCATGAAAAATCAACTGTCGAGTTTGTTGCCAAATGTTTTCATACAATGATTCAGGCTGACTGGCATACATATCAGGTACTTACAAAAAGGCCAAAAAAGATGGCAGATTTTTCAGAATTATTTGTAAATTATTTTGGTCACAAAATACCTGGCCACATCTGGATGGGTGTCAGTGTCGAAAGCCAGCAGTTCAGGTGGAGAATTGATCAGTTAAGAAATGTAAAGTGTCATACAAGGTTCATAAGTTTTGAGCCGTTACTTGGATCTGTTGGAGACCTGAATCTGAAGGGAATCAACTGGGCAATAATTGGTGGAGAAAGCGGTTATGGCTTTAGGCCTGTCAAGAAAGAATGGATTACAGAAATAATCAAGCAATGCAAAAAGCAAGGCGTCTCTGTCTTTTTCAAGCAGTGGGGCGGAATAAGACCAAAATCCGGTGGGAGGATGCTTGATGGCAGAACCTATGATGAGTATCCAGATGTCGAGCTTGGAAAAAATATTGCAAAAAACATCGACTTTGATATCGATTCTTTCAAGAAGCAAGGCAAAGACTTGATGACAAAAGATATCAAAATAGCCAAGAACCTTTGCGTTTAAGTTTATCTGATCACCTTATTACCGCATAGATTCCGGTCCTGTTGACAAAGCGAATGCCCTTTGAGTACAGGATGTCGCCGTCCCCGTCCACCTGAGTGTAGATCTGGCCCCTGATTTTATCTGCATATTTTTTGGCACGTGCTAGCGACGAGTACATTCTTAGTCCAAGGTAGGCCTCGATTTCATAACAGGCAAGCTCATCAGGATACTCTATCTTGTCTTTGTCTGGCATGTAACAGCCCTTTGAGTGCTGGTAGTTCTATACAACAATTGTGGTCACAAAAGCGCAGGTTGCAGCAATTGTAATAGACTATTTTGCATGTACGTGTAACTTTGAAGAGTCTCCGTGATTGCTTTTGAAATTAATTTAGTTCCTAAGGTCTTCTGAATGTATCAATGCCACGAAGTTCAATAGTTCCAATGCAAGGATCGATAATTTTTTGAAATTCGTCAGGGTTGCTAATTGTCCTCATCGCTGCGAATGCACGTATTCGTGCAGTGGGAAACGCATCTGCTAGTTTGTTTGCAGCACCAAGGATAGTAGATCCACGTGTTACTACATCGTCGACTAGAAGAATTTCTTCTGGCTTGTCTAGAATATTTACGATTTCCATTGAATCATAGTGCTCCTTTGCTTTTGGCCTGTCTTCAGGTGGACTAGTTGAAGCTTTTCGTATTGGATAGGCTCTCCTGAGGCATACTACAAAATTTTTTCCTAGTCCCATTTTAACTAGTGCTCTTGCCAGACGTTGAGGAACCCACAGAGAATTACGTTGAAGCAATGAACTGCTTGGAGCTGGAACTAAAATCGTATTCTCAGTTAATAAATTCCTAAATGGCAGTTTTTCTAAATCTTGCTTAATACGCTTTGCAATTAATTCTGACATTGAAATATTCTGTGGTCTTAGGTGTTCATCGCCTTTGAGTTGAGTCCTTACCGTTCTTGACTGCATAGCAGCTTCTGAATCTCCCCACGGCGAATATGATAAAAAGGACCCGTATTCAATTGTGGAAAGACGCAAAAGATCTCTTAATGGAACAAGTCAGGCATTGCAAGATGTGACGGTAGAAATTCAAATATTTCTTCTAGGTTAGAAAGTTTCATTGCGCCGTATTCTAACATCTCTTTTGGCCAAGTCAATTTGGCATTATCAAAGACAGACTTCCAGATAAACAATGGCCGTCCCAGCCTGAGTGTTTCCCAGCATTGATGCAATGAACCGCTTGTATTTCCAGCTTCAACAATTATTGTGGCATCAGAGATTAATGCCATAGTTCTATTTCGGATCACAAAATTTTTTCGAGTGGTTGGATAACCTACAGGAAACTGTGAAATCACAAGGTGTTTACTCATAATTTCTTGCTGAAGTTCGGCATTTTCTCGTGGATATGCTTTGTTTAAGGATGTTCCTATAACCGCAATGGTTTTGCCGCCCATCATAATAGCTGTCTTGTGGGCAGCTGTATCGATTCCCTTTGCAAGCCCGCTTACAATCACGGTTTGTTTTTCTACCAAAGTTCTTGCAAATGTCTTGGTGGCTTGCAGCCCATCAGGTGAGGGTTGTCTAGTACCGATTATTGATACTCTAGGCCTTGGCAGTGGAATCTCCATTGGTCCCTTAAGATAGAGTATTTTAGGAGCGTGCTTTGCTTCTACATCATTTAGCGTGCGCCCAAGAAGTTCTGCTGCAGACATAGAAGAATACTCCGATCCTTCCAACATCTCCATTACAGTCATTCCTGAACCGTTGTTAAAATACTTTGATTGTGTTTTTTTTAAACCAGATCCCAAAAGTCGATAAATCATTATACTCATAATTTCAAATTATGATCATACAAGATTTGTTGCATAACCTAAAGATTATCTAACCTGCTTCCATCGAATACCTGTCTTTCCTTCCTCGTATTCCTTGTT
>JBBDOC010000015.1:0-7329 GCA_040877295.1 Nitrosopumilaceae archaeon
TTAGCGATGTTTCAATATCATCTGTGCTTTTACTTGTAGACAAGATGTTTGTCCCAGATGCAAGAGACGATGATTTTAGAGAATTAATTACATGGATTATTGCAGAGTTGGCAATTTCATAGCATGCTTTTTGTGTCAAGTCTGGATTGCAGTCAAGAAGCGCGTCGTTATCAACTACGATACATGTTGAATTTTCCCTTAATCTCTTTAGTGAAATTCCTGCCTGAAAGATTCTGTCTTTTTCGAATTTAAATGGCATAATTGCAAAAGAGATTAGATCTTTTCCTGACTCTTTACATAGATGCGAAACAATTGGTGCAATAGCAGAACCTGCCTTTCCTGCCAAATTTGCGACAAGAACTATGGATGAATAGTTTGAAATCTTTGATTTTATATAAGCAGAGATTTTGTCTGCATAACCTCTGATCAGATATGTTGATGGATTTACAATAGAACCTGTATTTACCGAAATTGTGCTACAGTCATGTTTGAGGTCATGCTTATCGTGGCTGATTAACAGGCAATCGGCATCAAGGTTTTTGTGGGTATCTATGGCCAGTTTTGAGCCTGCACCGCCAAGTCCTATTACCAAAGTGGGCTGTGAGAGTTGAAAGGCCATTCGAACCTACTTTACAAAATATGATAAAAAACCTTCTTACGTAGTTTTAATCAAATTACCGATCTAAAAAAATTAACTTGCGATCGAGCCGATCAAACTGTGAATTGTGACATCCGTTATCTCGATCTGTTCTTTTTGCCCAATTTTTACTGGTCTTTCCACAAAAACTGATTTGTAGGCAAAGTTTCTGCCTTTGATGTGACCATCTGACATTTCATCAAACAATACCTGGCCTTTCCACCCAAGCCATCTCTTGTTGTTCTCAAGTGAGATCTCATTTGCTAAATCAAAGATAATCTTGCTTCTGCGTTTGACTTCGGCTACGTCTATTTGGTCTAGTTTTGCTGCGTTAGTTCCTGGCCTTTGGCTATACTTTGAAATATTGACTATGTCAGGTCTTGTATCATTTAACAAATTTACAGTCTCTTCAAAGTCTTCCTTTGTTTCTGTTGGAAAACCAACTATAATATCTGTAGAAACTGTAAATTCTGGAAACTTGCCTCTGAACCTTTTTACAACATCTCTAAAGGTTTCTGCTGTATGGCCACGCTTCATGTCATTTAGTATCTTGTTACTCCCAGACTGTACAGGCACATGAAGAAATTTGAAGACTCTGTCATTTTCAAATGATTTGAGAAGCCCATCTCTAATGCGCGGCATATACATTGGGTTCATCATGCCAACTCTAATCATAAAGTCCTCTGAAACTTCGGCCACATTATCAACAAGTGCTGGAAGATCAGTACCGATATCTAATCCATAACATCCATTATCAGTTGATGTAAGCCACACCTCTTTGCAACCTTCATCTATCTCATTTTTTACCTGTCTTACAATATCGCCTATCCTATAGCTTGTCAGGTCTCCTTTTGATAGCTTTGTTTGGCAGAACGTACATTCGCTCATACAACCGCTTGCGATTTCTACAATTCCAATAGCTGGATTCAAGCGCACCTTTGGCAATCCAACTTTAGACAGATCTGTATCATCCAGCTCTACTTGCCTATGCCCATTTAGCGTCGAGCTTATGACCTCAAGTGTTTTTCCAAGAGAGTTTGGGCCCATGAGGCTTGCCTTTTTTGAGAACCTTTCGACTGTTTCTTTTTCTGCCTTTGGAAAGCAGCCTGCTACGACAAGTGGCTTTGTTTTTAGTTTTTTTATTCGGTGAATCATCTTGTTTGCAGTAGCATCCTTTACAGAACAGGTTACAATCAGATTCAGGTCTGATTCTTTAGAATTATTTGCCAAAGTGTGACCTCCGTTAACCAAGAGCCCTGCAATCATCTCAGAGTCTGCAAAACTTGCAGAACAGCCATATACCTCAAGCCATATTTTTGCCATTTTGCAATCTATCTTAGAAGCGCATCTATTTCTTTACTGGTAAGTAGTTTTTTTGATACAGCAAGCTCTCGTATAGTCTTGCCTGTCTTTAATGACTCTTTGAAGAGCTCAGCAGATTTTAGGTATCCAATTTTTGGTGAAAGTAACGTTACGATAACTGGGCTATTTTCAACATACTGTTGAAGCTTCTTTTTGTTTGCATCAAGGCCATCAATTAGGTTTGTAGAAAATATTGGAACAAAGTTTTTGAGCATATCTGTTGACTCAAGAACGCATTTTAGCATTCCAGGAAGCATTACATTTAGCTCAAACTGGCCTGCCTGGACTGCATGTGCAACAGCAGTATCATTTCCTATTATGTTAAAGCAGATCATGTTCATGCATTCGGCAAGGGAGGGATTTACTTTGCCAGGCATTATGGAAGAACCAGCATGCACTGCAGGAATTTCAAGCTCTGAGAAGCCAGCAATTGGCCCTGATGCCATCAGTCTGATATCATTTGCGATCTTGTTTATCTCTAGTGCAAGATTTCTTAAGGCAGATGAAATATTTGCAACAGCAAACTTGCTCTGTAAAGCATGTTGCATATCTTTTTCTGGTTTTAGTGGAAGATTTGCTATTTTTGCAAGTTCAGCTATTGCACTATTTCTGTATCCTCGTGGAGTGTTTGCGCCAGTTCCAACTGCAGTTCCGCCTAGTGCAACAAATTCTAGTTCTTTTTGTGCAAGCAAAATTGCGTTTTTTGCTCTAGTAATTGATGTCGCATATGCTGCAAATTCGCTACCTAACATTACTGGCAGTGCATCCATAAGGTGAGTTCTTCCAATCTTCTTAAATGTTGAAAACTGTTTTGCTTTTTTATTTAATGATTTTATCAGACTATCTATCGCTAAAATTGTATTTTTTAGATTAAACAAAATAGCAACATGCATCGCAGTTGGAAATGTATCGTTACTTGACTGTGACATGTTAACATGATCATTTGGATGTAAGAATTCGTACTGTCCTTTTCTTTTGTGCAAAATCTCAAGCGCTACATTTGCAATGACTTCATTAGTATTCATGTTAAAGGCAGTTCCAGCTCCTGAGTTTATTGCGTCAACTACAAATTGATCATGAAATTTACCTGAAAGTATTTTATCACATGCTGAAATGATTGTGGTTCCAAGTTTTTTGTCAATTGAATGTGTTTTGATATTTGCAACAGCAGCTGATCTTTTTATCATAACAAACGCTGTTATCAAATTTACATGAGCTGGTCTTCCAGTGACATGATATTGTTTTTGAGCTCTTGCTGTAAATGGACCATAGTAGGCAGTAGCAGGAATCTTTACATTTCCTAAAGAATCCTTGTCAATTCGATATTTCAAATCAAAATCAGGTTAGAATTGCTACTATTCATTCTTTTTTCACACAAGTTTTGAATATGGACTATTATCAAAAAAGCAATTATTATATATCAAGAGTTTTGGATCGATCGCAATGAATAAGCGTTATAGTATGATTTTCACTATTGCTGCAGTTGCAGCACTTAGTGCAACGCTATTCGGAAGCACATACACACAAACCCAACTCGCAGGAACAACACTTGATGCATCCAAGATGGATGTAGATGTGTTGCAAGCTATACGAGATATGGGTGGACTTGAACTTGTAATGCCTCAGGCATTTGCAGCAGTTGATTGCGCAAATATCGAAAGTGGAAGAAATGTTGTAGAGTTCAATGTTACTGGCGAAAGTACTGAGCTACCTATCATGGGTGGTGCAACTTACCACGCTATGACATTTAGTGGCCAAGTACCAGGACCAACACTGAGGGTAACTCAGGGTGATGTCGTAATGATGACACTCACCGTACCAGATGGCGAAGCAACACCACACGGAAACGATATGCATGCATCACAAATGACTGCAGTACCAAGCTTTGGCGCAGTAATGCCTGGAACTTCAAAGACATATTGCTATGTTGCTGAAGTGCCTGGTGTTTACAAATACCACTGTTCTGGTGTCAACGTAGCTGCAATGGATCAGCACGTACTTTCCGGAATGTATGGTATTACCATCGTTGATCCAATTGATGGATACAAGAAACTAATGGTTGAAAAGACCAAAGTTGATGGTGGCCAAGTAGTAGTAGACAGACAATTCTACTCTCCTGATGCGCTAGAGTTCACGTTACAGTACAATCAGTTGTATTTGACTGAGGATGGAAACTATGACATGAGTAAAATGATGAAACACGAAACAACACAAACAGTTGTTAACGGTTTTGCATTTGGTTATGTCCCAAACGAGACACACAATGAGTTGGTTCTTGGTGACAAAAACAAGAATATCTTTGTTGCACAGCCATGGAATTCTGCAGACTTGAAACAATACCAGTCTCAGCTGCTCTTTATCGAACAAGGCCAGCACGTGAGATTCTTCATCGAGAATCAAGGCAATGAGCCAGTCTATTGGCACATTGTAGGTGAAATCATTGACCGTGTTACACAAGCAAACAGGGTACAAGCACAAGGTACCGAAACATGGTTGCTTGGTGGTTCACAGAACATGATTGCAGATGTGGTCTTTGATGAGCCAGGCGTATACGTCGCAGTAAATCACGACTATGCAGCAATCTTCTCTGGTGCAGCAACAGTAATTGTTGTAGGTGATCCATTTGGCTTGAATGCCCAACTAAAAGTTGATCCTCCAGTAGCATCATATGCATACTTACTTGGCAACCCAAGTGATGCAGTACCACCAATGGGCATGAACAGCATTGCTCATCCAAAGGTTAACTTGCATGGATTGTATACTGATGACCGTGCAGCCGAACTAGCAGCAGAACTAGGAATTTAATTTCCTTTTTTTCTTATTTTTATTTTCATTTTTCTCATAATGAATATATTCAGTGAATAAAGGCAAGCTTGCATGGGTTTTAATGAAACCGTCTTGATCTGCGATGAAGTTGATCCTGTTTTAAGCAAGGTTTTGCAAGAAAATGGTTTGAAGGTTAGCTATGAGCCGCAAATAACTCCAGATCAGATAAAAGAAAAAATTTCAAACTATGATATTGTAATTGTACGAGGCAGAACAAAGCTTACAAAAGAACTAATTGATAATGCAACAAAATGCAAAATCATTGCACGTGTTGGTGTTGGCCTTGACAACATTGATGAGGCTGCAGCAAAAGAGAAAAAAATTCGAGTAATTAATGCAGTAGAGGGTGCAATGACTGCAGTAGCTGAGCTTGTACTAGGGTTGATGCTTGCACTTGCACGACAGATTCCATTTGCAGACAGGGAGATACGAAATGGCAAGTGGATCAAAAAAGAATTGATGGGAACTGAGCTCAAGGGAAAATATCTTGGTATTATTGGACTAGGAAATATTGGAAAAAGACTAGGCAGATTAGCTAAAGGACTAAACATGAACCTTATCGGATACGATGTTATTCCAATTGATGAGGCATTTTCAAAAGAGGTTGGGTTGATGAAAGCAGATCTTGGTACACTACTTTCAAGTTCAGACTATGTGTCACTGCATGTTCCGTTGCTTGACTCTACATATCATTTAATCAATGCAGAAAAATTATCTACAATGAAAAAGACTGCAAAAATAATCAATACTTCAAGAGGAGGGGTAATAGATGAAGAAGCACTCTATGATGCACTAAAAAAAGGAAATCTTGGTGGTGCAGCACTAGATGTATTTGAAACAGAACCTGCCATAGGTAACAAACTTGCAACTCTTCCAAACGTTATTTGTACACCTCATATTGGTGCCCAGACAAAAGAAGCTCAGTCACTAGCTGCAAATATTATAGCAGAAAAGATAATACAGATTCTAAGAGGCGTGATATAGGGTTTGATATCAAAAAAGATACTTTCAGCGGCATTACTGATAGTGCTTGCGCCACTTTTTGCTTATGCAGAGCCTGGCACAATTCCTGTTGATGTCAGCGGAACTGCATACAATATTGACTTTGAAGCAGACGGTGTTACAATAAATGCAATTTCAGCAGATCTTGATTTTATATCTATATTATTAGAAGTTGAGGTAACAGGTGCTCCTGGAATATTAGAAATTACATTTGATAGAGAATATTTTGATTCAACATTTGAAGGCTCAGACGAATCATTCATAATTTTATCAGATGGCGATGAACCAACATTTGAGGAAACAGAAACTACATCAGAGTCAAGAACTTTGAGAATTGAGCTTCAAACAGGAACAGAAGAAGTTGAAATTATTGGTTCACAATTACTTGATGGCACATTTGGTGAGATAACAATCAAAGAGGAAGTACCTATGGAAGAACCAGAAATCACACCAGAAGAAACACCAACTGAAGAGGTACCAACCGAAGAAGAGATTCCAGAAGAGATGCCAATGGAGGAAACTCCAACCATGGAAGAAGAAACTAGCAAATGTGGTCCTGGCACTATACTAAAAGACGGATCATGTGTTTTAGATGAACGATGTGGTCCTGGGACTCATTTTGAGGATGGTGCTTGTGTATTAGATGAAAAAGAACCTGCAACTGAGGGAGTCAGCTTGGGCGGATCAAACACATCTCAACTTGTTATACCTGCAATTATCGGATTTGGTATTGCGTTTATTGTAATGATAATTCTTTGGCTTATTGGAAGAGCCGGTAGAAGAAAACAAGCTGCAGCAAGCTCACTTTAATTTGCATGGCAGTGCAAACCTGCTCCTTATCTTTTGTTAATTTTATCAAAAAGCGTGGATGAAGTAAAGATTCCAAAATTTGATTGGGATAGACTAGATGATGGAAATGCAGGCCATACAGAAAATGAATGGGGAACCAAACAAAAACCAAAAAAGATCCATTTTATTGAAGCCTATACAATTAGAAAGTTTTAGCAGCTAAAAGACAATTTAACATATTGAGAGGACACCAGGATTTGATTATTACAAAAATCGATCAATTTTTCCTCAGCGTAAAGATATTCATTCTAAAAAATACATCTAGTGGAATCACACTCGTTCAAAATACTAGTTTAAAAAACTAAACATGTTAAACCGACGAATATATCTTAATATATTAATATATTCAGATGGAGTAGTAATATTATGAGTAGTGTAGAAAGCCAATATTTACTGTCTCTAGAAAATAAGGAACAATATCGTGGTAAATGGATTGCTATTTTGGATTCTAAAATAATAGCAGAAGGAAAAGACCTTGCTGAAGTATACAGAAAGGCGTTAGAACTTGCAAAAGGTAGAACACCACTCTTTGAACATATTCCAGAAAAAGAACAAGAAGAAACCTTAATCCTCTAGAATATATTCTAAATTTTATTGATTGGTGGAGACAGATTTTCTGGTAAATTTAGTATAAAATATCACACTGATTGGTT
>JBBDOC010000016.1:0-7239 GCA_040877295.1 Nitrosopumilaceae archaeon
CAGAACAAAAGGGCCTGATAAAATATTCGCCAGGCTCTGAGCAGTTTGAAATTTTAAAGCCAGAAGATCTTAACAACAAACAAAAAGATGCCCTGAATTTTATCAAAAAAGGCATTATGGGCGAATACATGAGAACAGGCGTACAATTTGCAATCAATGTGACTGTATTCAAATTGCTAAAAATGAACTCGATTTATCCTGTGGCAAACGAAGAAAAACTATCAGACAAAAAAGGACGCATCTTGCCAGATCTTATTTTAATGAAGGATGGAGCCACTGTAACTGATTTGGCAAAAGAAATCCATACTGATTTGCTCAAAGGTTTACTCTATGCAAAGGATTTGCGGTATAATCTACGGCTTCCAACAAATTACCAACTGCGTGACAGAGACGTAATCTCACTTGTTAGTGCTTCAAAGAAAAAAACCTGACCTAATTATAACTACATTTGATGTACGACATTGTCACAGTTTCAACTAGTATTATTCGATATAGGTGGAGTTTTAGTCAATTGGCGTGACACATGGCTGTATCATGTTGTTTCTGAAAAATTTGGTGTCCAAGAAAAGACTCTAACATGTGAATGTGAAAAAGAAATTGTAAATTTACACACAGGAAAAATACCTGAAAATGAATTCTGGCGAAAAATAGGTAAAAAGGTAAACAGTTTAGAATTACAGAAAGTCAAAAAATCTCTAATCTATGATATATTCAAAGATAAAGCAAAACTAAACAATTCCATACTAAAAATAGTAAAAAAAATACAGAAAAATAAAGTCAAAGTAGGCGTGCTTTCAAATCTTGAAAAAACCACACATGCAATTCTTGAAGAAATTGGCCTCTTAGATAGCTTTGAATTTCAATTCTATTCTCACAAGATAGGTTTTGCAAAACCAGACAAAATGATATTCAGATACGTACTTAGTAATGCGCCATTCAAATCATCTGCAATTTTCTTTATTGATGATAAAATTTCAAATATTCACGTTGCAAATTCTATTGGAATAAAAAGCATCAAATATACAAATGCAAAAAAATTCGCACTAGATCTTAAACGTCACAAAATTCTTTGAATCTTTAGGAATTATCTGGTTGAATTTTCTCTTTTTTCATCCACCCTGTTCTGTTTTTATGGTCAATTAGTTCAATTCCCATCTTGGAAATCTGTTCTCTGATATTATCAGCTTCTTGATACTTTATCTGCTGCCTTAATGACTCTCGTTTCTTGTTTTAATCATTTATTGAATTGATTTCATCGTTTGTAATTTTTGGAATGACTAGTCCTAACACCAAAAACATTCTTTCGAGTTCTGGAAGTGCTTTTTCTGCAATTGATTTTGATAATAATTCATCAGCAGCAAGTCGGTTTATCTCTTTTACAAGCTTGAAAAATGCTGTTAGTGCAAGCGATGTGTTAAAATCATTACTTAGTGCAGAATAAAATTCAGAGCTGCACTGCAAAATAGTCTCTTCTATTACTTTGTTCTGGTCTTTTCCTTCGGCAAGCAACAACTCATAATAGCATGTTTCAACCTGCCTCCATTTTACAATGTTTTCTTTTAAAAGATCTTCAGAGTAATCAATTGGTTTTGAATAGTGGCCTGAAAGACAAAATAATCTAATTATATTTGGACCATATTTTTGCAAAACATACTTGACTGTTCTGATATTTCCAAGCGATTTTGACATTTTTTCACCATTTATTGTAACCATTCCCACATGCATCCAGATCTTTGCAAATGGCTTTGATGTAAAAGATTCAGATTGTGCAATCTCATTTTCATGGTGCGGAAATATCAAGTCTCTTCCGCCACCATGAATCTCAAAATTTTCACCTAGGTACTTTATGCTCATGGCAGAGCACTCAATGTGCCAGCCTGGCCTTCCTTTACCCCATGGACTATCCCATAATGGTGGTTCTTCTGAAAACTTCCATAATGCAAAGTCAAGTGGATCATTTTTTGTTTCATCAACATCAACCCGTGAGCCAGAAATAAGCTCATCAATTTTTTTCTTTGATAGTTTTCCATACTCTGCAAAGCTTGAAACTGCAAAATACACTCCGTTTTCTGACACATAGGCAATTTTCTTTTTTACAAGCGAATCAATCAAAGTAATCATGTCATTGATGTGCTCTGTAGCCTTTGGATATCTTGTTGCCCTTTTTACATTGAGTGCATCAAAATCACGAAAATACTCTTCAATGTATCGTACGCTAATATCGTAGGCTGTAACACCTTCCTTCTGAGCACGATCGATTATCTTGTCATCAACATCGGTAAAATTCTGTATAAACTCAACTGGAATTCCTTTTGATTCAAGAAAACGTCGTAATACATCAAATACTATAATGGTTCTTGCATGACCAATATGCGCTTCATCATAAACTGTTACTCCACAAAGATAGATTCGTATTTTTGAGGAATCTAGTTCTTTTTCAGACTCACTTAGCGTATCAAAGATTTTCAATTCAGATACTTTTCATTCCAATTTATCAGGAGTTATTCTCTTGTGTTGGCTTTTTTTGTATAGTTGGTAGATTTTCTTTACAGATGCTTTATCCGCCCCAGTTTTTTTGACAGTATCATCTAATGATAGTTTCTTATCAACAATACAGTAAAGCGTAGAATCAATCACTTCATATGAAAACCCAATCTCTTCTTCAGCGGTGTGTCCTTTCCAAAGGTGTGGGCTGCTTTTCTTTGATATGATAGAGTCAGAAACTCCAAGTGTTTCTGCAAGCTTCCTTACCTGTGTTTTGTATAATGATGCAATTGGCATCAGATCTGAGCTACCATCGCCAAATTTTGTAAAATATCCAATCAGGTATTCGCTTTTGTCACTTGTTCCAACAACAAGATAGTTTTTTGCATTTGCATAGTAGTATAGAATGCTTGCACGTATTCTTGCTCTTAGATTTCCTAATGCTATTTCATTAGGCTCTAGATATTTTGAAAAACTAGCATGAATTGGATTAATGTCAAGTAGTTTGTAATCAAGGCCAAGATTTGCTGCAATATTTAATGCATCTTGCGTTTCGGTTTTTGGTGAAATTTTAGAATCTGGCATTATCAATGCAAGTGCGTTTTTTTTAAAAATATTTGAGCACAAGTATGCAACAACTACAGAATCTATACCGCCACTTAATCCAAAAACTACTCCATTGGCGCTGCTTTCTGAAATTTTATTTTTAATAAAAACCTCTATTGACTGGATAATTTTCTTATAATCCTGATTGCTGATCTCATCTAGTACTTGATTCATTAAAGCCATAGCAAATTGTTGGCATAAAAGTTGTACTGGGATTAAACATCAACATAGATGCCATCTTTTCGCTCCTCGACTTTGTATGTTTGCAGTTTGACATCTTTAAGATAGTCAAGAAGCTTGCCTGTTTTGATATTATAATGCCAAAAATGTAATGGACATTCAACTATGTCTCCTTCCAGTTTTCCAGGTGCAATTGCACCGTCCTGGTGAGCGCATAATGCATCCAGTGCGTAATATCCGTCTTGATTAAAGATTGCAATTCGTTTTTCATCGATTTTAAACTCTCTCCCTTTTCCTTTTTCAATTGAATTTTTTTCTGCAATCTTTTTCCAAGTCATAAATCTTGTTTGTAGTGTGGATTTATTTAGGTTAGGAATGGATTTGATAGAATTTTATAGTGTGGATCGATGTGATGTATATTGAGTAAGATAAAAAACCCAAAGCTTGCAAAAAAAGGCAAACTTTCCTATGAGTGGGCAAGAAGCCACATGCAAATTCTTGATAATACGATTAACAGGCTAAAAAAATCACAACCATTCAAGGGCATAACTTTGGGATTTTGCTTGCACATAACAAAAGAGACATCTGTCTTGTTGATGGGTGCAAAAGAACTTGGTGCCAAAGTAGTCGCATGTGGTGGCAACCCATTAACAACACAGGATGATATTGCAGCATTTCTTGCCTCGCAAGGAATCCATATCTATGCGTGGACAGGTGAGACAGTAAAAGAGTATGATTGGTGCATTGATCAAGTACTAAATCACAAACCAACAATTCTAACCGATGATGGAGCCGACATGAATGTCAAGGCTCATTTTGATAAAAAATACAAATCATTAAAAATTCTTGGCGCAACAGAGGAAACAACAGCAGGAGTAAACAGGATAAGGGCAATAGAAAAACAAGGAAAACTTCGCTATCCTGTAATTGTAGTAAACGACGCATACACAAAACACCTCTTTGATAACAGATACGGAACAGGACAGAGCACAGTTGATGGATACCTTCGTGCAATGAACCTGTTATTTGCATCAAAGCGAGTTGTCATTGTAGGATACGGATGGGTCGGGAAAGGCGTTGCGGCAAGGTGTCATGGAATGGGCTCTAAAATTATAGTGACAGAAGTTGATCCAATAAAAGCACTGGAGGCCCACATGGACGGATTTGAGGTAATGCCGATGAGCCAGGCTGCAAGGATTGGCGATATCTTTGTCACATGTACAGGAATGAGTGGTGTGATTAGAAAAGAGCACATACAAAGTATGAAGGATGGCGCAATACTTGGAAATGTTGGTCACTTTGATGTAGAAATTGACAGTAACTTTCTTTTGAAAAAGTCAAAGTCAGTTAGAGAGGTGAGAGCAAACCTTGATGAGTGTGTGTTGCAGAATGGCAAGAAAATATACTTGATAGGAAAAGGGCGACTAGGAAATTTAGTTGCAGCAGAAGGCCATCCACCTGAAGTTATGGCACTATCATTTTCAAACCAACTACTTTCTATCTTATACATACTAAAGAATCATAAAAAACTGCAAAACAAGGTAATGACTGTGCCGCAAGAAATTGACAGGCAGGTGGCAGTCGACGCACTAGAAGCAATGGGTGTCAAAACAGACAAGCTTACAAAAGAACAGATTTCATATATGAACAGCTGGTAGCTTCTTAAGCTACATTAATTCTGAAAATAATATGAGTGACAAGGCAATAATTACAAGCGCACTTCCATATGCTAACGGTGAGATTCATCTAGGTCATGTCGCATCAACATATCTTCCAGCTGATATAACAACAAGATTTCTAAAACAAAAAGGAGTTGAGGCATATTACATTTGTGCATCAGATGATTTTGGCACGCCTATTTTGATTCAGGCAGAAAAAGAAAAAAAAAGCCCACAAGAGTATGTGGAATATTGGAACAAGCGCGATTATGAGGACTTTACAGCGTTTGATATTGATTTTGATTTTTTCTACAAGACAAGCTCAAATGAAAATATCGAATTTGTTCAAGATGTTTTTAAAAAGCTATACAAGGCTGGTCATATTTACGAAAAAGAAATCATCCAGTTTTACTGTAATAATGACAAAAAATTCCTTCCTGATAGATATGTAATAGGCGTTTGTCCTTACTGTAAAGCAGAAGATCAGTATTCGGATCTTTGTGAAAAATGTGGTAGAGTGCCAGAAGAAATCGAAAACCCAAAATGTGCACTGTGTCATAAACCTCCAGTAAAAGAAAAAACAAAACACTACTTTTTCAAGCTCAAAAACTTTTCAGATGAACTTAACAAATGGCTTGATGAAAACCAAAACTTGCAAAAAGATGTAAAAAAGTATGTCCAAAACTGGATAAAAGGTGGGCTAGTTGACTGGGATATTACGCGAGATATCTCGTGGGGTGTTCAAATACCAATAGACGATGCAAAGGGAAAGGTGTTTTATGGGTGGTTTGACAACCATCTAGCCTACATTTCATCTGCCATAAAATTTCTAAATGACAAAGGATTTGATGGAAAAAAGTTTTGGAACTCTGCTGATATATACCACTTTATAGGAAAAGACATCGTATATCATCACTATCTTTTCTTGCCTGCAATGCGAATTGGAATAAAACAAGAGTACAAGCTTCCAGACTATATCCCAACACGTGGTCATCTCACACTACAGTCAAAAAAAATATCAAAGAGTCGTAACTGGTACATCGGATTAAAAGAGTTTTTAGGATATTATCCTGCGGATTATTTACGATTCTACCTTGTTTCTATAACTCCATATTCACAAGATGATTTGAATTTTGATTGGGATGAATTTGCGACTAAAATAAATTCAGAGTTGATTGGAAACCTTGGAAACCTGGTTAATCGTGCACTTGGATTTGCGAAAAAAACATTTGATGGGAAAATACCTGGACCAGAAGATTTTGACAATCATGATAAAGAAGCCGAAGAAAAGATAAAAAAATTATCTTCAGAGGTTGGCAATTTAATGGAGCAAAACCATCTTGACAGAGCAGTAAAAAAAATTCTTGAATTTACAGCATACTTTAACCAATATTTTCAACATAAAGAGCCATGGAAAAATGGCAGCGGTACTAAAACTACGGTATATCTTTCTACAAATGCAGTTGCAAGTTTTGCAATTGTTTTGTATCCTTTTTTGCCAGCTTCTGCAGAAAAGATATGGCTACAACTTGGAATGAATAACAAAGTTTCAGAACAACCATGGGATTTGGCATCTAGTTTTCTAATAAAAAAAGATCATAAGATTGGCACTGTAACTCCATTGTTCTCAAAAGTTGAAGAATCAGATATTCAAAATCACAAAAGGAAATTTCAAAGCTAAATTTGAAAATACAAAAGCAAATCCCGCGAATTTCTACACGAGGATATTATGATCTTTTAACTGGTAAGAAATTAAAAAACAAATTGTATTATCTTTATCCAAAAAAATATTTTGCAAAACTGCAAGTTTCTGAAATTGTTATTATGGTACATGGTCTACGTAATAACAAAAAAGATGCTGTTTCAAAATTCATTATTGCACAAAAACAACTCTACAAACTTCATTACAAACATCCAGTTATAGGATATAGCTATGATTCAAACACAAAAGGTGCACATATTAAAAAAACTGCATTGCGAGCACTTTTAGTAGGACAAAAAATTGCAGAAAGAAACGGTACAGATTTAGCACAATTTATTTTGGATTTTAAGAAAAAAAATCCAAAAATAAAGATACGTCTTATGGGTCATTCATTAGGCTCACAGGTAATTTTAAGTGCAATAAGAAAACTTGCATCAAAGAAAAACACAAAGAACATTATTGAAAGCATTCATTTCTTTGGAGCCTCAATTGCTGATGATTCCATGCATCTAAAAAAAGATGGTAAACATACACAAAAAGTTGTACATAAAAAAATAAAAAACTATTATTCTCCTACAGATGAAGTGCTTAAAGAAGCAGAAAAGATTA